>NZ_JBIVLH010000008.1:0-343619 GCF_044751185.1 Streptomyces sp. NPDC088733
TTATTTGGTTCTCGGGCCCTTTGGGGGGGGGTGGGGGGGGGGGGGGCCCCCGGGGGGCGGGCCACAACATTCCCTGGGGGGGGGGGGGGGGCGGCCCCCCCCCCCCCCACGCCGCCGGCCCGGCGGCGGGTACCCGTTCGGCCTCACATGGCCCGGATGTGCATGTAGCGCTTCACGTCGGGCAGGACGCGCGACATGGCGAGGACGGCCGCGGCCGCTCCCACCGCGCCGAGGGCGATCTTCCACATGGCGGGTGCTCCTTTCTGTCGTGTCGGTCGTGTCGGTTGTTGCGGTTCGCTCGCCGGATCAGCTCATCGCGGACGGGCCGCCGCGGGCGGACTCCCGGCCTGCGCGCACTCCTCGCCGACGACCCGCAGGACGAGGCCCACCGCCTCGTCCACGGCGGCGGCGACGGGTGCGCTCAGGCCGATGCCCTCGTCCAGGCAGGCCGGCTGGCAGCCCACGACGAGCACACGCGCGGGCCGGCTGCCCGCGCCCGTGCCGGCGCTGAGGGTGTCGAGCAGCGCCAGGACGGCGTCCGGCGTCATGCGGTGGCCGTCGACGACCGGCGGTTCCCCGGGGTCGCCCGCCGGCGGCGGCGGCACCTCGATGAGGCGCAGGGTGCCGGGCGGCTCGCCCCCCGGCACGGCGTCCACCAGGACCACGCAGCGGTAGCCGTCCAGCAGCCGGTAGGCCAGGTGCACGCCGCGGACGCCGGTGTCGGTGACCTCGGCGCCCTCGGGCAGCGGGTGCCCGGCCAGCCGCCGTACGACCTCGACGCCGAAGCCGTCGTCGCCCAGGAAGATGTTGCCGATGCCGGCGACCAGCACGCCCCCGCCGCTCACGCCTCCTCCGCCGGCGCCAGCTCGTCGGGCTGGAAGTACAGGAACCGGCCCTGAAGGCGCCGCAGTTCCGCGCCGGGGTCGCCGTCCACGGTGACCGCCAGGTGCACACCGCCGTCGACGTCGTGCAGCACCGCCTCCACCAGCGCCCCGCGCCCGTGCAGGAACAGGTCCTGCGCGTCGGTGCGCCGCTTGCCGGGACGCAGCACGACCCGGCTGCCCGCGCCGACGGACCTGCCCTCGATCACCACGCGGTCGCGGGCCGGGTCCACCGAGGCGTCGGCGCCCGGGTCCCACCAGGGCGTGTCCGGCGCGGTCACGTCCGGCACCGGGTCCTGCCCGGTGACCTCGCGCAGCGCCCGCACGGCGCCGTGCAGACGCTCCATCACCTCCGGCGGCATGGTCTCCGCCAGGTCGATGACGGCCGCGGCCCGGTCGTCGGTGCCCCGGGCGTGCCGCTTCTCCTCGTCGGTGAGGGCGGCGGTGCGCAGGGCCAGGATCTCGTCGATCTCGGTGGCGTCGTACATCGCGCCGGCGCTCTCCGGCGCGATGCGCGGATGGTCCTCCAGGATGATGGGGGAGGACAGCACCACGTCGGCGGCGCCGTCGTCGCCGGCCAGCACCGGCCAGGTGTGCTCGTTGCGGCACTCCGCGACGGCCCCGCGCGCCCACTGCGGCGGGTCGGTCATGGAGACGAACGTGCCCGCGGTCAGCCCCAGCATCAGGTGCGCCGACACCAGCGAGTGCGGCAGCGCGTCCTCGCGCCGGGCCGCGGTGCCCGCGCCGGTGTTCTCGACGACGGCGGTCAACCGCAGGACCCGGTAGGGGCCCGGCAGTTCCTCCGCGGTGATCCGGACGACGCCCTCCAGCGCCTCCCGGCGCCGTACGACCGCGCCCACCCGCGCTCCGCCCGCGTCCTCCACCGGCTCGGTGGTCTCCGCCGCCGGCAGGGTGAAGGGCAGCGTGACGCCGCCCTCGGTCAACTCCGCGATGGTGGCGCTCAGTTCGACGCGCTCCTCGATCCCCTCGTCCCACGGCACCAGGACTCGGTCGGGCAGCTCCAGCTCCTCCACCGGCTCGTACGAACCGCCGGGCAGGGCGCGGTGGACGGTGCGCCGCTGGGCGTGCAGGAAGCGCACCTCCGCGTGGAGCACCGCGTCCGCGCGCGGCTCCATGAGGAGCTGCGTGCGCTGCGCGGCCGGTTCGCCCGAGGCGGCCGCCCACGCCGGGGGCACGAGCACGCCGAACTGCCAGCGCATGCGGTTCTTCGCCGACGACGCCCGGTACGGGTAGAGGACGTAGCCTTCGAAGAGCACGGCGTCGGCCGCCTTGCGGGCGGTGTCGAAGCGTTCGGCCTGTTCCGCCGAGGTCTCCGCCGCCGTCCCGGCCGCCTGCGCGGCGCCCGCCGTCACCGTGCCGCTCCGGCGAGCAGGGCCTCGACGGTGGCCTCCCAGGACGGCAGCGCGTGCCGGCTGCGGAAGGACCGCAGCGCGTCCATGGAGCCGCGCGGCAGCCGGATCCAGCCGCAGCCGGGGAAGTGCGCGTCGATCGTCTCGCGCCACACCGCGACCGGCAGCCGGCAGACGGCCTCCTTGTGCCAGGGCACGGGCAGCACCTGGAATCCGCCGGGCCCGAGGAAGGCGGTGCCGGAGAACAGCATCAGCAGCGGCGCCTCGCCCTCCCGCAGCGCGTCGAAGTACTTGGCGGAGGCGATGTCCATGTCGTAGGTGCACGGCACCGGCAGTTCCACCTCGACCTCGCCGCTGAAGCCGGGCACCATCACCGACACCTGCGCGAACTGGAGCGGTTGCAGCGTGCTGCCCCAGCGCTCCGGCTCGCCGAAGAGGTCGCCCAGGCCCTCGGCCTCGTCCGGCGCGTACGCGCGCTGCGCCGGCTCGATGCGCAACTGGCAGCGCAGCGCGATCGCGTGCACCCGCTCCCCGCCGGAGGCGGTGATCCGCAGCCGGAAGACGAGCGTCGGTCCCGCAGCGTACGGATCGGCCCGTACGCCCGTGCACGTGAAGCCCAGCTCGGTCACGGCCGGTTCCCTTCCCGCGGCGCCCGGGCCGCCCGCTGTCGTAGGTCGTCGAAGAAGGCGGCGAGTTCGGCGCGGGCACCGGGCCCGCCGTCGAAGCCCTGCCAGGTCAGCCGCAGCCGGCCGACGAGTTCGTAGGCGCGGTCGACCGGCGCCAGGTAGCACTCGCCGCCGTCGCCCTCGCGGCGCACCAGCAGCGTCTCCACGTCCGGCCGCAGCGCGCCGGCCAGCGGCGAGCCGCCGAAGACGGCGTCCCAGGTGCCCGGGTCGACGTCGCTCTCCGTGGCGCCCGCCGGGCTCGGGTAGAGCACGACGGGACGGTCGAGGGACGAGTTGTGGAAGAAGAAGGCCACCGACACCGGGATGCGCAGCCGCTGCCAGGCGACGGCGTCCGGGACCGAGCCGGGGTCGGAGAGGTAGCGGTCGGGCACCGCGGCGAAGCGCCCGCCACCGGCGCCCGGCCGGTCGAAGAGCAGCGAGCAGGGCGTGCAGGCACAGGCCAGCGCGCGCCGGCCGGTGTCCACCAGATGCCGGTGGGGGCCCATGAGGGTCGCCCCGCACAGCTCGCACCGCTCGGGCGCGGCCGGGCGCGGGGCGACGAAGCGGCGCAGCCCGGCCGCGGGTGGGGACTGCGGGCTCACGGCGCCCCCGGCGGACGCGTGCCGATCTGGAGCAGCGCGGGTTCGCGTGTCGCCGGGCCGCTCTGCGGCAGCTCCACCGAGGTCACCTCGGGCGCCCAGCACGACAGCGCGGCCTCGATGCGCTGCCGGGTGGCGTCCGTCGTGCTGGGACACCCGCAGCCGCCGCCCTCGCGCGCGGCCAGCCGCAGCGTGCCGCTGTCGGGGTCGAAGTGCTCGATGTCGACCGACGTGCCGGCCCGGGCGGCGTGCACCGCGCGGCCGGCCCGGGTGAGGGTGTCCTCGGGGTGCAGGTCGTGCAGGACGAGCAGGCCCGCCACCACCTCGTCCGCCAGCAGCGCCGCCATGGGGTCGGCTCCGCGCTTCTCCAGGAGTTCCACGGCGCGGGCCAGACCCGCGCCGTAGAACTCCATGAGCGTGCGCACCAGTTCCTCGGCGGCGGCCGCGGCCTCGCGGTCGCCGGAGGCGGCGAGGCCGTCCAGGATCTCCTCGATCCGCCGCGCGGTCCGCTCCGCGCTCATCCGGCCATGCCGCTCAGGCCGGTGGGGACGTGCAGCTTCTCGACGGTGCGCCCGCCGCCGACGTACATGTGCACGCCGCACGGCAGGCAGGGGTCGAAGCTGCGCACGGCGCGCATGATGTCGATGCCCTTGAAGTTCTCCGGGGAGTTCTCCTCGAAGATCGGGGTGTTCTGCACCGCGTCCTCGTAGGGGCCCGGCGTGCCGTAGGTGTCGCGCACGCTGGCGTTCCACGGGGTCGGCGGGTACGGGTGGTAGTTGGCGATCTTGCCGCCGCGGATCACCATGTGGTGCGACAGCACGCCGCGCACCGCCTCGGTGAAGCCGACGCCGATGCTCTCCTCGGGGACCTCGAACTTCTCCCAGGTCTGGGTGCGGCCCGCGCGGACCTCCGCCAGCGCCTTCTCGGTGAAGTGCAGCGCGCAGGCAGCGGCGTACGCCTGGAAGTAGGTGCGCGCCCGGTTGCGCTCCAGCGCGTTGCTCCACTGCGGGATCTTCCACTCGAAGGTGGTCTCCGGCTTGGTCAGCGTCTTGGGCAGGTTGATGACCACGCTGTGCCCGGTCGCCTTCACGTAGCCGATGTCGACCAGCCCGTTGAGCGCCGTCGACCACAGGCGGGCCAGCGGGCCGCCGCCGGTGTCCAGCGCCAGGTGCTCCTTGCCGTCGAACCAGCGCGGCGACATGACCCAGCTGTACTTGTCGTCGAAGTCCCGCTTCTGCGGCGCCGGGATGGTGTGCTGGTTCCACGGGTGGCGCGGGTCCACCGGGTTGCCGAGCGGGTCGTGCGTGACGAACTGCTCCTGGCCCTCCCAGTCCTGGTAGTACGAGCTGCCCAGGAGGATCCGGATGCCCAGGTTGATGTTCGTCAGGTCGTTGGTGACCAGCTTGCCGTCCACGACGATGCCGGGGGAGACGAACATCCGCCGGCCCCAGTCGGTCATGTTGGCGTACGTGAAGTCGCAGTGGTCCGGGTCGTTGAACGCGCCCCAGCAGCCGAGCATGATGCGGCGGCGGCCGACCTCCTCGTAGCCCGGCAGGGCGTCGTAGAAGAAGTCGAAGAGGTCGTCGTGGAGCGGTACGACCCGCTTCATGAACTCCACGTACCGCATCAGCCGGGTGAGGTAGTCGGTGAACAGCTGTACCGACGCGATGGTGCCGACACCGCCCGCGTAGAGCGTGGAGGGGTGGACGTGCCGGCCCTCCATCAGGCAGAACATCTCCCGCGTGTAGCGGCTCACTTGGAGCGCCTCGCGGTAGAACTCGCCCTCCAGCGGGTTCAGCGAGCGCATGATGTCGGCGATGGTGCGGTAGCCGTGCTCCGCGGCGTGCGGCGCCTCGGTGCGCTCGGCGAGCTCCAGGACACCCGGGTTGGTCTCGCGGACCATCTTCTCGCAGTAGTCGACCCCGACCAGGTTCTCCTGGAAGATGTTGTGGTCGAACATGAACTCCGCGGCCTCGCCGAGGTTGATGATCCACTCGCCGAGGTGCGGCGGCTTGACGCCGTACGCCATGTTCTGCGCGTACACCGAGCAGGTGGCGTGGTTGTCCCCGCAGATGCCGCAGATGCGGCTGGTGATGAAGTGCGCGTCGCGCGGGTCCTTGCCCCGCATGAAGACGCTGTAGCCGCGGAAGACCGACGAGGTGCTGTAGCACTCGGCGACCCGCTTCTGCTTGAAGTCGATCTTCGTGTGGATGCCGAGGCTGCCCACGATCCGGGTGATCGGATCCCAGGACATCTCCATCAGGCCACTGCCGTCTCCGGCCGTCTTCGTCTTCGGAGCCATGTTCTTGCGTGCCCTTCGTCAAGCGGGGGCGGCCGGGGTCGGCGGCCGGGGTCGGTGGACGGTGTCAGGGGCCGGTGGGGTGCCGTGACGTCACCAGGGCGCCTTGTAGCCGGTGGTGAGCTTGCGGCCGGTGTGGCGCCACTTGGGCTCGTTGTCGACGGTCTTGGCCGTCATGGAGCGCAGCCGGCGGATCGCGGCGCCGTACACGCCGCTGGCGGTGCTGGACAGCCGCGCGCCGGGCGGCTCGTCCATGAACGGCATGAACATGTCCGGGAAGCCCGGCATGGTGCACGCGATGCAGATGCCGCCGACGTTGGGGCAGCCGCCGATGCCGTCCATCCAGCCGCGCTTGGGGACGTTGCACTTGACCACCGGGCCCCAGCAGCCGATCTTCACCAGGCACTGCGGGGAGTCGTAGCGGTCGGCGAACTGGCCCTGCTCGTAGTAGCCGGCCCGGTCGCAGCCCTCGTGGACGGTGGCGCCGAACAGCCAGGCCGGGCGCAGCTTGTCGTCCAGCGGGATCATCGGCGCGGAGCCGGCCGCCTGGTAGAGCAGGTACGTCAGCGTCTCCGCGAAGTTGTCCGGCTGGATCGGGCACCCGGGCACGCAGACGATGGGGATGCCGGCCTTGGACTTCCACTCCCAGCCCAGGTAGTCGGGCACGCCCATGGCGCCGGTCGGGTTGCCCTCCATGGCGTGGATGCCGCCGTACGTGGCGCACGTGCCGATGGCGACCACCGCCAGGGCCTTGGGCGCCAGGCGGTCGATCCACTCGCTGGTGGTGATGGGCTGGCCGGTCGCCGGGTCGTCGCCGAAGCCGCACCAGTAGCCCTCGGCCTTGATCGACTCGTTGGGGATGGACCCCTCGACGACCAGCACGAAGGGCTCGATCTCGCCGCGTTCGGCCTTGAAGAACCACTCGATGAAGGTGTCGGCACCCTGGACCGGACCGCATTCGAAGTCGATCAGCGGCCAGTGCACGGCGATCTTCGGCAGACCGGGGAGCCCGCCGAGGGCGATCTCCTCGATGCTGGGCAGCGTCGCGGCGGTGAGCGACACGGAGTCGCCGTCGCAACTGAGCCCGGCGTTGATCCAGAGAATGTGGATCGGCGCCTCGTCGTCGGCCGGGGTGGGGGCGGCGGCGTTCGTGGTCGAAGCAGTCGCATCCATGGGGATGCCTCCTCAGAGAGCGTCAAATGCCACATAACGGCATCTCCTCCCCTTGATAGCGACTGGCTCGCCGGAGCGGGATGTTCAAGAGGGCCAATCCGGTGATCTGCTTTTCACTCCGGACCGGGGTTGCGCTCGTGCGAACGCTTGTGCGTTTCTGGGCCCGGAGGTCCGTGCCCGCCCAGGCGGGCCGCCAGGCCCGGCACCCGCTGCGCCGGCCTCGTCCCCGCCGGTGCGATGCGTCCGAGAGGGCGGCCGGCGGCGTGAAGCCTTGCCGTGCCGGCCGCCTCGGCTCCTGGTGGGCTCGGGACGGCGCCACGTGGCATCGCTTGCCGTGCCCGCCAGGCCCCGACCGAGAATGCCTGTGGGTCGGTGTCGCGTCGGTGCGACCGGGAGGCCCCCGGAGTCGCCCAAGCCATGGGTGTCGCGCCTCAGGTGCGCGGCAGCGCTTTTCGGTCACGAGCGCTGCCTCGTGACATGATCATGGCTGGATTGTTTCTGGTGACCCCTTCCCGTTACCCGTAACTTCACCTTTGATGTACGGGAAATCAGGGTGGGGTTCATTTCCGAGACGCGTTACGTCAGCCGGGGCGAGTGGACGAACGTCCCGAGCGGCACCGACACCCTGCAGTTCGAGGCCGACAAGGTCGCCCAGGGCGGCTCCTGCTGCCTGCTCAACGTGGCGACGGTGAGCGTCGACACGTCGCAGGCCGACTGGACAACCTCGGTTCAGAACGATCCGCGTAGTGGTGCCCCGTACCAGTACCGGGCACCACTGCCGACTCTTCCGGAGCACGTGTGCGCATATCGACCCTCGTTCGGTCGTCGGCCGCCCTGGCGGCCCTGGGGCCGGCCCTCGGCCTGACGCTCGCCTTCTATTTCTTCTCCACTCACGACCAAGTCGTCTACTGGCCCTACCCGTACGCTCCGATCCTGGTTCAGCGGTCCATCGAGCAGATGTACGCCCTGTCGTACGCGCTCGTCTCCGCGGCGTCCGCGTGGCAGGGCGCACGGTTCAAGGAGTCACGCGTCCAGGACTCGGTCCCTTACCGGCGCACCGGGACGGTCATCGCCTGGACGCTGACTCCCGTGGTGGCCATCGGATGGCTCGTCCTTCTCGTACCGGTGGCCTTGGCGTTCGCCGAACGTCCCACCCTGCCCACCCCGGAGAGTCTTCCCCCGCTGCTGCTCGGGATGGCGCTGTGCGCGGCGCACGGGGTGATCGGCTTCGCCGCCGGACAGTGGCTGAAACCCGCACTGGCCGTCCCGGTCATGGCGTGCGGGGTCTTCCTCCTGGTCTCGTATCCGCACGCCATGGAGCCCTTCTACCTGCGGCACATGTCGGGCGAGTACTTCGCCCACCTCGGCTTCGCGGAGACCGCGTCCGCCGGCTCGATGGTGGCGCACCTCCTGCCCACCCTGGCGGTCGCCGTCGCCGTCTCGCTCGCCTGGGCACCGGGCCGCGTACTGCTGCGCACCGCGCTCGCCGTCGCCCTGTGCGGGAGCGCCACGTTCGTCTCCTACAGCATCGTGAAGGACTGGAACTACAACCCCCGCGTGAACGTCGAGGCCGTACCCACCCTCTGCACCGGCGCGGCCCCCGAAGTCTGCCTTCCCGAGAACGCGCGGGGGGAGGCGAAGGAGATCGGCGCCGAGGTCGACCGGACCTTCGCCCTGCTGGTGGACTACCAGGTCATCGACGCGGCGCCGAAGCGGGTGGAAGAGGCCCTGGACTACGGCAGGTTCACCCCGGCCAACACCAAGGAGACCGGCTACCTCCTGCTGTCCACGGCGAAGCGGCAGAACCGGATCGGCGCCCAAATCATCGACACGTACACCGCGTTCCCCTGCGAGGCACCGCAGCCGACGCTGAGGCGGGCGGTCCTGCTGTGGCTGGAGAAGAAGACCGGAACCATGTCCAGCTACGGGCAGATCGCAGCCGGTGACCCCTTCTACTCCCCGACGCAGCACCACGAGGTTCTCAGGAGCGTGACCGAGGTGTCGGCGAAGCCGAAGGCCGAGCAGGTGGCCTGGTACAAGTCCATCTCCCGCACCGCCTGCGAGGGCGCCACGTGACCTGGTGGCTGAAGGCCCGCCTGGTCCACAGCGTGCTCGCCCCCGCTGTGGCGGCTTTTGTCCTTCTGACGCTCCTCTTCCGGGACGGGACGGTCGTCCTTCCCGCGATCAGTGTCACCGCGGGCAACGCCGTACTGCTGGCCGGATTCACTCCGCTGCTCGTGGTGGGGGCTCTCGTGCAGTGCCTCGACTCCCGCCTGGAGGCGGCCGAGGCGACCTCCGTGCGCCGGATCGCCCGGCTGGACACCGGCCTCGTCGCGGCCACCCTGGCGGCGGTCGCGGCGTTCACGGTCGCAGGAGGACTGCTCCTGGACTCGCCCGCGGTCGTCGCGGCGGGCCGCAACACGTTCTTCCTGGCCGGCATGGCACTGTGCGGGCGTCCCTGGCTGGGGAGGGCGAGCATCGCACTGCCCACAGCCTGGATCTTCCTGGTCGTCCTGGTCGGGCACCGGACCGCGGACGACTTCTTCCCCTGGGCGGTCACCGGCCACGCCCTCGGATCGTCCACCGCCGCGGGCGCTGCTGTGGCGGCCCTGATCCTCGGCGCCGGACTCGACCACCACACGACGACTCGGCAAGGACAGCGCCCATGAGCCTTACGTTCACCGACTGCACCTACCGCTACAAGCGCCGCAACCGGCCGGTGCTGGCGGATTTCTCGTACGAGCTCCGGGAGGGCCTCACCGTACTCCTCGGGCCGAACGGTGCCGGAAAGTCCACGCTCCTGCGGCTCGGGGCGTCCGTGATCCGGCCGCAGTCCGGCCGCATCTCCTGGGACGCGATCGCTTCGACGACGCGCGAATACCGCCGGCACGTCTCGTGGATGCCCCAGCAGATCACCGCCATGGCCGGGCTGACCGCCAGGGAGCAGGTCGCCTACACGGGCTGGTTGAAAGGCATGAACCGCGGGGACGCCTGGGACCGTGCGCTGGAAGCGCTCACCAGGGTCGGCCTCCGGGACCGCGCGGGGGACCGGGTGAAGACCCTCTCCGGCGGTCAGTTGCGACGCGTGGGAGTCGCCGCCGCCCTGGTGCACGGTTCGCGGGTCCTGCTCCTGGACGAGCCGACGGCGGGCATGGACCCCACCCAGCGGCGCGTCTTCCGCGACATGCTGGGTACCGCGGTGGGCGCCGGGGGTCTCAGCGTGCTGATGTCGACCCACGACGTCGCGGACTTGGCCGGAGAGGCCGATCGCGTCACCGTGCTCTCCGAAGGGCACATCCGCTTCGACGGCACCCCCCACCACTTCCTCGCGCAGGCGCCCGCGGGCACCCCGGACTCCCGCCACGCGGAGGCCGCCTACACCGCGCTGACGCTGCGGGGTCGAGCGGACCAGCAGGACGCCTGGGTCCACTGACGGACACGCCGCGCGCCCAAGGCCTTCACCGCTCCGACCGACCACGCGTCCGGCGGTCGACATGAGCGGAGAGGGGAGCGCCGGGGCCGACGCCGGCAACTCGGGCGGTCAGCGGGAGGTGAGGGGGGTCTCGGACTCGACGCGGGTGAGTTTCTCGGGGTTGCGGACGTAGTAGAGGCCGGTGACGCGGCCGTTCTCCACGCGCAGGGCCATGACGCCGTCGATCACGCCGTCCAGGCGCAGGATGAGCCCGGGGTTGCCGTTGACCGTCGTGGATTCGCCGGTGAAGGTGCCGCCGGCCTTGTCGACGCTGCCGGCCATGTAACGGAGCACCTGCTCGGCGCCGACCACCGGCCGCAGGGCTGCCAGCTTCAGTCCGCCGCCGTCGCTGACGAACACCACGTCGGGCGCGAGTACGTCGAGCAGCCCCTGGAGGTCGCCGGTCACGAGCGCGGACCGGAACGAGGCCAGTGCCGCTCGGGCCTCCTCCGGGGAGGCCTGGGTGCGCGGCCGCCGTGTGTCGACGTGCTGCCGCGCGCGGTAGGCGATCTGGCGTGCGGCGGCGGGGGTCTTGCTGATCGCCGCCGCGATGTCGTCGTAGCCGAAGGCGAAGACCTCGTGCAGCACGAAGACGGCGCGTTCGGTCGGTGAGAGCGTTTCGAGGACGAACATCAGGGCCAGCGACAGGCTCTCGGACAGTTCGACGTCCTCGGCCACGTCCGGCGCGGTGAGCAGGGGCTCGGGCAGCCAGGGGCCGACGTAGGCCTCCTTGCGCCGTTTGAGGGTGCGCAGCCGGTTGAGTGCCTGCCGGGTCGTGATCCGCACCAGGTAGGCGCGCTGGTTCCGCACCTGGGCCTGGTCGACCGTGCGTGACCCACCGCAGCCAGGTCTCCTGGAGGACGTCCTCGGCGTCCGCGGCCGAACCGAGCATCTCGTAGGCGACGGTGAACAGCAGGTCGCGGTGGGAGACGAAGGCCTCGGTCGCGGGATCGCCGATGTGGTCGTTCATGGTGCGCGCTTCGCTCTCTCGCGGCCGGCCCCACGGGCGGGAGCCGGGCCATGGATCCGTACCCGTTCCGGGGACGGGTTGTCGGTGGCCCCCCGGACCGGCCGGTCCGGCCCGGGGAGGGAACCGCGCGGTCAGGCCGAACGCCGGGCACTGGACCCCGTCGCGCGGTGTCCCGGCCGCGCCGCCTCCATGTCGTCGGTGCCGTCGCCCGCGGACGCGGGGGAACCGGCCTTGCGTGCCCCGGACACCAACTGCCGCAGGGTGAAACGGCAGGCGATCTCCTTGACGTCGGCACCGAGCCGCCCGCCGATGTGGAGCGCGTTCACCCTGTCGTTCAGGTAGGAGAACTGCGTGACGCCGGCCGTCCGGCCGAGACTGAGGCACTGCCCGGCGAACATCAGCCGGACGCGAGCGGGTGACTTACCCGCGATGCGGTGCAGGATCGTGGCGGCCGCCCCGGGGCCCAGTTGCACGGCCGCCTGGCAGCTCATCCGGAACGGCCGGTCCGCCATCGCCGCCGCGTCCCCGGCGGCGACGATGCGCTCGTCGTCCACGCCGGTCAGCGTCGCATCGGTGAGCAGGCGGCCTTCGGCGTCCGTGCGCAGGCCGCTGCGGGCGGCCAGGTCCGGAACGCGGAATCCGGCGGTCCAGATCGTCACCGCGCTGGGCAGTTCGCGGCCGTCGTCGAGCCGCACGGCGTCTCGCGTCACCTCCATGACGCGCGCGCCGGGACCTTCGAGGACGGTCACACCCAGGGTGCCGAGCCGGCGGGTGACGGGGCGGCGGACCCGGGCGTGCAGGGAGGGGCCGAGCCGTCGCCGCAGACCAGGGTGACCTTGCGGCCCCTTTCCGCCAGCTCGGCGGCGGTCTCCAGGCCGGTCGGGCCGGCCCCGACCACGGTGACCGAAGCGGTCGAGGGCGTCGCGGCCAGCGCGGCCCGCAGTCGCTCCGCCCCTTCCAGGTCCGACACGGCATGGGCGCACTCCGCCGCCCCGGGCACACCGGGATCGGCGGCGCCGCTGCCCACGGCGTAGACGAGGTAGTCGTACGCGAGCGTGCCCCCACCCGCCAGCGACACCAGGCGCCCGGAAGCGTCGATCCGGGTCGCGGTGTCCACCACCAGCCGGACGCTCGCGCCCAGGACCTCACTGAAGCCCTCGACCGCGTCGTCGGAGCCCGTCACGAGCTGGTGCAGGCGGATCCGGGAGACGAAGGCGGGACGCGGATTGACGAGGGTCACCGAGACGCCGCTGTGCCGAGCCAGTCGATTGGCCGCCGTCACACCCCCGTACCCGCCGCTGACCACGACTACCTGGACTCTTGTGTTCATGATGTCTCCCTTGAGGTGCGGACTCGGCATGGAGACACCGGCCACGCACCTGGTGTCACACGGCGGCCGTGAGACGTGGGGCACACCGGGGGCGGCGCGGGCGGGCAGGCGCGGGACGGCGCCGGGTGATGGTGCCCTTACTGGAGGCGCACGACGGCGGGTTTCCCTCTGTGGGCCGATGCGGACGTCGAGTTGAGGACTGCTTGTCAGGTGTGGGCGCGGGGCGCCGGAGCAATGGCGCACGGTGCGGGGATGCCGACCGATTCCGTACCGAACTGCCCCCTGCGCGGTGCACCGTTGAAAGCAGGCGCGATGGCGCTCTGCCACCGTGAGGAGGACGACCACGGAACGTGTCGCGTGGTCTGGGGCTGCTCCGCCCGACATGTCCGGTGGCAGTGGGCCGACCGGCCGACCGCGCCTTTCATGAACCGGTGCCTGCCGTTCCGACCGATAAATCCGATCGCGTCGACGCCGGGGAGCCGGGACATGCGGAGCGCTGGGCCCGACGCGGACGCAATTGTCCACCACGTTCCGGAGGTCAGAGCGACAGCGTCCTGCCAGGACGACAGTTGGGGCACTCGGTGGTCCCCACCTCCACCGGTACCGCTCAAGGGCGTTCTGTTGCCGCCTGGATGCCTGCCTGGTGCAGTCGGTGGGCGAGGAAGGCCATTTCGGTGAGCGTCCCGGTCTGGGCTCCCCTCCGGATCCGCTGCGCGATGGCCTTCGCCTCGATCAGGTCGACCCCCAGTTCGGCACGTACGACCTTCATGAGTACCACGGCACTGGACGGCAGGTCGCGGAGCGTCAGCCGCGTCGGACCGTGCTCGGACAGCAGTCGTTCCCGCAGATCTCCGGGCACATCCGATCGTCCGCAGGCGATGACGTGCGATCCGCAGGCGGCACAGGTCTGTGCGATGGACCAGTGCACCTGACCGTCGACCAGACCCTCACCACCGTCCGACACCGCCGGGGCGCCGCAGGTATCACATTCAGATGCATATCGGACGGACTCGCCGAGTGTCATCGTCTTCTCTCTGTCTGTCGGATCGCTTGCCGGTTCCCGTGTCTCGTCCACAACGCGCGTCGAGAGCTCAGGTCGGGTAGCTCGTGGCCTCGTTCTGCATGCGGCGCTCCTTCACCGGCCGGGAGGTGGTCAGGGATCGTGACGCCGGTGGACCATGGAGCCATGCGAGTCTCCGGCACTCCAGCGACGGCGCCCAGAATGCTGCTGCTCAACGAGGTCAGGTTCGATCCGGACTGGATCTTCCAACTTGAGCGCCCACTGCTTCTCATGCCAGGGGACCGGGTCTCCATGGAAGGAGGTCGCCTCCTCGTGCAGCGGACCGACGGCAAGGAGGAGTATCCGCCTGCCGACCTCGATCGGTGGTGCTGGCGTTGGCGGCTCGTCTGACGCCGTGCCAAGCCGGTGAGCGGGTCCTGAATCGCATGGCTCAGCGAGGCGCGTAGGCCACGCGCTCGAAGGGCCACTTGTCGGCCAGCCGGCCCGATCGTCCCCGGGGACCGACAGGACGGTGTACGTGAAGCCGATGCGGCGGTCGAAGTCCTCCGCGCGTGGGTCATACCCCCTGACGCCGGCCAAGGCCCGGCGGTGAAGTCGGGGTTGGCCCGAATGTGGACGATGCCGGAGGTCGAGGCGGCGTGGTCGGGGGCATTCTGCTGCGGGCCGAGGGGGTTCCAGGCGCAAGGGGCAGGGGGAAATCCCGAATCACAAGGGGCTGGTCGAGGGAGGTCACCGGGGGCGGCCATCCCGGGCGACCGGCTTGGTGCCGCCGCGGCATTCCAGGGATGATGTTCGCTGAGGGGGAGGTGACGGTGGCCAACGGACGGACGGTGCTTGAGAATCCGGCCTACGTGGGGCTGGTGATCGTCGGATGGGTCTGGACCGCCGCGAGTAGCGGGAGTTCTGTCTACCTGCGGGTGCCGGCCGCGGTCTTCGCAGTGTTCTGGACCGCTTTGCTGATCGGCCACCTGATCAAGCTCCGGCGGAAGCGTGCCTCCGGCCCAGCAGGCAGTGCTCTGCCGGATGAGCGCCGGAATGGGCAAGCTTAGAGGACGTCTCACGTGGTGAGTTCTGCGAGTCTCTTGTAGCGGCGAGGAATTGGCCTCCCCCCTTTTTTTGCCCGCACCGACGCGGCATCGACGATCGCGGACGACCAGTCCGACTCACCGCTGGCGCCGAGTTCGTCCAGCACCACCCGGTGCAGCCTGCGCCACAACCCGGCCTCGGTCCACACGCTGAACCAACGGTGCGCGGTGGTCGGCGAGACACCGAACGACTCCGGCAGATACCGTCACGGACACCGTCAAGCCACCTGGCACAGCCGTCTATGCCTTGACCGATGCGGCCGATTTGGCGGCCTGCTCGATCTTCGCGCAGTAGGCGGCGCGGGCTTCCTTGTCCATCTGCATCTCGTGTTCGGGTCGCATCCCGGTTCGGCCGTCGACGTCCTCGCGCAGGATGTCGGCGTGCCCGGCGTGCCGGTTGGTCTCGCCGAGGACGTGGACCATGATGGCGAACAGGTTCGTGTTGTGATGAGGCTCCGGCCACCACGGCACATGGCCGGGGGCGTCGAGGGGAAGCTCGTTGATTGTCGCGTCCGAGTGTTCCCACGTGCGCCGGTAGGACTCGATGATCTGATCGCGTGTCTCGTCCTCAGTCGCCCACAGATCGCTGCCGTCGTGGTCCTGCCACCGGGGCAGCGGCTCCGGGGAAGGGCGGTCGAAGACCTCGCCGAAGTACCGGGCCTCGACGCCGGCCACGTGTTTGACCAGGCCGAGGAGGTTGGTCCCGGTCGCTGTCAATGGTCGGCGGGCGTCGTATTCGGACAAGCCGTCGAGCTTCCAGAGCAGTACCTCGCGGTCCCGCCGCAGTCTCCCGTGCAGGTTGTCCTTCGCGAATTCATCGATCATGCGGGATGAGCCTGCCATGGACCACCCGCGGCCTCAACATCCCGTAGGCGGACCGCAACGACCGGAGGAGCCGAAGTCCGGCGATGGCCAGTGCCCGGAGCTGCCACAAGAAGCCGGCGAGACTCGCCACGTGAGACGACGGCTTAGATTGAGTGCATGTCAGATACCCAGGAGGTACGAGCGAAGCCGTCTGCTCACTCGGTCAAGGTGGGAACCGGGACTTTGGCCGGGCCTGCGCGAAACTCGGTGGGCGGCTGGCCCTACCTCGACGAGGGTCAGGAATGGCCGGCGTGTTTCTGCGGAGAGCGGATGGCTCTGTTCTTCCAACTCGACATCCCACGAGGTGTGGAAGCATTCGGCGGAGACCATCTGCTGGTCTTCTACTGCCGCGTACACAACGAGGTAGCGGACCCGCCCAGCGCCGGCGGCCGACTGGTGCCCCGCTACTGGGCCGCTCCACAGCCGTCCGAACCAGCCCCCTTCTGGCGCATCCTGCTCCAGCGGCACGCCACACTGCCGACGGCCGAACCAGACCCGTCCCTGGTGCCTTTGCCACTGACATTGCAGGCTTTCGAGGACACCCCCAACGCGCGGGGGCTCGGGGCGCAGACATCCAAGGTCGGTGGCGCATCGTCATGGGCGCAGTTCCCGGAGTACTACCGCTGCGCGTGCGGCGCGGATCTGGTGTATCTCTGCCAGGTGCCGGAGGACATGGAATTCGCCGTCCACCCGGGTCAACCGGAACAGCCGGACGGTGGCGGCGGCCCCGACACCTACGGGCTCTTTCTGGGCAACGAGGTCTATATTCTGGCCTGTCCCGACCACTGCGACCCGGCGGCCGCCTGGCCGGTCAACCAGAACTGACAGCGCAGCGCCGGCGGGCCCAGACAAGGATCAGTCCATGCGTGGAAGCACCAGGATCCGCCTGATAGAGCCCACCGATGCCGGCCCGATCGCCGCGCACCGGGTGCGGGACGTCGAGGCTTTCCGGCCGTGGGAACCGGACCAGCCGGCCGACTTCTTCACCGCGGAGGGCCAGGCGGAACGGATCGACAGGCTGCTGGCCGAACACCGGGCCGGCAGGGTCTGGCCGGGCGTGGTGCTCGTCGACGACCTGGTCATCGGACAGATCACCGTCGGAGGCATCCTGCCGCAGCCGCACCTCCGCCGCGGTTCCCTCGGGTACTGGATCGGCAGCGTCGCCCAGAACCAAGGCCACGCCGGGCACGCCGTCGGCCTCGTACTCCGGGTGATGACGGAAGAACTCGGTTTGCACCGCGCTGAGGCGTCCACCAACCTGGAGAATCTTCCGTCGCAGCGGGTGCTGCGCCGCAACGGGTTCAGCCCGTACGGCGTCGCGCACTCCTCGATCTTCCTCGACGGCAGTTGGCGGGACGCGCTGCTGTGGGAACGGGTCCTGGGTGACTGACCGATTCCCCCATGACCGTTGTCGAGCGTCCAGGGTGGTCTTGAGTCAGGAGTCCATCTCCCAGTAGAGGGCTCCGGCCTGGGCGAGGGGTTCCCATGCGGGATGGCGAGTGCTTGGCACTCTCGGAGCGGCCCCATCGGGCCGTCAGCGGTTCGAGACCTCTTGCGCCAGGCGTGTGAGCATGCCGGCGACGGGGCGTCGCATGGAGGCGAGGCATGCGGCACTGATGTACACGGCCACGACGGCCTCCAGCAGGTCTTCCTCGACGGTCGTCCAACGGGCCAGGTAGTACACGTTCAGGACGACCACGATCGAGAGCACCGCCGCTGCTGTCCAACGAGGCGTACGGGCGGCGACTCGGGGGAGACCCAGCACCGCTGCCGCGCGCAACATGAGCAGAGCGGTCAGCATGGCGCCGGTGATGAGCATGTACTGGTTCGCGGTGGTCGAACAGTCGGTCTGTGTGCCGACCGCTTCCCATTCGCACATCACCCGGCCGGCGCCGAGCGCTGTGCCCCAGAAGAACCGGACCCCTACGGCCACTTCGACCACCACCAGCACGGAAGCGATGAGAAGGAGGACCCTGTGCATCCCACGGTCCCCTGCCTTGGCGTGCGGTTCGTGTCGCATGGGCTGATCATGCAGCAAGCCGCCGCGGATTGCGTCATCGAGGACGGGACGGCCCTGGCCGGTGGTTGCCCGAAACGGGTTGCCGTTGCCCCGCGGCGTGCGGTGACATTCCGGCATGAGCAGAATCGCGCAGGTCATCGTGCTGGCGACGTACGAGGACGAGGTCATGGAACCGCTGACCCGGTGGGACGACTCGCGCAGTTGGACGGGCAGGTTCGAGCCGCTCGGCCTGTTCGTCGGCGGGTGGGTCATCGAGTTCTACAGTGAGCGGCCGCGCTCCGGACTGCTCGAGCACCTGGAGTCGCTTCCATGGACCAATCCAGGGAGCGTTCAGGTGCTGATCCACGACGAGGAGGACGACTGCTTCGGCCTGTGGATGATCCACGACGGCAGGCTGGTCGAGGTGCCGCTGCCACGCACGCAGAGGTTCCACGCGCCGGTGCGCGACAACGACAACGCACCGAGCCCCGGGGTGTTGTGCCGGACGGACGCGGACGGGGCAGTGCCGGCGCATTTCTCGACAGAGCGCCAGGATCCGCGACCGGCCTGGTGACGACGCTTTGGCGGGGGAGGAGGCAACGTGAGTCGGAGGCGGTACGTGCCCA
Organism: Streptomyces sp. NPDC088733; assembly: GCF_044751185.1. Classification (NCBI taxonomy): domain Bacteria; kingdom Bacillati; phylum Actinomycetota; class Actinomycetes; order Kitasatosporales; family Streptomycetaceae; genus Streptomyces; species Streptomyces sp. NPDC088733. The sequence continues at coordinate 18,355 of NZ_JBIVLH010000008.1, forward strand.
GAGGAGTGCCGGGCGGTTATCGCATCTGGGACAACAAGGGACGCCGGTGGTGGGGCGACCTCTACCAGCTGTGCCCTGATGATCTCGTCGCCGCACTCAGCGGCGGCGCGAACCACGAGAGGATCACCGCTCTCCTCAAGCACTACCGGGCCCTGAAGCGGTAGCCGCTCACTCCGCCCCACGTCCGGGGGCGGTACGGCCGCGGACGAAGGCGGCGCGCAGGGCGTGGTAGGGCGCCCGGGGGTCGGAGAAGGTGGCGCGCATACGGGCGAGCTCCGCGTCGCGGTAGGCGGACAGGGGCTTGATCGCCTCGCGTCGTTCGAGGTCGGCCTTCTTGCCGGCGACGCGGGCCTGGGCCGCGGAGGTACCGGCCAGGCGGGCGGCCAGCCGTGTCACGTCGGCACCGAAGTCCTGCGGCCCGCACATCAGCAGCCGGTCGACAAGGCCGAGCCGCATGGCCTCCGTGGCGCCGACCGGCATGGCCCGTTCGGTGAGCCGTCGCGCCGTGCCGGGGCCGACGCGCTGGGGCAGGGAGTACGTCCAGTACTCCGAGCCGTACAGCCCCATCAGGCGGTAGTGCGGGTTGAGGACGACGCCCTGGCGGCACCAGACCTCGTCCGCGGCCAGGGCGAGCATCACGCCTCCGGCGCCCGCGTTGCCGCCGAGCGCCGCGACCACGAGGCGGTCGGTGGTGGTGAGGACGGCCTCCACGAGGTCGTTCATGGCCGTGATGTTGGCCCAGGACTCCGCGGCGGGGTCCGCGGCGGCCTCGATGGTCTTGAGGTCGATGCCGTTGGAGAACACGTCCCGGCCGCCGCCGAGCACCAGCACCGAGGTGGGCCGTGCGCAGGCGCGCCGGTACGCCGTCAGGAGCCGCCGGCACACCTCGGTGGACAGGGCGCCGCCGGGGACGGAGAACGAGAGCACGCCCGCGGCCCCCTGCTCGCGGTAGCGGATGTCGGTCCAGTCGTCCTCGTCCGCCTCCTGGGCGGGGACCTCGGGGAGGGCCGGCAGCAGTGCGCCGAGCGCGGTGACCGCGGGCAGGGCGAAGGTCGCGGGGCCGCCGGGGGAGCGAGCGGCGCGCAGCCGCGGGATCCACACCGCGCCGTCCGAGGTCGCCCGGCACACCGCGCCCGCCCGGGTGGCGAGCAGCTGCCCGGGTCCGCCGCGCAGCCGCTGCTCGGGATGGCCGCCGTGCAGGAACCAGGGGGCGCCGAGCAGTTCGTCCCGTACACCGGGGCGGGAGTCGGCCGCGCGCAGCTTGCGCAGGACGGTGCCGGTGGTGTCGCGGGCCCAGTCGATGCGGCGCTCGTCCTGGGTGACGGCCGGCCGGGTGCGGACGTGCGGGCGGACCGCCGGGTCCGTCTGCGACCGCGGGAGGTACGCACCGGAGGCGACCCGGTCGACCGCCAGCAGGACGGCCTCCATGGCGGCGTCGGAGACCTCCCCGCGGTACAGGTCGCTCTTGCCGACCGGCGGCACGGAGCAGCCGACGGAGGCCCAGATCGCCCCGGCGTCCATCTCGGCCTCCGCCTGGAGGACCGTCACGCCCCAGGTGGCGGCGCCCTCCTGGATCGCGCGGTCCAGGGAGGCCGGGCCCCGGTCTCCCGTTGGCCCGGGGTGGACGACCAGGCAGGTGCGGCCGGTGAAGACGTCCGGCGGGATCGCCGTCCTGAGCATCGGCGCGATGACGAGCTCCGGCTCGTAGCGTGCCACCGCCGCGCGCAGCGCGTTCTCGTCCGGGGTCACCTCGACGGCGACGCTGTGGCCGAGTTCCGTCAGTTCCACCAGGGCCCGCTGGGTCAGGCTGTTGAACGCAGAAGCCACCAACAGGATGTGCATCCGTACCTCCCGGCCACCCGGCACGGTCGGGGAGCGCCAGGACTCTTGGGAGCGATGATGCCCGGCTCGCGGGCGCCGCCCGGTGCGGCCCGGCCGGGGCGTCACCCGATCGGCCAGAACCGGCTATTGACGCGGACGCATCAAGTCGATAGGTCTATACCAGATACTTTGGTACAGACCACATTGGTGCCTGTTCCCGCCTGTGGAGGCATGGATGCGAAGAACTCTGGCCCTGGTCACCGCGCTCGTCGGAGCGCTCGTCCTGCTCCTCGCCCCGCCCGCCGCCGCGGCCACGCCGACCGCGGCCTTCGTGAAGACCTCGACCTGGGACACCGGTTACCAGGGGCAGTACACGATCACCAACGGCGGCACCACCACGCTCAACGGGTGGACCGTCGAGTTCGACCTGCCCTCCGGGACCACCGTCGGCTCCTACTGGGACACCCTGCTCACCCAGAGCGGCAGCCACTACACCTTCAAGAACCGTGACTACAACGGCACTCTGGCCCCCGGCGCCACCGCTGCCTTCGGCTGGGTCTCGGCCGGCACCGGCGCCCCCACCGGCTGCAAGCTCAATGGCGGCTCCTGTACGGGCGGTGGCGGCGGCTCCGACACCACCGCGCCCAGCGTCCCGACCGGTGTGACGGTCGGCTCGGCGACGAGCTCGTCCCTCACCGTGCGCTGGACCGCCTCCACGGACAACTCCGGCAGTGTCGCCGGCTACGAGGTCTCGCGGGACGGCGGCACGCCCGTGGCCGTGACCGGCACCTCGTACACCGCCACCGGGCTCCAGGCGAGCACCGCCTACGCGTTCCGGGTGCGGGCCAAGGACGCGGCCGGCAACACCTCCGCGTACAGCACCGCCGTCAGCGGGACGACCGCCTCCGGCGGCGGCACCAACCCGCCGCCCGGCGGTGTGCGGACCGCGCCCTACATCGACATGGGCGCGTGGCCGACGCCCAGCCTCACCGCCATGTCCTCGGCGAGCGGTCTGAAGAGCTTCACCATGGCCTTCATCACCGCCTCGTCCTGCAAGGCGATGTGGTTCAACGCCTACGACCCGCGCGCGGCGTGGGGCAAGGACCAGATCGACGCCATCCGCGCGGCCGGCGGTGATGTCAAGATCTCCTTCGGCGGTGCGTCGGGCATCGAACTGGCCCAGGCGTGCGGCACGGTCGACGCGCTGTACAACGAGTACAACGCGGTGGTGAATGCCTACGACCTGACCTACGCGGACTTCGACATCGAGGGCGCGGCCACCGCCGACCCCGCCTCCGTCGCCCGCCGCTCCCAGGCACTGGCCCGCCTCCAGCAGGCCCACCCCGGGCTGCGGATCTCGCTCACCCTGCCCGCGCTGCCCGAGGGGCTGACGGACGACGGGCTGTCCGTCGTGCGCTCCGCGCGGGACGCGGGGGTCACCCTCGACGTCGTCAACATCATGGCGATGGACTACTACCGCTCGGTCGACTACGGCGACGCCGCCGTCCAAGCCGCCAACAGCACCTTCGCCCAGCTCAAGTCCCTCTACCCGGCCAAGAGCGACGCCCAGGTGTGGGCCATGACCGGCGTCACGCCGATGCTCGGCCAGAACGACGACGGCCGCATCTACGACCAGGCCGACGCGCGCCAGCTGGTCGGCTTCGCCCAGGGCAAGCACCTGGGGATGCTGGCCTTCTGGGAGATGACGCGCGACCGTAATGCCTGCAACGGCGCGCTCTACATGTGCACGAACATCGCGCAGTCGCCGTACGAGTTCTCGAAGATCTTCGCGGGCTACAGCGGCTGACGCCGTGCCGGCGGCCGTCGCGGCCGCATCGTTCACTGCTCCATCGGGCCGTCATCGCGTACAAGACGCGGTGGCGGCCCGCTGCTTTCCGGCCGATGTGGAGATGATGTGTCGGGCCGTGAAGGCGCTTTCACCGAGTTCCCGGCTCCGCTGAGTCCTTTCATCCGGCGCCCAGCCCCGCCCCAAGTGCGACACAACGGATAGTGCACAGTGTGAACAATCGGTGACCGAAAGTTGCGGAGCGATGTGACGCGGACGTGTCCGATGCACAAGACTCCGGGACGTCCGATTACCGGAGCGAGGGCCGAAGGAGTGTTCGCTATGCGGTTCAGTGCGGTGAGTGCCTGTCTGGCCCTGGTGGCGGCGGTGGGTTCGGCGGGCGTGGCGACCGGCACCGCGGAGGCGCGGCCGGCCGGTGCGACGAGCCTGTACGCACCTTCCGCCGTGGTGCTGTCCGTGGGCAAGGGCGAGGATCCGGCCACGGCGACCATGCAGCGCACGGTGGTCCTGCGGTGCAGCCCCAGTCCGTACGGCGACCACCCGGACCCGGTGTCCGCCTGCGCGGAACTCAGGTCGGTGCAGGGGGACTTCGCGGCGCTGACCGCCGGGCCCTCGGGTGTGAGCTGCACACGTATCTGGGATCCGGTCGTCGTCACGGCGGACGGGGTCTGGGAGGGCCGGCGTGTCACCTTCAGTCGTGCGTTCGGCAATGCGTGCATGTTGCGCGGCAGTGACACACGCGGTGTCTTCGCCTTCTGACGGACCGTCGGGCGGGTGGTGACGCCAAAGGTGTGACCCAATGGCCACGGGGTTCACCGTGGGGGAGAGCCCTGTGAGGGGCGGCCGACTCGTGGGACGGAGTCGGCCGCCCCTGATTTTTTGTGCGCCGGCGTTGAGTGTGCACGGCAATTTCCTTTCGTTCGCGGGGGCTTGACGCGGCATTGGTCTAGTCCTACCGTCATCCGTCAATCGCAGCGTTCATGGGTGAGTACCCTGTTCACTCCTGTGAACGCGCCGTCTCCTGGGAAGGCGTCCCCCACATGTCCTTCACCCCTCGCGGCCTCCTGTCCAAGGGAGTCCTCGCCCTCAGCGCCGCCCTCGTGGCCGCACTGCTGTCAGCGGTCCCCGGCACCGGCCGCGCCTCGGCGGCACCGGCGGCCTTCACGCACCCCGGCGTCCTGGTCAGCCAGTCCCAACTCGACTTCGTCCGCGGCAAGGTCCAGGTCGGCGCGCAGCCCTGGAAGGCCGCCTACGACCAGATGATGGCCTCCCCCTACGCCTCGCAGTCCCGGACCCCCAAGCCGCGTGCGGTGGTCGAGTGCGGCTCGTACTCCAACCCCAACTACGGCTGCACCGACGAGCGCGAGGATGCGATCGCGGCCTACACCAACGCGCTGGCCTGGTACATCACCCGCGACAGCAGGTACGCGCAGAAGGCGATCCAGCTCATGGACGCCTGGTCGGCCACCATCACCGACCACACCAACAGCAACGCGCCGCTGCAGACCGGCTGGGCCGGCTCGGTGTGGCCGCGGGCCGCGGAGATCATCCGCTACTCGTACGGCAACTGGCCGAACGTGAACCGCTTCGCGACCATGCTGCGCAACGTCTACCTCCCCGAGGTCATCAACGGCTCCAAGAGCAACGGCAACTGGGAGCTGAGCATGATGGAGGCCGCCGTCGGCATCTCTGTCTTCCTCGACGACAAGGCCTCGTACGACAAGGCCGTCACCCGCTACCTCAACCGCGTCGCGGCGTACGTCTACCTCGACACCGACGGCGCGCTGCCGAAGACCGTGCCCGGCAGCGGACTCGACACCCGGGACGAGATCGTCGGCTACTGGCAGGGCCAGTCCACCTTCGTGACCGGCCTGACCCAGGAGACCTGCCGGGACTTCACCCACACCGGCTACGGCATCTCCGCGATCTCCCACGTCGCCGAGACCAGCCGCATCCAGGGCCAGGACCTCTACCCGCAGGTCGGCGAGCGGCTCCGGCAGGCGCTCGGGTTCCAGTCCAAGTACCAGCGGGGTGAGGCCGTGCCGTCCTGGCTGTGCGGCGGGCACCTGAACCTCGGACTCGGACCGGTGACCGAGGTCGGCTACAACGCGATCCACAACCGCCTCGGCTACGCCATGACCAACACCCAGGCGCTGACCGAGTCCCAGCGCCCCGCCGGCAGCAACAACCTCTTCGTCGCCTGGGAGACGCTGACCCACGGGGATAACCTCTCGTGAACCAGTAGAGGTGATCGGCGGCGGAGGGGTCAGGGCCATGGCGGCTGTACGTGTGGAGCGCAGCGGACCCGTCACGACGGTGGTGCTCTCGCGCCCGGCGGCGCGCAACGCCGTCGACGGTCCCACCGCACGTGAACTTGCCTCCGCCTTCCGCGAGTTCGACGCCGACCCGCGCGCCTCCGTCGCCGTGCTGTGGGGCGACGGCGGCACCTTCTGCGCGGGTGCCGACCTCAAGGCCATCGGCACCCCGCGCGGCAACGAGGTGACCGACGTACGGGACGAGGGGGACGGCCCGATGGGCCCGACCCGGATGCGGCTGGGCAAGCCGGTCATCGCGGCGATCTCCGGTCACGCGGTGGCCGGCGGCCTGGAGCTCGCCCTCTGGTGCGACCTGCGGGTCGCCGAGGAGGACGCGGTGCTCGGTGTGTTCTGCCGGCGCTGGGGCGTGCCGCTCATCGACGGCGGCACGGTCCGGCTGCCGCGCCTCATCGGCACCTCGCGGGCGATGGACCTGATCCTGACGGGCCGTCCGGTCGACGCGGCCGAGGCGTACGGCATGGGCCTGGTCAACCGGGTCGTCCCCGCGGGCGGCGCGCGTGAGGCGGCGGAGCGGCTCGCGGCGGAGATCGCCGCGTTTCCGCAGACCTGTGTACGGCACGACCGGCTGGCCGTGCTCGACGCCGAAGGGCTCCAGGAGGGCGCGGCTCTCGCCGCGGAACTGCGGCACGGCCGGATCTCGCTCGCGGAGGCGGCCGAGGGTGCGGCCCGCTTCGCCGCGGGCGCGGGGCGGCACGGGACCTTCCGGCAGGACGAGCCGGGCACGACTTCCTGACGCGCGGTGTCCTGACACGGGAGGTCCTGCGGAGGGCTGTCGTCGGCCGTGGTCGCCCGTCGGCCCGGGCCTTGCCCTCGGCCCGTGGCGGCCGCCGGACCGCAGGTCACCGTCGTGGCACGTGCCCGTCACCGCATCGATCGTGCTCACCATCACCGTCATCACCTTTCCCGCCCTTCTGGCCTTTCCGGCCTTTACGACCCTTCTGATATGGCACACCACCGTTCCGCCCCGTCGCGTTGCCCGCCGGGCGGGAATTGACCCGATGCGGTGACAGGCCGGGACGAGGGGGCCGCGCTGACGGGGCGCAGGCGGCCCCCGCAGGTCCGGCCCCCCCCCGCAGGTCCGGTCCGGTCCGGTCCGGTGCGGTCCGGTCCCGGTACGCGGCCACGGCCTGGCCGTGCGTGACAACGGCGCTGCCGCCGGGGCGGGATGGCACCGGTGCCCGCCGTCCCTCGTCGCGGAGCCCCCGTGACCGGGGCGTGCGGGGTGGCTGGTTCCTGTGTGTGGGCTGTGTGTGCCCTCTGGACAACGGAATGTCATGAGCACTTAAATCTGGCTCCGTTTCACCTCCCCACCGCGCATGCGCCTCCGCGCACGTCCCCGCGACCCGAGGAGCAGGATGCAGCACACAATGAGACGCGCCGTGACCGCGACCGCCGCGACCGTCGGCGTCACCGCCCTGACCGCGGCGCTCCTGGTGCCGTCGGCCGCGTCGGCGGACCACCGGAACCTCCCCTCGCGCGCCACCGGCGTGGCCCGTGCCGACGCGGCCGTCAGCCTGCCGGCCGGGCAGGGGCGCACCGTCCGCGACGTCGTCACCGACTCCGACGGCGCGCAGCACGTCCGCTACGACCGCACCTACCGCGGACTGCCCGTCCTGGGCGGCGACATGGTTGTGCACCTGGCCCCCGGCGGTGCCTGGGCGGGAACGCAGCGGGCCACCGGCGCCGACCTCGCCGTGCCGAGCGTCACGCCCGCCGTACGGGCCGCCACCGCCGCCGACCAGGGTGTGGCGGCCCTGCGCTCGGCCCACCGCGGCACGGCCTTCCGGCAGGCCAAGGCCAAGCCCCAACTGGTCGTCGACGCCCTGCACGGCACGCCGCGCCTGGCCTGGCGGACCACCGCCGTCGGCCTGGACAGCCTTGGCAACCCCGCCGCCCGCGTCATTGTCACCGACGCCCGCACGGGCGCCCGGATCGACGCCTGGGACGCCCTGGAGACCGCCGCGGGCGACGGCGCGTCCCTCTACGGCGGCAACGTCCCCCTGGAGACCACCCTCAGCGGCAGCAGCTACCAGCTGAAGGACCCGACCCGGGGGAACACCTACACCGGCGACGCACAGAACAAGACGGACCTGTGCCTCTTCGGGATCTGCTTCTCCCGCGCCCCCGCGGTGCTGTTCACCGACGCCGACAACCACTGGGGCACCGGCACCACGGCCGACCGGGCGACGGCCGCCGTCGACGCCCAGTACGGCACCGACGAGACCTGGGACTACTACAAAACCGTGCACGGCCGGAACGGCATCGCCGGCGACGGCAAGGGCTCGTACAACCGCGTCCACTACGGCAGCAACTACAACAACGCCTTCTGGGACGACAGCTGCTTCTGCATGACCTACGGAGACGGCGACGGCACCACCTTCGGGCCGCTCGTCGCCCTCGACGTCGCCGGTCACGAGATGTCCCACGGCGTCACCTCGCGCACCGCGGCACTCACCTACTCCGGCGAGTCCGGCGGCCTCAACGAGGCCACCTCGGACATCTTCGGCACCCTGGTCGAGTGGTCCGCGGGCAACACCTCCGACCTCGGCGACTACCTCATCGGCGAACGCATCGTGAAGCCCGGCTTCGGCAAGGCGGCGCTGCGCTTCATGGACAAGCCGTCGAAGGACGGCAGTTCGGCCGACTGCTGGAGCTCCGGCGTCGGCAACCTGGACGTCCACTACTCCTCGGGCGTCGCCAACCACTTCGCCTACCTGCTCGCGGAGGGCAGCGGGGCCAAGACGGTCAACGGCGTCAGCTACAACAGCCCCACCTGCAACGGCTCCACGGTGGGCGGGATCGGCCGCGACAAGCTCGGCAAGATCTGGTACCGGGCACTGACGGTCTACATGACCTCCGGCACCACCTACGCGGGCGCCCGCACCGCCACCCTCAAGGCCGCCGCGGACCTCTACGGCGCGTCCGGCGCCGACTACGCCGCCGTGGGCGCGGCCTGGTCCGCCGTCAACGTCAACTGAGCCCCCGCACAGCCACCGGACCCCGCCGTACCGGCCCGCACCAGGCCGGTCCGGCGGGGTCCCGGCATACTGTGCGCGTGACGACGACGACCGACGCGGCGGCGGCCGTGCGCGAGCACGTGCGGGCCTTCAACGCCCGTGACGTGGACGGCCTGCTGACCGGTTTCACCGAGGACGCCGTGTGGATCACCGGCAGCACGACGGTGCGCGGTCGCGCCGCACTGAGGGAGTTCTTCGGCGAGGCGATGCGCGGGCTCCTGCCCACGCTGGAGGTACGGGACCTGATTGTCGAAGGCACCCGTGCCGCCTGCCAGATGACCGAGACCCTGACCTACGGTGGTGAGACGCGGTCGTACCCGATCGCCGCCTTCTATGTGCTCCGCGACGGCCTCGTCGCCGCAGCCAAGGTCTACCGCGAGGGCAGCGCGGACGTCGTCTGAACCGCCATGCGACGCGCACGGTTCGCGTGGCACCCGCGCCGCGGAGAGCCGGCGCCGTTCCCGGAGGAGGCGCACCATATGGACGTCGTCGGCTGGCTCCTGGACAGCGACCCGGCGATCCGCTGGCAGGTGATGCGGGATCTCACCGACGCTCCCGAGGCGCAGGTCGCGGCCGAGCGGGCCCGCGTCGCGCGCGAGGGCTGGGGCGGGCGGCTGCTGTCCCTCCAGCTGCCGCACGGCCAGTGGCCCTCCGCGGTCCCGGCGTTCCCTTCCGGGGACGAGGAGAAGTGGTGGCTCGCGCTCGGACCCGCGCGGCAGGGGACCCTGTTCCCCGGGTGGACGTCCACGACCTGGAGTCTGGTGCTGCTGCGGGCCTTCGGCGCCGGACCGGACAGCGCGACGGTGCGCCGCGCGGTCGGTCTGGTGCGCGGCAACGTCCGGTGGGAGCACGACGGCGAGCCGTTCTTCTCCGGGGAGGTGGAGCCGTGCATCAACGGCCGGACCGTGGCGCTCGGGGCCTGGTTCGGCGTGGACGTCGCACCGGTCGTCGAGCGGCTCCTCGGCGAGCAGATGGCCGACGGCGGGTGGAACTGCGAGCAGGAGAACGGCTCCACCCGGGGCTCGTTCCACACCACGATCGAGGTACTGGAAGGGCTGCTGGAACACGAGCGGGCGGTGGGAGGCGATCCCGACGCCGCCGCTGCCCGGCTCCGCGGCCAGGAGTACCTGCTGGAGCGGCGGTTGTTCCGGCGGCTGTCGACCGGCAGGGCCGTCGACCGGGACCGCAAGACCGGCGGACCGGCCGCCTGGACCGAGTTCTCCTACCCGCCCTTCTGGCACTACGACGTGCTGCGCGCTCTCGACCATCTGCGCGCGGCAGGAGTCACCCCCGACGACCGGGTGGCCGAGGCGATCGATGCGGTCCGGTCCAAGCGCGGTGCGGACGGCCGCTGGCCGCTGGAGAACCCGCATCCCGGCGCGCTGCACTTCCCCCTCGACGAGGGGGCGGGGAAGCCGAGCCGGTGGAACACCCTGCGGGCCCTGCGCGTGCTCCGGTGGTACGAGCAGGCCCTGGAGTAGACCCGCCGGGACCACCGGTACGGCGTGTGCGGCCCGCCCGCTCGCGCGGGCGGGGCGCGGTCAGAGGTCGAGCAGGTGGATGCGGCGCCGGGAGGACGGGGAGGTGCCCAGGGTGATGGCGGGGCGGGGGCGGCTGCCCGGGACGGCGCGGTCGAGGCGGACCCGGCCGCCGAGTTCGACCAGGCCGTGCGGCTGGGGGGCGGTGAGGATCTGGGAGCCCCGGCCCTGCGTGATGTTGAGGGAACGATTCAGCCGGTCCGTGAGGAGCAAGGCCGCGGAGCCGGAGGCCTCGACCTCGGCGGGGCCGGCGGGACGGCCGGGGAAGCCGCGGGCGCGGACGCGGCCGGCGGCCTCGTCCTCCCAGGCCCAGGCGTACAGCCATTCACCGGGGGGCGGCACGGGGAGCGTGTCGACCTCGCGGGGCGAGGCGTACTGGCGCAGGGTCCGGCTCCTGGCCCATTCGGGGCTGGCCTCGACCCAGTTGAACTCCCCGTCGAGCCGGACGCCCAGCTCTCCGGCGGGGGTGATCAGCTCGGGCGCGTCCAGCAGCCAGGCGGCCGCGAGCGAGGCCGAGCCCGCGAAGGGGAGCCGGCTGCCGGGGATGCGGATGTCGACGACCCCGCGCTCGCTGTCGTCGACGAAGACCGTCTCGGGAAGGCCCGACTGCCGGGCGAAAGTGGCGCGTTCGGCCTCGTTGGCGGCGGCGTCCTCGTCGCGGACGACGGCGACGCGGTTGCCCAGGCCGCCGTCGGGTGCGCAGAAGACGCGGACTATGTCATATCCGGAGTGCATGGCTCAGACCTCGGCGAGCGTGGGGACGGGAGCCGGGCGGTCGAGCGCGGCGGACTGGAGCGTCGTGATGCGCTCGATGACCAGGATCAGCAGGACGGCGGCGGCCGCCATGAGTGCCTCGGTGACCACGAGCCCGGTCATCGACCCCGGGGAGATCTGGGCGACCGCGGTGAGTGCGAGCCCGTGCCCCACCCAACCCGCCCACCAGAGGCCCACCAGCGTCGTGTCGCGCTTCCTGTCCCACACCGGGGAGCTCGCGCGCCCGATCGCCAGGACGTGCTGCAGCGGGACGAAGAGGTTGACCAGGGGGACGAACCACGCCCAGGTCACCCAGCCGCCGGTCGGCACCTCGGCCTCGGGGGACAGTTGCAGGGCGTTGCGTCGGGCCCTGGCGAGCCACATCAGGAAGAGCACGGCCGACAACGTCATCAGCCAGATGAAGATCTGAGTGCCGAGGATCGAGTCCTGCGGCGGCTCGTCCTGCTGGGACACCAGGTGGGGCACGGTGTGTTCCCGGAGTTCCAGGGCGCGGAAGACGTCCGCGACGGCAGTCGCGGCTGTCGCCGTCTGTGCGGCCCGGGCGAGCAGCCGGGGTGCCTTGCGGGGAGGTGCTGTCATGGTCGGGGGGCCTGCTTCTCAAGGGCGTGCGCGGAGGCAGCGGACACGGGGGCGGAGTGATCATAGGGTGTGATCGCCCTGCGCTCCGACGAGTTGGGGGTCCCGGACCGCACGCGGCCCGGGACCCCTCCTGGTCAGGGCTATGTCAAGGGCCGGCAATACAGTGCGTCGGGTGTACGCGAGGAGCCGATACGCCCGGTGAAGGCGAGGCCGGCCGCGTACTCGCCGTCCGCGCACTGGCCCTTGTAGTTCCCGTACGCGAAGTCGCCGCCCTTGGCGGAGGCCGGCCGGTTGTCCCCGCGGTCGAACCACACCGTGCGGCCGCCCGTGCCGAGGGAGGTACGGGCGACGGCGCACAGGACGCTGGAGACGGCAGCGCCGCGGACGGCGTAGCCCACCATGAAGTCGCCCTGCGGGCACTGGTACTTGGTGTACCCCGAGGCCCAGTCGCCGCCGGATGCGACATACCGTTCGTCGGTCACGGCCTCGTACGCGCCGGAGGCGGCCCACAGGTCGCCCGCGCCGGTGTCGGTGCACAGCCCGCGGTTGCCGGTGTGGGCCACCCCGACCAGCCGCTGGCCGTCGGGGCAGGCCGCCTTGCGGGCGCCGGAGTCCCAGTCGGGACGGGCCCGCAGGCGCAGGCTCTGCACGAAGTCGCCGTGGTCGGGGCTGAGCATCGACCAGCGGGGGACGGGGTCCACGCGGCCCGTCCTGCCGGGGGCGGTGATCAGCCGGGTCCAGGCGTCGGCGCGCCAGTCGTCGCCGTCGTACAGGCCCATGCGGTGCCCGGCCGCGTCCCAGTGGAGCAGGGCCCAGCCGTTGCCCCGGCGGTTCTCGTGCCAGCCGACGAGCGGCCAGTAGGCGAAGTCGGCGTCCGTCTGGATCAGGAAGTCGGTGAAGTTCGCGAACCAGGCGCGGGTCCTCTCACTGGTCTCGTCGCGGCCCCCGACGCCGAACTCGCTGATCCACAGCGGTGCGGTGAAGTGCTGGTCGGGGGTGGAGGGGACGTAGAAGGCCTGGCGGCGCAGCTCCGCGTACAGGTCGTCGCGGGAGAGGTCGCTGTAGCGCGGGTCGTGGGTCTCGCCGATCCCGGTGGCGCCGCTGTGGCGGGGGCCGGTGTAGCCGTAGAAGTGCGCCGAGTACACCAGCTTCCCGGACCGTACGAGGGTGTGGGACAGCCGCTGGACGGGTTCCAGCGTCGGGCGGTCGTGGGGGAAGCCGTCGATGGGCAGACCGGTCCAGTTGATGCCCTCGACGATGATCAGCAGATCGGGGTCGGCCTCCTGGAGGATGCGGTCGCCCAGGTGCTGGGAGGCGGCGAACCAGTCGTGGTCGTCTCCGAGGCCCCAGTTGGGGTCGTCCAGGACCGAGCGGCGGACCTCGTTGTACAGGTCGGCGCCGACGACGCGGGGGTTGTCGCGGTAGCGGCGCACCATGAACAGCCAGTCGGTCTCCCAGGCAGCGGTGGACTGCGAGGCGTTCCAGCGTTCGTTGCCGTCCACGCCGCAGCACCAGCGGGTGGTGTTGGTGTGGTTGTTGAGGATCACGGCGAATCCCGCGTCGGTGAGCGCCCGTACGACGGCGTCGTACACCTCGAGCGGTGTCCTGCCGCGCAGTTGCGGATTGGCCGCGACGGAGGCGTCGGTGACGGGGGCGGTGTCGTGGATCATCTCGTCGGAGAAGGGCAGCCGGACGCTGTTGATGCCCAGTTCGCCGAAGCCCGCGAGGATCTCGGCGATCGGGGCGCGGTCCAGGCCCAGCGGCATGCGGCCGGAGTCCTCGCCCGCGTGGTGGTTCGCGGGGTCGGCGACGTCGCCGGAGCCGTTCCAGGTGCCGCTGGCGCCGTGCCAGTTGCCGGACCTGAGCTTGAAGCGGTTGCCGTCGGCGTCGACGATCCAGCGGCCCCGGGTGCTGAGCGGCGGGGTCCACGACGCGGCGAGGGGGGTGGCGGGTGCGGCGGCTGCGGTCACCGCGGCTGTCCGTACGGGGGCCGCCGCCGCGGCCGGGGTGAGCAGTGCGACGAGCGTGGCGAGGGCTGCGGCCGCCGCGAGGAGAGGGCTGCGTACATGTGTCCTCCCCATGGCTACGGCACCACGGTGTAGCCGTTGAGCTGGTCGACCGCCGACTGCGGCGAGCCCAGGTCGTAGCGGTCCACCGCCACGTAGTTCGGCTTCTTGCGGGCGGCCGGTTCGCAGAAGTTCTGGATGCGGTTGAGCAGCTTGCTGTTGTCCGTGGTGGCGGTACCGGCGATGGTCGCGTCCCGGAAGTGGTTCATGACGTAGAGCGGGTGGAAGGCGGTTTCCTCGCGGGTGAGGGGCACGTTGGCCCCCGCGCCGTACCAGCGGCTGTAGCACGACCAGTCGGAACCGCCCAGGCCCGAGCCCATGGACCAGTAGTTCTCGACGGTCCACTCCTGCTGGTACATCACGCCGAAGCTGTCGCGGGTCAGGCCCCCGGAGTCCGCGGCGCGGGTGCGGTCGGTGAAGATCATCAACTGCTTGCCGCGGGCGGCGAGATCGGCCGTCCTCGGCCAGCCGTGCTCGCGCACGCCGTCCTGGTCGGGCCGGTACAGGACGTCCTGGAGGCCGTTGACGCGGGCGAGTTCGGAGCGGAGCACGTCGGCGGAGACGTAGTCCTCCAGGAAGACGGTGGCGAACTGGCCCGGGTGCGCCTTGAGGAAGTCCACCATGCGCTGGACGTCCACCCACAGCGCGACCGGGCGGCTGACCAGGGTGCAGCTGTCGTGGCACAGGATCGCGCCGTCCGGGGTCTGGTGGATGTCCATCATGAAGCCGCGCACACCGTCGTCGAGCTGCTGCACGATGCCGCGCGACTGGTTGGGGAAGAAGTTCACGAACGGCGGGGCGAAGCCGCCGTCGACGCCGTTGGCGTAGGCGTTGTGCGCGGTCAGGAAGGTGACCTGGTCGAGGGTGCGCCGGTCCGCGGGCGGCATCGCGGCCCGGGGGAGCGGTGCGGCGGTCAGGTACCAGCGGGCGAGGGGGCCGTCGGCGCCGATCTGCGGGAGCTCGGGGTGCACCCCGCCGGCGGGGGCGGCGCCGAGGGCGAGGCGGTCGGCGGTGCCGGGGACACCGAGGGCGTACGTGCCGGGGTCCGCGGCGGTCACCTGCCACACGGCGCTCGGGCCGCCGCAGGCCACGATGGCGGCCTGGGCGCCGGACCGTCCGAGGCAGTGGGTCGCGTCGTCGGTGCTGCGCAGTTCGTGACCACCGGGTACGGCCACGGCCGTCCACTGCTGGTGGTCCTCGTTGCCCTTGGGGCGGTGCAGGGCCACGGAGCCGCCGCTGTCGGACGCGTTGAGGCCGTTGACGGCGCTCTGCACGTACAGCGGGCCGCCCGGTACGGCGGCGGTGGCGCCGGAGGCCTGCGGGAGCGCGGGAACGGTGATCGCCGCGAGGGCGGCGGCCACGGCGCACGCGCGGGCAAGGTGGGGGGAGCGGAGACGGTCTCTCCGAGGGTAAGTCATGGGCATGACATACCATCACGCGCGCTTGCCGGGAAAGCACGCGAGGCGGCGGGCATCGGACCGCCCGCGACGCGACGGGGCGGGTTCGTCCGGGAGTCGGTGGGGATTCACCCGCCGCGGACGGATGCCTCGGGGGCGGGCAGCGCACGGCCGGCGACGGCGGCGAGGCGGTCCGCACGGCCGGGGGCTCCTGTCGGGCGGCGACGCCATCCGCGGGCCGCCGCCCCGCTCCTGGCGCACGAAGCGGCGGTCGCGGCAGGCGTACCGGGGAGAGCCGGCGTGCCGCGGATCGCGTGCGTCGACGCGGCGCGCACCCCCGCCTGTCCCGTCGCGCCGGCACACACGGAGCACCCCCGGCCGGGGGCCGGGGGTGCGGGGTAGCCGTACCAACAACGAGAGGGACGCAGGCTAGGCCTCGGCCTCCCGGTTCTCGGGCCGGCGCTGCTGGTCGGTGCTCCGCCGGCCGGCCCCGTTGTAGCGTCGGCGGTCGGGCGCGGGGGAGAGCGTCGGCGGCTGGGGGGCCATCCAGGCGCCGGCGGCCGACTCCTCCGAGTCGAGCACGTCCTCGCCGTAGAGGGCCTGGAGCCAGTTGGTGTGGTAAACGGTGTCGAGGTACCGCTCGCCGAGGTCGGGGGCGATGGCGGCGGCGGTCAGGCCGTCGGGCGCCTCCTGCCGGCCGAACCACTCCATCGCGCCGCTGACCACCGTCCCGGTCGAACCGCCGAACAGGAAGCCCTTCCTGGCCATGCGGTGGCAGGTGCGGATCGTCTCGGCCTCCTCGACGAGGACGACCTCGTCGACGAAGGACTCGTCGAGCAGCGGTGGCCGCACCCCCATCCCCAGACCGGGGATCATCCGGCGTCCCGGAGGCCCGCCGAACGTGATCGAACCGACGCTGTCCACCGCGACGATGCGCACCGGGCGGTGCCACTCCCGGAACCAGCGCGCGCAGCCCATCAGGGTGCCGGTGGTGCCGGCCCCGACGAAGAGCACGTCCAGCTCGGGGAACTGCCGGGCGATCTGCGGCGCCGTCGTGCGGTAGTGGGCCCGCCAGTTGCCCGGATTGGTGTACTGGCTGAGCCAGACGTACCGGTCGTCGGAGGCGCAGAGCGCGCGGACGTAGTCCAGCCGCGCCCCGAGGAAGCCGCCGTTGGCGTCCAGCCCGGCGATGACGTGCACCTGGCTGCCCAGGGACTCCATCAGCAGCCTGGTGGACAGGTTGCAGCGCGAGTCGGTGACGCACAGGAAGCGGTAGCCCTTGCTCGCCGCGATCATGCTCAGCGCCACGCCCAGATTCCCGGACGACGACTCGACCAGGATCGAATCCGGGGTGAGAAGTCCCTCGCGCTCCGCTGTCTCCACCATCTCGACGGCCGCTTTGAGCTTGATCGAGCCGGCGAAATTGAAACCCTCGCACTTCAGGTAGAGCGAGCGCCCGAAGATCGGCCGCAGGTCGACATAGAGATCAGCCTCGTTGAAGGCGTGGGGGGCGGAAATGATCGGCACGACGGCCTCCTCATCTGCACGGGGAACTGTTCTTCGCGGCGTGGCGCATAGACCTCCTCACTGGGCGAGCCGCCTCATCCGTACCGCCTGAGTTCATGGAAGAAGTCGTCGACGACGGTCAGTTCCCCGGAGCGGACCACCTGGTCGTAGACGAACTTGCCGACCGCGAGGTCGAGCACACCGAGGCCGAAGGGCGAGAAGACGACCGTGCGGTCCGCCGGCACCGCCACCCGACCGGCCAGGACGTCGTCGAGGGTGCCGTGCAGGAAGTCCCGCCCCCCGGTGAGCTGTTCGGCCAGGTGAGGGGAGGTGTCGGCCTTCAGGCAGTGCTCGACGTCGTCGACGATGTTGAAGGAGTCGAGCACGATCTCCGGCGCGAGGTCGCGCAGCGACACGTGCAGCACCACGGGGTGGTGGGCGAACCAGGACCGCTCGGAGACGTGGGGCCGGCCGGCGACGGTGGCGAACACCACCAGGTCGCTGGAGCGGATCACCTGCTCCGCGCTGTCGTACCGGGTGACGCGTCCGGCCGCGCCCGACTGCTCCAGGTAGCCCTGGAAGCCCGCCGCGCTGTCGGCGGACAGGTCGTGCACGCCGATCTCGTCGAACGTCCAGCCGGTGCCGGCCAGATAGGTGTGCACGTAACGGGCGATCAGTCCCGTGCCGATGAACCCCACGCGCGCCGGGCGGGGCCGGCCCCGGCTGAGCCGGTCGGCGGCGAGGGCCGCCAGCGCGGCCGTCCGGGTGGCGCTGATGATCGAGCTCTCCAGGCAGGCGAACGGGTAGCCGGTGGCGTGGTCGTTGAGGATCAGCACGGCCGAGGCCCGCGGGATGCCCGCCGCCACGTTCTCCGGGAAACTGGAGATCCACTTCAGGCCGTCCACCCGCAGGTCCCCGCCGATCGAGGCGGGCAGCGCGATGATCCGGGAGGTCGGCCGGTCGGGGAAGCGCAGGAAGTACGAGGGCGGGTTCACCGAGTCGCCGGCGCCGTGCAGCCGGTAGGCGGCGCCGACCAGTTCGGTGATCTCGTTCTGGCGTCCCTGGAGTGCCCGGTGCACCTGGCCGCCGGGGATCACCGCGAACGACGGCACCGCGGCCGGCCCGCGGGGCGGCGCGGCCGGTTTCGGCGTGGGGGCGACGGAGTCGAGGGCGGTCATCCGGCTCCCACCTCCACGGTCGGGGCGCAGTCGGCGAGGCGCACCGCGTCGGCCATGCCGACCAGCACCTCGCGCGGACCCGAGAAGGGCTCCCGGCTGTGCGCCGTACGGATGTTGTCGACGAGCAGCAGGTCGCCGGAGTGCCAGGGCTCGCGCACGGTGTGGGCCTCGTACACGCCGTTGAGCAGCCGCACGACGTCCTCGCCGACCGGGTCGCCGCCGCCGAAGCGGGTGTTGAACGGCAGGCCGTCGGCGCCGTAGACGTCCAGCAGGTACTCGCGCACCTCGGGGTCGAGCGTCCACTCGTTGAGGAACGCGACCTGGTTGAACCAGCAGCGCCGACCGGTGAGCGGGTGCGTGACGACGGCGCTGCGGCGCTGGCGGGTGCGGAGCGTGCCGTCGGGCTGCCACTCGAACGCGATCGCGTTGGCGCGGCAGTAGGCCTCCACCGCGGCGCGGTCGTCGGTGCCGAAGGCCTCGGCGACCGTCGCACCGATCTCGTCGTTGTAGCTGCGGGTGAGCAGCCAGCCCTCGCGTTCGAAGCGCCGCACCAGTTCGGCCGGCAGCGCGTCCAGCACGGCGGGGGCGTCGGCCACGGCGGTGGCGCCGCCCTCGTCCGGTGCCTGGAGGCAGGCGAACATCATCAGGCCGGGGAACTCCAGCGTGTAGCTGAGTTCGTGGTGCATGCACATGGGCTGGTTCTGCGGCCACTTGGTCGAGGAGTACACGCCGCCCGGGTGGGACTGCCGGGGTGCGAAGGACTCCCGTTCGGTCATCAGGCCGGCGGTGAGCCCGGTGAACACCGCGCCCGTTCCGGCCGCGTCGCGGAGCCCGAGGCCCCGGACCAGGACGGAGCCGTGCTCGGCGACGACGCCGCGCAGCGTGTCGCGGTGCGCGGCCGCCCAGGCGGCGGCGCCTTCGGTGGGACGGGCCTGGAGCAGGGGCGGCGCTGTCGGGCGCAGCTCCAGGTCGAGCACGGAGGGCGGGGACGGTGAGGTCGACAAGTCGGTCTCCTCTCGGATGCCGGTCACGGTGTGGCCGGCAGGGGGACGGCGCGCAGGACGGCGGCCGCGGCCGCCTCGGGACAGGTGCGCAGGAAGTAGTGGCCGCCGCCCGCGATCTCGTGCAGGTCGACGTGCGCGGCCAGCCGGCGCCACTCGGGGTAGCGGCGCCGGTGGTCCGCCGTGCGCGGGTCGTCGTCGGCGACGACCACGACGACGGGCACCGCGAGCCGGGCGGGCCACGGCTTCTCCAGTGCGTGGGCGAGGTAGCGGTGCGCCGAGACGCAGTCGTGCCGGAAGGCGGCGGCGACGTGGCCCGCCCGCGCGGGGTCGAGTTCGCCGAGTTCGGGATGGCCGCCGTGCCCGCTGAGCACCACCGCGAGCTCGGCGTCGCCGAGCGCGGTCAGCTCGGCGATCTCGGCCCGGCGGCCGGCGGCGTCGCCGAGCAGCTGCGCGGCGAGGAACACGCGGTGGACCTCCACCCCGCGCTCCCGCAACCGCCGCGCGGTCTCCAGCGCGTAGGCCGCTCCGGAGGAGTGGCCCCACAGCATGACCGGACCCGGCCCGCGTCCGGCGACCTCCTCGGCCACCTGCTCGACGACCTGCGTCATCGGGGCGAACGGCTCGCCGTCGGCTGCCGGGTCGTGGCCGGGCAGCTCGACCGCGAGGACGGCGGGACCACCGTTCCCCAGCGCCCTGGCCATCGGCTGGAAGTTGACCGCGTTGCCGCCCGCGTACGGGAAGCAGACCAGCACACCGGCGCGCGCCGGGTCGCCCGGATTCAGCTGCTGCAGCAGGCCGGCGCGCCGGGCCGAGCCGCCGGTGGCCCCCGCGCCCAGGAGCCCGGCGAGGTCGGCGAGCACCGGGTGGCGGGTGACGTCCTTCAGCGAGACGGCGCGGTCGAGCAGGATCGCCATGCGCACCGCGGCCAGCGAGGTGCCGCCGCGCTCGAAGAAGTCGTCGCGCCGGTCGACGCGGTCCTCGGGGACGCCGAGCACCTGCGCCCAGGCGGCCGCCAGCCGCCGCTCGTCGGGGGTGCGGGGCGCGTGCCGCTCGTCGTCGGGCACGTCCAGTTCCCCGGCGAGTACGGTGAGCGCCTTGCGGTCGATCTTGCTGTTCGCCGTGAGCGGCAGGGTCGCGCGCCAGTGGAACGCCGAGGGGATCATGTACGCGGGCAGCGACCTGCCCAGCCGCTCGCGCAGGGCGGCCGGTTCGACCGGCTCCGGGCCGCTGTGGAAGGCCACCAGCCGGGCGCCGCCGTCCGCCCCGTCCACGACCACCACCGCGCCGTCGCGGACGCCGGGGACCCGCACCAGGGCGTTCTCGATCTCGCCGATCTCGATGCGGAAGCCGCGCACCTTGACCTGGCTGTCCTGGCGTCCCAGGAACTCCAGGGTGCCGCCCGGGTGCCAGCGGCCGTGGTCGCCCGCCCGGTAGAGCCGGCGGCCCGGGCGGTGCGGGTCCTCCAGGAACGACTGCCGGGTGCGCTCGGGGTCGTTGACGTACCCGCGGCCCACGCAGACCCCCGAGAAGACGATCATGCCGGGGGCGCCGAGCGGCACGGGGGACAGGTGCTCGTCGACGACGTAGACGTCCACGTTGCGGACGGGCGGGCCGAGGGGCACCCAGTCGGTGTCCGGCGGCCGGTGCATGACGGCGTGGTTGGTGTCGTCCGAGGTCTCCGTCAGGCCGTACGCGTTGACCAGCGCGGTCCCGGGCCGCGCCGCGAACCAGCGCTGCGTCAGCTCCTTCTTCAGGGCCTCGCCGGTGACCGACACGCAGCGCAGGTCCGGCAGGTCGCGCGGCCGGCGTTCGAGCGCGGACAGCACGACCTCCAGGTACGACGGCACGACCTGGAGCACCGCGACCCGGCCCTCGGCGATCCGGTCGAGGAACCGGTCCGCGTCCAGGATCACGTCCTGCTCGACGATGAGGGTGCGGCCGCCGGTCAGCAGAGCGGCGACCAGCTGCCACAGCGAGATGTCGAAGCACTGCGGCGCGGTCTGGGCGACCGTCCGCCCCTCGGCGATCCCCAGGTCCTCGATCTTGGCCAGCAGGTGGTTCAGGAAGCCGGCGTGCTCGCACATCGCGCCCTTGGGCTCACCGGTGGAGCCGGAGGTGAAGTAGATGTACGCGAGCTGGTCCGGCGTGACCGGGACACCGAGGTCGCCGCCGGCGTGGTCCTCCTCGTACGCCGTGCCGACGAGCATCTTGCGGACCCCGGGCAGCGCGGGCAGGGCCGCGTCGAGCGTGGCCGTGCTGCCGGGCTCGGTCACCACGAGCGTGCTGCCGGCGCGGGAGAGCACGGCGGCGATGCGCTCGGCGGGGAAGTGCGGCTCGACGGGCAGGTAGACACCGCCGGCCTTGAGGATCGCCAGCACGGTGGCCATCCAGTCCAGGTTCCGTTCCGTCACCACCGCGACCACGCCCTCGCGGCGCAGGCCGCGCGCGAGCAGGGCCCGGCCCAGCCGGTTGGCGCGCGCGTTGAGCTCCCGGTACGTCCACTGCCGGTCGCCGTGGACGGCGGCGACGGCGTCCGGGTGCGCGCGGACCCGCTCCTCGAACAGCTCGTGGAAGGGCCGGCGGGGCAGCTCCCGGCGCGGTCCCGCCATCTCCTCCAGTTGCAGGTGGAGTTCGGCAGGGGACAGCAGGCTCTGCCGGCCGTGCCCGGCGTCGGGCCCGTCGGCCATCAGCCGCAGCGCGGCCAGGTGGTAGCCCGCGATCCGGGCCGCGCTGTCCGCGTCCAGCACATCGGTGCGGTAGCGCAGCCGCAGCCCGCGGGGCGTGCCCTGCCCGGTGACACCGGTCCACAGCACGGTGGTCCCGGGCAGGACGGCCCCGGCCTCGTCACCGGTGGGGTCGAGGACGGTCTCGTACGCGGGCCCCGCGAGCCCGAGTTCGCGGCGCAGGGCGTCGAGGTCGACGTCCTGGTGCGCCGCCACCTCCGACGCGGCGCGGTGCGCGTCCTGCGCCAGGGCCCGCCACGTCGCGTGCCGGGCGGTCAGTCGGCAGGGCAGCGGCGGCGTCCCCTCGCCGGCGACCCAGCCGGTGGTCACGTCCTGCTCGCCCGAGAGTGCGGCCAGCACCTTGGCGTGCGCGGCCAGGAGGATCGAGCCCAGGGGAACGCCCAGTTCGCCGGTGAGCCGGCCCAGCGCCGTGACCAGGTCGGCGGGGAAGCCGGCCTCGTACGTGGCGAGGCCCGGCGACGGATCCGCGGTCCAGCGGGGGACCGCGGTGAAGCCGCCTGCTGTGAGCACACCGCGCCAGAACTCCCGGCCGGTGTCCGCTGCTGTGTTCATCGGGGCGTTCCTCCACTCACCGCTGACGCGGCGCTACTCTCGGCCGATCAGGGTGCTGCCGCAGGCGGGGACGCCGCCTCGGACGTCCTCCCGGGCGGCGGTCTGCGGGACGGGGACGGCCTCCGCCATCTCCCGCGCGGGGTTCCCGCCCCAGCGGGCTTGCGGGGGCATTTCCTCGCCCTTCATGAGGAAGGAGTCGGGGGCGAGTTCGGCACCGTCGTGCATCGTCACGCCGTAGTGGACGAGGGCGCCGACGCCGAGCGTGCAGCGGGCCCCCAGGGTGATGCGGTCGGACTTGAAGGTGCCGTCCTCCTGGGAGTGGCACTGGACGACGGTGCCCTCGTTGAGGGTGCAGTCGTCGCCGATGGTGGTGAGGGAGCGCTCGGGCAGGAAGCAGCCGTCGTCGTAGACCCGCTTGCCGATGCGCACGCCCATCAGCCGCCACATCACGCTCTTGAGCGGTGTGCCGTTGAAGAACATGACGAACAGCGAGGCCGCGGTCACCTTCCAGTAGCGCTCGTGCCGCCAGAAGGCCTCGTCGTAGATGGAGCAGTAGAGCGGCCGCAGCCCCCGGAAGCCGGTGGCCGCGCGTTCGGCGAGCACGAGGTAGCCGGCGGTGAACGCCAGCGTCACCACGTTGGCCAGGGCGACCACCGCGACGCCGTAGGCGGGGTGCAGGTCGTACAGGTCGGCGGCGATCGACGCGATCAGGGCCACGCCGAAGAAGAACAGCCACCGCATGAGCAGGTGCAGCCCCATGGTGACGGCGTTGTGCCGGTTCTTCGCCGTCAGCCGGGCACGGAACTCCTCGCCGCTCTTGAGGTCGTCGAAGCGGCTGTCGCGCAGGACCGTGCGCGGGATCTCGAAGCTCGGCGAGCCCAGCAGCCCGACGTTCTCCCGGACCTCGCCGTCGAGCGGGACCATGACCTTCGTGGCGAGCAGGCAGTTCTCGCCCGTCCTGCCCTGCGCGGGGTAGGCGATGTGGTTGCCGAGGAAGTTGTGGGCGCCGATGGACACCCGGGTCACGCGGAAGGACGTGGCGGAGTACTCGGCGTTCATGATCGACAGACCGTCGGCGACCATCGTGCCGCTGCCGACGGAACTCAGGTACGGGTTCTCGTGCTTGACCTCGGTGCCGAAGTTGGAGCCGGTCTGCTCGACCTCCGACAGGTCGTACCCGAGCCGGCGCAGGTAGTGGACGATGGCCGAGCTGTCGCCGAACAGCGTCCGGTAGAACCGCCGGTTGGTCATCAGGCCGATCGTCCGGTGGACCCCGTAGCGGAAGCCGTAGAGGGGGTACACGGTGTCCGGCTCGACGAGCAGGTTGAGCAGCCGCGGCAGGGTGACCACCAGGAGCAGCCCGAGCAGCGCGGCGCCGAAGAAGAAGACGAGGGAGGCCGCCAGCGCGTCGGCGTAGAACGTCCACGAACTCAGGGCCACGGGCCCCGGGTCGAGCAGGGCGCCGAACTGCGGCACCACGTCCACGAGCAGGGCCACGCCGCCGACGAAGCCCGGCACGTACAGCGTGATGGCCATCAGCAGCTGGGACAGGCTGTACGCGGCCTTGCGCGCCCCGCCGCAGTCGGCGGCGGGGACCGCCATGAAGTCCGCACCGGCCCCGGGCTGTGCCGGTGAGCCGTGCCAGCGCTCCCCGTCCGGCACGGACTGGCCGCGGTGCAGGGAGGAGGCGTGGGCGAGCTGGGCGCCGTCGCCCATGGAGACGCCGATGTCGAGCACCGTGACCTCTCCGACGAACACGCCCTTCCCGAGGGTGACCGGGCCGGTCTGGATGACCCCGGCGTGCGCCCGGTAGCAGCTCAGGTACGAGTCCTTGCGGATCACCGAGCCGTCGCCGATGGCCAGCAGGTCCGTGCAGACGGGCAGATGCCGCGACAGGACGGTGACACCGCGGCCGATCCGGGCCCCCAGGGCCCGCAGGTAGAGGGAGTAGAGCGGCGAGCCGACGAACAGGATCAGCGGATTCATGCGGATGAGCGTCTTGACGCACCAGAAGCGGAAGTACGCCAGGCTCCAGATGCGGATCTGCTGCGGCTTCCAGCGCCCCACGATCAG
Organism: Streptomyces sp. NPDC088733; assembly: GCF_044751185.1. NCBI lineage: Bacteria > Bacillati > Actinomycetota > Actinomycetes > Kitasatosporales > Streptomycetaceae > Streptomyces > Streptomyces sp. NPDC088733. The sequence goes on from NZ_JBIVLH010000008.1 coordinate 42,747, forward strand.
CCACTTGCCGAGCACGGGCAGCACGCACAGGGCCAGGAAGCCGCCGCCGCCGAAGACCACGGACCGTATGTAGGTGTCGGCCAGGCCGTGGCCGGCGGCCGTCCACTCCGCGCCGGTGGTCGCGATGAGCGCCACCACATAGGCGTAGCCGAGGAAGAACAGCACTTGGAGGGTGCCGCAGAGCAGGTGCCTCGGGGTGCCCACGGGCTCGGGGAGGGCCGGGAGCGCCACGGGAGCCGGAGCCTTCGGGGCGGCTTCGGAAGACGGTTCGGCGGTCTCGGTGAGGGCCGCCGCGAGGCCGCGCACCGTGGGGTGCCGGTAGATCTCCCGCATGGACACCGACGGCAGGTCGGCATGCTTCCTGACCCGTGCGCAGAAGTGCGCCATCACCAGGGAGTCGGCGCCCAGTTCCTCGAAGAAATGGCTGTCGGCCGGGACCTGCTCGACCCCCAGCAGGCCGGCCAGCATGTCGGCGAGCACCGCCTCGGTCGCGGCCGCAGGGCCGGGACTTTCGCGCTGGGTGGTTGAAGATTCACCCGTATCGTGCGCCAGGAGTTCGACGGATTCGTCCACGATCTGAGCTCCTTGAGGAGATGTCGCCCCGCCGGCCGTCGGCGCCGCCGACCGCCGGTGTCCTCGCGCCCCGGTAAAGCCCGAGGCAAAAAATCCTAAATACATCGGTTAATGAGCTCTTCTCAAGCCATACAACCATATGTCGCTCCTCGTAGTCTCCGCTGATCTTCGCCGGGTTGCCACTCGAACCGGACCGCCGCGGTGCGGGCCCGGTTCCGCCGAGCAGATGCGCAGCGAAACCGGGGGCGGCCACCGATACCGTTGCCGGAGGCGCCAAAGGCCACGGATTCACGATCTGTGAGCGGATGGGCGGGCGCGCGGAATTCCGTCACTCAGCGTGTACTTGCCGGGTCCGGTTGTGAGTCGGCGGACACCCGGTGCTGATGCGTCGTCACCCTTTGTGTCAGGTGCAGGTGTACGTGAACGCCGCCGTCGCCGAGCGGCTGCCGGGTGCGCTCACCCGCAGTTCGGCCCGCGCGTCGTAGCTGCCGTGGCCCTGGAACGTCCACAGCAGGTGCAGCCGGGTCGTCCCGCGGCCGCGCGGCACCTTCTCGTACAGCGTGTCCGACGACGTTCCGTCATTGCGCAGCCAACGGTAAGTGATCGTTCCGGCGCGGCCGTTGGTGCGGACCGTGGCGACCACGTCCACCCGGGTGTCGCACGACGGGGCCGACGGCACCGCGGCCACCGTCACCTCCCGCACCGCGAGCCCCGGCCCGAAGCGCTGCCACGCCAGGTAGGCCAGCACGGCGAGCAGCACGGCACCGGCCAGGAGGTAGCGGCGCGGCCCGCGGCGGCGGCGCGCGGCGGCGGGATCCGGCACGGCGGGCGGGCTCAGGGTGCCGTGCCACACCTGCGCCGCGACGTTCGCGCGGGCGGCGGCCGCCGGGGTCACGCCGGGGCCGAAGCGCATGACCTCTCCGTCCACCCGGTCCGGGAGGGTGACGGACGGTTCCGTACGTGTCGCCGGCGGCGCGGGCGTCGTGGCCGGCGTCGTGGCGGCGGGTGCCCAGTGCTCCGCGAGGACGGTCGCGCTGTAGTCCGGCGCCGGCTCCGGCCGTTCGTCGGCGGGCGGGACGGCGGCGTCCTGGACGGGCGGGACGGCGTCCTGGGGCTCCTTGCCGAGCCGCCAGGTGCGCTTCGTGTCCTCCGGCGTGAGGTCGCGCGGCTCGCTCATGAGATCTGCACGCACTGACGGGAGTCGGAGAGGATCTGCTGCGTCGACTGGCCGTTGCCCGCGTCCGGCGAGGTCGACGCGACGGCCCCGAACCAGCAGCCCGACGTGCGCGGGAAGGAGTGCGGGGCCGTGATCGTGTACGCGGTCTGCCCGCTCAGCGGGAACACCGATGTGCCGTCCGGCGTGCCGGGTTCACCCTTGCCGGTGCCTTGGAACCAGGAGACGGTCAGGGTCACGGGGCGGGCGTCGCTCGTCGTCACCCGGACGCTCGCCGACACGTCGAACGTCCCCGTCTGGGACAGCGTGGTCACGGACACCGATTCGACCGTCACGGGCGGTGTGGGCGACGCCGAGGTGGTCGGCGGGCCGGTCGTCGGCGGAGGCGACGTCGTGGTGGCCGTCCCGCCGGTGGGTGCGGAGGTCGTGGGGCTGGTCGCCGGCGGTGCGGAACCGGCGGAGGCGGTGGCGCCGACCGTGGCGGACGCGCTCGCGGACGGCGCGACGGACGACGGGGCCGATGGGGAGGCCGACGCCGTGGGGCTGCTGGACGGGCTGACGGACGGTGGCGCGACCGTGCCGCCGGGGGCGCCCGAGCCGTCGTCCGGGGTGGCTGTGGTGGTCGTTCCGGACCAGTTGGCGGTGGTCTGCCGGGGGCCCTCGCCCGAGGCCACCGCGGCGAAGGTCAGCAGGCCCGCCAGGGCGAGGCCGCCCACGGCCGCCAGGAGCCCCTGCCGGCCGAGCCGGCGGCCGCCCTGCCCGATCACGGTGGTGGCCAGCGCGGTCTGCGCACCCTGCGCCCGCGCCGAGGGGAACAGCAGCGGCAGCAGCGCCGCGAGGGCGGCCAGCCTGCGCTGACCGCGTTCCTCCCACTCCGGGCCGTAGGCGGCTCCCGCGATCCCCTCCAGCTCGGCGACGAAGGCCGCCGCGTCGGCGGGCCGGTCCGCGGGTTCCTTGGCCATCCCGCGCCGCAGCAGGGGGTGCAGCTCCTCCGGCGTACCGTCCACGGGCACCGGGCCCTCGATGTGCCGCACCGCCAGCTCGGCGAAGTTCTCCCCGTGGAACGGCTTGCGGCCGGTCAGGCACTCGTAGAAGGTCGCCGTCGCCGCGTAGACGTCGGTCGCGGGGGAGGCGGAGAGCCCGGTCCACTGCTCCGGTGCCATGTAGGCGGGCGTGCCGGCCACGTCCGGGGTCTCGCCGCTGCGCGCCGCGATCCCGAAGTCGACCAGCTTGGACGAACCGTCCGCCGCGACAAGCACGTTCTCCGGCTTGTAGTCGCGGTGCACGACGCCGGTGCGGTGCGCGGCGGCCAGGCCCAGCAGCGAGCCCTTCAGGACCACCAGGGCCGCCTCGGGGCCGGTCGCGCCCTCCTGCCGCAGCAGGGCGCGCAGCGCGATGCCGTCGACGAGTTCCATGACGATGGCCGCGCCGTGCGGGCCCTCGACGTACTCGTACAGGCTCACCACGTACGGCGTGTCCAGGCCGCCCAAGAGCTGCGCCTCGGCGCGGAACTCCCGCAGGAAACCGGCGTCGGTGCGCAGTTCGTCGCTGAGGTACTTGATCGCCACGGGAGTTGACGTGGCGTCATGCCGGGCCAGGACGACCCGGCCGCTGCCGCCCGAACCCAGCTCCGCCGACTCCGTGTAGCCCGGAGCGCTCCAGCCGCTCATCCCCTCGCCCCCCTTACAGCGTCGCACGGTACCCCCGCCCGCACCCGCTGTCCCCCTCACAGACACATTTCCCCCACCGCCGGTTCCCGGGGGCCGGCGGCTGAACGCCGGACGCGGACGGCCCGTAGTACGGGGCGACTTGCGAACCGACTCAATGACCGTCAACGACCGGCAGCGACCGGCAAACCAGCAAAAGGGGAGGCGCCCGGCATGGCCCCATCGCGCCACGTGCTCAGAACCGTCGTCGCGGGGACCGCCGCGCTGCTGCCCCTGCTGGCGTCGGCGGGGCCTGCCGCCGCGCACGGGGCGCCCGTCGACCCCGTCAGCCGGGCCGCGGCGTGCGCGGCCGGCAGCGGGCGTTTCACCGGTACGGCGGCCTGCCGCGCCGCCGCGGCGGCCAACGGGGGCGGCGCCGCCTTCGCCGAGTGGGACAACCTGCGCGTCGCCGGTGTCGCGGGCCGCGACCGGCAGGTCGTCCCGGACGGCAAGTTGTGCAGCGGCGGCCTGCCCGCGTACCGGGGCCTGGACCTCGCGCGCGCCGACTGGCCGGCGACGCGGCTCGTGCCCGGCGCCGCCTTCACGATGCGCTACGCCACGACCATTCCTCACCAGGGCACGTTCCGGCTCTACTTGACGAAGCAGGGCTACGACCCGACCCGTCCGCTGACCTGGTCCGAGGTCGCGTCCCGCCCCTTCCTGACCGCGACGGACCCGGCGATCCAGGGGGGTGCGTACCGGATCAGCGGGCGGCTGCCCGCGGACCGCACGGGCCGCCACGTGCTCTTCACGATCTGGCAGAACTCCTCGACGCCGGACACGTACTACTCCTGCTCGGACGTGGTGTTCCCGGCCGCGGCGAAGCCGGCCGCCGGCGGGGCGCCCACGAAGACCGCCAAGCCTCCGCGGCCCGCCGCGTCCGTGAAGCCGGCGCCGTCGCCCAGCCGGGCGAGTGCCTCCGCCTCGCCGGCGGAGGTGCCCGCCACCCCGTCCTCCGCCTCGCCGCCCGGCGCCGTCCCGGCGGCCGAGTCCCCGGACGCGCAGCCCGTCGCAGCGCAGGGCGGTGGTTCCGGTTCCGGCCCCACCGCCCTTGCGATCGGCTGCGCCGCCGGTCTCGCCGTCACCGGGCTGCTCGCCCTCGCCCTGCGCCGCCGCCGCTCGCCGGGCACGCGCCCGGGCTGAGCCGGTTCACGGCCCGGGGCCGCGCCACCGCTCGGCGGCGCGGCCCCGGGCCGTCGTGTGTCCGCGGGCCCCGCCGCCCTGACCGGCGGCGAGGCGTTCGGCCTCGGCGACATCGACCTGCCGCACAGCTGCACCCTCACGGGCGACGTCGCGGTGGGCCTCGCCACCTGGGCGGGCGGCCCGAGGACGACGCGCGGGTCCGGCACCTGCCGACCGCGCCCGCCGTGACGACGCGCGGGGCTCGGGCGGCCGCTGAAGGTCCTCGTGGTGGACGAGCTGCGGCCCGTGGGGCCCTTCGACGAGGTGTTCGTGGGCGAGTACGCCGAGATGTTCTACCAGCACACCGAGCCGCAGATCATGGACTCCTCGGCCTTCGAGAACACCTTCGGCGTCCGCCCCGCGCCGCTGGGCGAGGCCCTGGACGCCACCCTCGCCTTCTGCCGCGAGGTGCTCAGCCGGCCCGCAGAGCGGAGCTGAACCACAGGACGGCCGGGGTCAGGGCGGGCGGCGCCGGCTGCCCGCCGACCGCCGCGACGAGCTGCCAGTACTGCTCGTAGCGCGCGTCGTGGCCGGCCTCCAGCCGCTCCAGCAGCCAGGCGCGGAACTCCGCGTCGTCCCGGCGGCCGGTCAGCCGCGCGTAGGCGGCCACCAGCTCGTCGACGACCGGACGGGCCTCGGCGGATGCTGGGTCGGTCCCGGCCTCCGCGGCGCCCCCCGCGCGTTCCCGCAGGAGCGCGGCCAGGGACGCCAGGTCCTCCGCGGCCGGCGGGGCCGCCGCGGCGCCGGCGGTGCGGCTCTGGTCGGCGACGGCCCGGCGCATCGCGGCCCGGAAGCCGGGGTCCTGCACCAGTCCGGCCAGCTCCACCCAGGCGTCCACCTGCGCGGCGGTGGCGTCCTCGGGCAGTACGGGCACGGCGTCGCGCATCATGGCGACGAAGGCGGGGTCGGCGTCGATGCCCTCGACGGTGTGGTCGATGAACTCCTCGACGAGGCGGCGGCGTTCGCGGTCCGAGAGCGTGGCGAGCTGATGCATGAGTGCGGTCTCCTGTGGTGAGGACCCGCGCCCCGCGACCGTCCGCAGCACCGCCTGGCGCATCCGCAGGGTGCGGATCTGCACCTCCAGGGCCTCGGCGTGGGCCGCGGCGACCTCGGCGACGGTGATCTCGCGGCGCAGGATGCGATGGATCGCGGCGAGGTCGATGCCGAGGTCGCGCAGCGTGCGGACGAGGCCGAGACGGTCCAGCGCGGCACGGTCGTAGAGCCGGTATCCGGCGGGTGTGCGGTCGGTCGGCGGCACGACTCCGGCGTCCGACCAGTACCGGATGGTCTTGACCGTCAGACCGGTCAGCCGGGCCAGGTCGCCGATGGTGTGGAGGGTGGTGTCGTCGTCCATGTCCGCCATCGTGGGGTCTCCCGCCGGGGGAGACTCAAGCCCGCGCCCCGCCCGGTCCGCGACCGGGATCCCGAGCCTGCCACGCATCCGCCGCACGCGCCCGCCCCGGGGCGGCGAGGCGTAAAAACACCGTTAAGGCGCCGCGAGCACCCGTATGGAAGGCGCCAACAAACCTGGTCGGGGGCATCGCGGGGCGCTTCTCTACGGGAGGCCGGTTCTCACCGGCACCGCTTGCCCCCGAGGGCGGGCGGTCACTGTGCCACACGTCTCCCGGGGTGCTCTCGCATGCCAGACCTAGCGTTCCTCGTCATCGCCGTCGTCGCCTTCGCCGTCATCGGCCTCGTCGCCAAGGGGGTCGAGCGGCTGTGAGCGTTGACAACATCGTCGGTCTTGTCGTCGCCGTCGCCCTGGTCGGGTACCTGGTGCTGGCGCTGATCCACCCGGAGAAGTTCTAGTGAACGACACCCTCGCGGGCTGGCTCCAGATTCTCGCGCTGGTCGGCGCGCTGGCCCTCTCCTACCGACCGCTGGGCGACTACATCGCCCACACCCTGACCTCGGTCAAGCACCTGCGCGTCGAGCGTCTCGTGTACCGGCTGGGCGGGGTGGACGGGGACGCCGACCAGAAGTGGTCCGTGTACCTGCGGAGCGTGCTCGCCTTCTCCGCCGTCTCCGTCTTCTTCCTCTACGGGCTGATGCGGCTGCAGAACCACCTGCTGCTGGACATCGGCATGCCGGCCGTCACGCCGGGCGTCGCCTTCAACACGGCCGTCTCCTTCGTGACGAACACCAACTGGCAGGCGTACTCGGGTGAGTCCACCATGGGCCACCTGGTGCAGATGTCCGGCCTCGCGGTGCAGAACTTCGTGTCCGCGGCCGTCGGCATCGCCGTCGTCGCCGCCCTGATCCGGGGCTTCACGCGCAAGAAGACCGACCGCGTCGGCAACTTCTGGGTGGACCTCACCCGCATCACCGTCCGCGTGCTGGTGCCGATCGCGTTCGTCTTCGCGATCGTGCTGGTCGCCGCGGGCGTGGTGCAGAACTTCCACGGCGTGGAGTCGATCGCGACCATCGCCGGCGACCACCAGAGCCTGACCGGCGGACCGGTCGCCTCGCAGGAGGTCATCAAGGAGCTGGGCACGAACGGCGGCGGTTTCTACAACGCCAACTCCGCCCACCCCTTCGAGAGCCCGAACGCCTTCACCAACTGGCTGGAGATCTACCTCCTGCTGGTGATCGCCACCTCGCTGCCGCGCACCTTCGGCCGCATGGTCGGCGACAACCGCCAGGGCTACGCGATCCTCGCCGTGATGGCCACGATCTGGGCCGCGTCGGTCGCCATCGTGACCGTGAACGAACTGCACAGCGTCAGCAGCCAGGCCGGTCATCTGGCCGGCGGCATGATGGAGGGCAAGGAGCAGCGCTTCGGCGTGTGGGGCTCGGCCCTGTTCGCCGTGTCGACCACGCTCACCTCCACCGGCGCCGTCAACTCGTTCCACGACTCGTACTCGCCCATCGGCGGCGGCATGACGATCTTCAACATGATGCTCGGCGAGATCGCGCCCGGTGGTACCGGGTCCGGCCTCTACGGCATCCTGATCCTCGCGATCATCGCGGTCTTCGTCGCCGGTCTGATGGTCGGCCGCACGCCGGAGTACCTGGGCAAGAAGCTCGGCGGCCGCGAGATGAAGTTCGCCTCCCTCTACATCCTCACCACCCCGGCCATCGTGCTGGTCGGCGCGGGCCTGGCCATGGCCCTGCCGGGTGAGCGGGCGGGCATGCTCAACTCGGGCGCGCACGGCTTCTCCGAGGTGCTGTACGCCTTCACCTCCGCCGCCAACAACAACGGCTCGGCGTTCGCCGGCATCACCGTCAACACCGACTGGTACAACACGGCCCTCGGCCTGGCGATGCTCTTCGGCCGCCTCCTGCCGATCGTGTTCGTCCTGGCACTGGCGGGATCGCTGGCGCAGCAGCAGCCGGTCCCCGCGACGGCGGGCACGCTGCCGACCCACCGGCCGCAGTTCGTCGGCCTGCTGACGGCCGTGATCCTCATCGTCGTCGGTCTCACCTACTTCCCCGCCCTCGCGCTGGGTCCGCTCGCGGAAGGTCTGTCCTGATGTCCCTGACCACCCTCGAACCCCCGGCCGCGCCGGGGGCCGCATCGCCCGGGCCGCAGCATCCGCACCGCGTCTCCGGCGGCATGCTGGACCCGAAGCAGATGATCACCTCGCTTCCCGGCGCGCTGCGGAAGCTCGACCCCCGGGTGATGTTCAAGAACCCGGTCATGTTCGTGGTCGAGGTCGGCGCCGTCCTCACCACCCTGTCGGCGATCAAGGACCCGAGCATCTTCGCCTGGGTCATCACCGTCTGGCTGTGGCTGACCGTCGTCTTCGCCAACCTGTCCGAGGCCGTCGCCGAGGGCCGCGGCAAGGCGCAGGCCGAGACCCTGCGGCGCACCAAGACCGACACCGTCGCCCGCCGTGTGGCGGACTGGCGGCCGGGCGCCACCGGGCTCCGTGAGGAGCAGGTGCCCGCTTCGGGGCTGCGGCTCGGCGACCACGTGGTCGTCGAGGCCGGGCAGATCATCCCCGGCGACGGCGACGTCGTCGAGGGTGTCGCCTCGGTGGACGAGTCGGCCATCACCGGTGAGTCGGCCCCGGTCATCCGGGAGTCCGGCGGCGACCGCTCGGCGGTCACCGGTGGCACCAAGGTGCTGTCCGACCGCATCGTCGTCCGCATCACGTCCAAGCCGGGCGAGACCTTCATCGACCGGATGATCGCCCTGGTCGAGGGCGCCTCCCGGCAGAAGACGCCCAACGAGATCGCGCTCAACATCCTGCTGGCCTCGCTGACCATCGTCTTCCTGCTGGCGGTCGTCACCCTGCAGCCGTTCGCGATCTACGCGGGCGCCGAGCAGAGCATCGTCATCCTCGTGGCCCTCGTCGTCGCGCTCATCCCGACGACCATCGGCGGTCTGCTGTCGGCGATCGGCATCGCCGGCATGGACCGACTGGTGCAGCGCAATGTGCTGGCCATGTCCGGCCGTGCCGTCGAGGCCGCCGGTGACGTCAACACCCTGCTGCTGGACAAGACCGGCACCATCACCCTCGGCAACCGCCAGGCGGCGGAGTTCCTGCCGGTCGGCGCTGTCACCGCCGAGGAGCTGGCGGACGCCGCGCAGCTGTCGTCGCTGGCCGACGAGACGCCCGAGGGCCGCTCCGTGGTCGTCCTGGCGAAGGAGCGGTACGGCCTGCGGGCCCGGCACGAGGGCGAGCTCGGCCACGCCGAGTTCGTGCCCTTCACCGCCCAGACCCGCATGTCCGGCGTCGACATCGACGGCCGCCAGATCCGCAAGGGCGCCGCGTCCGCGGTCACCGCGTGGGTCGCCGCCAACGGCGGCCAGGCCGGCGAGGAGGTGCAGTCGCAGGTCGACCGCATCTCGCAGTCGGGCGGCACGCCGCTCGTCGTCGCGGTCAAGGACAGCGGCGCGGCCCGGGTCCTGGGTGTCATCCACCTGAAGGACGTCGTCAAGGAGGGCATGCGGGAGCGGTTCGACGAGCTGCGCCGCATGGGCATCCGCACGGTGATGATCACGGGTGACAACCCGCTCACCGCGAAGGCGATCGCCGAGGAGGCGGGTGTCGACGACTTCCTCGCGGAGGCGACGCCCGAGGACAAGATGGCGCTGATCAAGCGGGAGCAGGCGGGCGGCAAGCTCGTCGCGATGACCGGTGACGGCACCAACGACGCCCCGGCGCTGGCCCAGGCCGATGTCGGCGTGGCCATGAACACCGGTACCTCGGCCGCCAAGGAGGCCGGGAACATGGTGGACCTGGACTCCAACCCCACCAAGCTCATCGAGATCGTGGAGATCGGCAAGCAGCTGCTGATCACCCGCGGCGCGCTGACGACGTTCTCCATCGCCAACGACGTGGCGAAGTACTTCGCGATCATCCCCGCGATGTTCGCTATCGCCTACCCGGGCCTGGACAAGCTCAACATCATGCAGCTGCACAGCCCGCAGTCGGCGATCGTCTCGGCGATCATCTTCAACGCCCTCATCATCGTGGTGCTGATCCCGCTCGCGCTGCGCGGAGTCCGCTACCGGCCGTCCTCGGCGTCCGCACTGCTGACCCGCAACATCTGGATCTACGGTCTGGGTGGCCTGGTGCTGCCGTTCGCCGGCATCAAGGTGATCGACCTGATCATCCAGTTCATCCCCGGACTCAGCTGACCGAAGAAGGCAATCGACATGTCCAGCTCCCTTCCCGCCGTGGTCCGGAACCATCTGGCCGCCCTGCGCATGCTGCTGGTGTTCACGGTCGTCGCGGGCATCGTGTACCCGCTGGCCGTCACCGGGGTCGCCCAGGCGGTCTTCCCCGGCCAGGCCAACGGCTCCAAGATCACGCAGGACGGAAAGACCGTCGGCTCCAGCCTCATCGGCCAGAGCTTCAACCTCCCGAAGAAGAACCCGGACGACGCCGACGAGGCCGCCCTGCCGGACCCGAAGTGGTTCCAGCCGCGGCCCGGCGGGTACGACCCGCTCGCCACCGGCGCGTCCAACCTCGGTCCCAATGACGAGGGCCTGATCAAGACGATCAAGGAACGCCGCGCCGCCGTGGCCGAGTTCGACGACGTGGCCCCCAGCGACGTCCCGGTCGACGCCATCACGGCCTCCGGCTCCGGTGTCGACCCGCACATCTCGCCGGCCTACGCCTACGAGCAGGCCGACCGTGTCGCCACGGCCCGCGGCCTGGACGCGTCCGAGGTGCGCAAGCTGGTCGCGGACCACGTGCAGGGCCGCGTCATCGGCTTCCTCGGCGCCGAGCGCGTCAACGTGGTCGAGCTCAACCTCGCGCTCGCCCAGCTCGGGTGACGTCGCGTTCCGGCCGTATCGCACGGACCACGCCGCCCGGCGTCGCAGGCATCCTGCGGCGCCGGGCGGCGTGACATCCCCGCAAGGAAGGACTCCCGGTGACGCAGCCAGTCGTCACAGCCGCGGCCGGCGCCCGCCAAGGGCGGCCCGGCAAACTGAAGGTCTTCCTCGGAGCCGCACCCGGAGTGGGCAAGACCTACCGGATGCTGGACGAGGGCCGCCGGCGGGCCGCCCGCGGGACGGACGTCGTCGTGGGCTACGTCGAGTGCCACAAACGGCCGCACACCGAGGCGAAGCTCGACGGTCTCGAGATCGTTCCGCGCGCCGAACGGCACTACCGCGGGGCCGAGTTCACCGAGATGGACCTCGACGCCGTCCTCGCGCGCGCCCCCCAGGTCGCCCTGGTCGACGAGATGGCCCACACCAACATCCCCGGCGGCGCGCACACCAAGCGGTGGCAGGACATCGAGGTGCTGCTCGACGCGGGGATCGACGTCCTCACCGCCGTCAACATCCAGCACCTGGAATCGCTCAACGACGTCGTCGAGAAGATCACCGGCGTCCCCCAGCGCGAGACCCTGCCCGACGAGGTCGTCCGCCGCGCCGACGAGATCGAGCTCGTGGACATGCCCGCCGAGGCGCTGCGCCGGCGGATGGCCCACGGCAACGTCTACGCCCCGGAGAAGGTCGACGCCGCCCTGTCGAACTACTTCCGGGTCGGCAACCTCACCGCGCTGCGCGAACTGGCCCTGCTGTGGGTCGCGGGACGGGTCGACGAGACCCTCCAGAAGTACCGCACCGAGCACGGCATCGGACGGGTCTGGGAGACCCGCGAACGCGTCGTGGTGGCGCTCACCGGCGGCCCCGAGGGCGAGACGCTGATCCGCCGGGCGGCGCGCATCGCCGAGCGCTCCCACGGCGGCGGCGCCTCCGGCGCGGGCGGCACCCGCGACCTGCTGGCCGTCCACATCGCCCGCAGCGACGGCTTGGCCGACGCCTCGCCGGCCGCCCTGACCCGGCAGCGCGCCCTCGTGGAGAGCCTGGGCGGCAGCTTCCACTCCGTCGTCGGCGACCATGTCCCCACCGCCCTGCTGGAGTTCGCCCGGGCCGAGAACGCCACCCAGCTGGTCGTCGGGGTGAGCCGGCGCGGCCGCCTGGCGCGCTTCGCCACCGGGCGCGGGGTCGGCGAGACCATCGTGGAACGCTCCGGTGACATCGACGTCCACATGGTCAGCCACGAACGCGCGGGCCGCGGCCGCCTGCTGCCCGTCCCCAGCAGCGACCTGCCCTTCGTGCGCAAGGTCGCAGGGCCGGTGGCGGGTTTCGTGCTGCCGGCGCTGCTGACCGCCCTGCTCGCGAACACCCGCGGGCACCTCAACCTCACCAGCGAGGCCCTGCTCTTCCTGCTCACCGTCGTCGGCGTCGCGTGCATCGGCGGGGTGGCCTCCGCGCTGCTGGCGTCGGTCACCGCGTCGCTGCTGCTCAACTACTTCTTCATCCCGCCCATCGGCCGGTTCACCATCGGCGAGACCAACAACGTGCTCGCCCTGGCCGTCTTCGCGGTCGTCGCCGTCACCGTCGCCGCGATCGTGGACCGCTCCCTGCGGCTGTCCCGGCGCGCCGCCGGGGCGACGGCGGAGGCCGAGACGCTCTCCTCGCTGGCCGGCAACATCCTCCGCGGCGACCAGGCCGTGGAGGTGCTGCTGCAACGGACACGCGAGGCCTTCGGGCTGGAGTCCGCGGAACTCGTCCACGGGCCCTCCGACCACCGCGGTGCGGTCGTCGCGGAACGGGACGGCGAGGCGGGCGACACCGTCGCGGTCGCCGTCGGCCCGCAGGACACCCTCGTCCTGCGCGGCCGCCGCCTGGCCGCCTCCGAGCGGCGGGTCCTCGTCGCCTTCGCGGGCCACGTGGCCTCCGCGCTGGAACGCGCCCGGCTCGCCGAGGCCGCCGCCGAGGTCGAACCCGTCAAGGCGGCGGACCGCATGCGGACCGCGCTGCTGGCCGCGGTCGGCCACGACCTGCGCACGCCGCTGGCCGGCGCCTGGGCCGCGATCAGCTCGCTGCGCAGCCGCGAGGTGGAGTTCTCGGCCGAGGACCGCGAGGAACTGCTGACGACGGCCGAGGAGTCGCTGGCCCGGCTCAGCCGCCTCGTGGACAACCTGCTGGACATGAGCCGGCTCCAGGCGGGTGCGCTCCGGCTGACGCTGCGGCCGACCGCGTTCGCCGAGGTGGTGCCGCTGGCCCTGGACAGCCTCACCGACGCCACCGCGCAGGTGGTGACCCAGGGGCTGGACGAGGCGCCGCTCGCGCTGGCCGACCCGCCGCTGGTGGAGCGCGTCGTGGCCAATCTGATGACCAACGCACAGCGGCACGCCCCGGCGGGCACCAGGATCCTGATCGGTGCGAGCGCGCTCGGCGGGCGCGTCGAACTGCGCGTCGCCGACCGCGGGCCCGGGCTCACGCCTGCCGACCGGGAACGGGTCTTCGCGCCCTTCCAGCGGCTCGGCGACACCGACAACACCACCGGGCTCGGCCTGGGGCTCGCGCTCTCGCGCGGACTGACCGAGGCCATGGGCGGCACCCTCACCCCCGAGGACACGCCCGGCGGTGGACTGACCATGGTGCTGTCCCTGCCGGTGGCGGACGCGGCAGAGGCCGCCGCGTCCGCCGAACCCGCCCTCGGGGACGAGGAGGCCCTGACATGAGGCGCGTTCTGGTCGTCGACGACGAGTCGGGCTTCCGCAAGGCCCTCGACATCGACCTCACCGCCCGCCACTACACCGTGACCACGGCACCGGACGGGGCGACCGCGCTGACCCTGGTGTCGATCAACCCGCCCGACGCGATCGTCCTCGACCTCGGACTGCCGGACATGGCGGGCATCGACGTCATCCTCGGCGTCCGGGCGTGGAGCCCGCTGCCGATCATCGTGGTGTCCGGGCGGTCCGACCCCGCCGACAAGGTCCCGGCGCTGGACGCCGGCGCCGACGACTACCTGACGAAGCCGTTCTCCATGGACGAACTCGCCGCCCGGCTGCGGGCGGTGTTCCGCCGCCCCGCGGCCGTGGAGGAGCCGCAGACGGTCGAGGTCGGCGGATACCGCCTGGACCTCGCGGCCTTCACCGTCGGCCCCCGCCGGGGCCGGGGCGAGGCACCGCATCTGACCCCCACCGAGTGGCGGCTGCTCATGCCGCTGCTGCGCAACCCGGGACGGCTGGTGACGGGACGTCAGCTGCTGCGCGAGGTCTGGGGACCGGGCAACGAGAAGCGCACCAACTACCTGCGCGTCTACCTCGCCACCCTCCGGCACAAGCTGGAGCCGGACCCCTCCCGCCCCCGCCACCTGATCACCGTGCCCGGCCTGGGCTACCGCTTCGAGCCCTGAGCCCGCGCCGGCGGCGTCACCCCGCCCGGCCGACGTGCCGGGCGGGGCGGCCCACCGCGAAGTGGACGTACTCCCCGAACAGCCGGAAGCCCGCCGCCCAGGCCAGCAGCCGGCTCGGCCGGTTGTCGCGCGAGCAGGTCCAGCTGGGAACGCGCCCGCGGGCGGCCACGTCCGCGCTCAGGCCCGCGAGACAGGCGAGCGCCAGACCCTCGCGGCGGTGGCCCGGCAGTGTCAGCACGGCGATGTCCTCGTACGCGGCGCCGAGGAAGTACGTGCAGGCGAGCGAGACCGGACGGCCGCCGCGGAAGGCGCCCCAGCAGTGACCGGAGCCGGCGAGCGCGGCGGGCCCGCCCCAACTGGCCGCGACCCAGGCGGGGTCCGGGCCCAGTGCGGCCAGCGCCGGGCCGTCGGCCGCCGTCAGCCGGCGCACCACCACGTCAGCGGGAAGGCGGCGGCGCGGCACCGGGTGCGACCGCAGCCAGATCATGCGCTCCCAGGGCACGACACGGTCGAACGCCGCCCCGAGGAGCGGCAGGAACCCCGGCCGGGCCAGGACGTAGCTGTCACCCAGCGGGGCCAGGGCCCGCGGATCGGTGTGGCGCGGGTCGCCGTCCAGCAGGACGTGGCCGGCACAGGCCACGGCGACCACCCGTGGCGCGACGGCCCGGTCCGCCCACCACCGGCCGTGCCCGGTGGCGCGCACGTGCTCCGCGAGGCCGACGGGCCCGGGAACGTCCGCCGGGAACCAGCCCCCGGGGACCGGGAGTCCTGTGTACTCGATCATGCTCGCCTCTCTTCGGTGTGCCGGCCCGGGGCGCTCCGGCGTTCGGGTATCGCCGGCCGGGCCGGGCGCCTGACGCGCCGCGGGCCGCGCCGCGTCGCTCCACGACCTGCCGGGTGCCTCATGCCGACGGCGGTGCGGACCACCGGATCGTCCGGAGGTCCGCACCGCCGCGGGGGGTTTCAGCCCTGGTTGGCCTTCTTGCCGTGGTTGGCTCCCTTCTTGCGACGGGCCCTCTTCTTGCGGGCGCGCTTGGACACCGGTTTCCTCCTTGTGGTGGTGACGGGCTTTCAGGCGGTGACGAGCAGGTCGGCGGCCTTGCACAGGCGGCGCGCGGTGCGTTCCCCGTGGCCGGCGGTGGACGGGCCGTCCGCGTCGTAGTGGGCACCGGGGACCAGCGGGGTCCGCGGGTCGCAGAGCCGCACCACGCGGGCGGCGCCCTCGGCCGGCGGCTCGCCCTCGTGCGCGTACAGCGGCAGCAGGGCTGTCGAGCAGGTGCCCGGGTCGACGCTGACCACAGTGCAGCCCGCGGGCGCCGCCGCACCGGCGAACACGGTGAGGGCCAGCTGGGACTGCGCGTACGCGGCGTAACGGGAGTAGCGGCGGGCCCGGTTGAGGTCGTTCCAGGCGAGGGAGGCCGACCGGTACGTGGTGGAGGAGACGTTGACGACCCGGCTGCCCGGACGCGCCGTCAGCGGGCCGCGCAGCTCCCG
This sequence comes from Streptomyces sp. NPDC088733, assembly GCF_044751185.1. Classification (NCBI taxonomy): domain Bacteria; kingdom Bacillati; phylum Actinomycetota; class Actinomycetes; order Kitasatosporales; family Streptomycetaceae; genus Streptomyces; species Streptomyces sp. NPDC088733. Next base: position 58,496 of record NZ_JBIVLH010000008.1, read on the forward strand.
CGTGAGCAGGTACGCGGCCAGGAAGTTGACCTGGAAGGAGACCTCGTTGCCGTCCTCGGTGACCGTGTGCTCCTCGGGGGCCGCGACCGCCGCGTTGTTGACCAGGACGTCCAGGACGGGATGGGTGGCCGACAGTTCGGAGGCCAACGCCCTGACCTGCGTCAGCCGGCGGAAGTCCGCGACGGCCAGGCGCAGTCGGGCCCGGTCGGCGCCGGCCGCCACCAGGCGCTCCACGGCGTGGTGGGCGGACTCGGTGTCGGGGCCGTGGACGATGACCGTGCGCCCCCGTTCGGCGAGCAGGCGGGCGGTCTCCCACCCGATGCCTGAGGTCGCCCCCGTGACCAGGGCGGTCCTCGGGGGGACGGCGGACAGGGCGGATACGGACATGGGTGGGATCCCTCCGGGGAACGACGCGTCGGCGCGCGCCCTGGCCACGGGTCGTGGGGGCGCGCGCCGTACGCGAAGGAATGCGGCCGTCAGGCATGGCCGCGGGACACCGGCTCGTCAGGGAGCCGGCAGGAGAACAGCGCGCGGAACCGGCGGCACCCGATGGGGTGGCCGGTCGTCATGGCGCCGACCGCTGTTCACCCCTTCATCCCACCGCCCGCCGCCGTGGCAGGCAAGATCCGCCGCCCGTTCCTGACACGGTCCTGACGGCGCGGCCTGAGGTGCCGTCAAGGCGCCGTCATAAAGCCGAGCCGCGGGCGCAAAGGTCCTGTCAGGGACGTCCGCCGGGCCCCGCGGTCGCGATCTGCTGGCGTGCGTACCCCCCCCAACTCCCGCACCTTCGGAAGGCCCTCGTCCATGCAGCCGCCGGCCCCCGCCCACGCCCCCGGGACAGACCGCACCGCCCCTCAGCCGCCACGCCCCGGCAGGAGGTCCGGCAGACGCCGCAAGGTGGCGGCGGGACTGCTCGACCCCCGGCAGCTGTGGACGGCCTTCCCGGAGGCGGTGCGCAAGCTCCACCCGCGCGGCATGGTCCGCAAACCGGTGCTCTTCGTCGTCGAGGCCGGCGCGGCGCTCACGACCCTGTCGGCACTGCTGCACCCGAGCGTCTTCGCCTGGGTGATCACCGGCTGGCTGTGGCTGACGGTCGTCTTCGCCAACCTCGCCGAGGCCGTGGCGGAGGGCCGCGGCAAGGCCCAGGCCGAGAGCCTGCGCCGGGCCCGGACCGGCACCGTGGCCCGGCGGTTGCGCGGCTGGCGGCCGTACGGAAGGGAGTTCACCGAAGAGGCGGTCCCGGCCGGCGAGCTGCGGCGGTTCGACGTGGTGGCCGTGGAGGCCGGGCAGACCATCCCCGGTGACGGGGAGGTGGTGGAGGGCATCGCGGCCGTCGACGAGTCGGCGATCACGGGGGAGTCGGCCCCGGTCGTCCGTGAGGCGGGCGGCGACCGCTCCGGGGTGACCGGCGGGACGAAGGTGCTGTCGGACCGCATCGTCGTCCGTATCACCTCGCGCCCCGGCAGGACCTTCCTGGACCGGATGATCGCCCTGGTCGAGGGCGCCTCCCGGCAGAAGACGCCCAACGAGATCGCCCTGAACATCCTGCTGGCGTCGCTGACGGTCGTCTTCGTCCTCGTCGTCGTCTCCCTGGAGCCGATGGCCGCCTACGCCGGCGCCGCCCAGGACACGGTCGTCCTGGTGGCGCTGCTGGTCACGCTGATCCCCACCACGATCGGGGCGCTGCTGTCGGCGATCGGCATCGCGGGCATGGACCGGCTCGTGCAGCGCAATGTGCTGGCGATGTCCGGGCGCGCCGTCGAGGCGGCGGGCGACGTGTCGACCCTGCTGCTGGACAAGACCGGCACCATCACCTTCGGCAACCGCCGGGCCACCGCCTTCGTCCCGCTGCCCGGGGTCGACGACCTGCAACTCGCGCAGGCCGCCCAGGTGTCCAGCCTCGCCGACGAGACCCCGGAAGGCCGCTCGGTCGTCGTCCTGGCCAAGGAGCGCTACGGGCTGCGCGCCCCCGCCCCGGGCGAGCTGGGGCAGACCCGCTTCGTGCCGTTCTCCGCCCGCAGCCGGATGAGCGGGGTCGACCTGCGCTGGGAGGACGGTGCCGGAGTCGCCGTGCGCAAGGGCGCCGCGGCGACCGTGGCGGCGTGGGTCACCGCCCGCGGTGGTCTGGTGCCCGCGGAGGTGGATCCGATCGTGGACCGCATCGGCGCCTCGGGCGGCACCCCGCTCCTGGTCGCCCTCGACGACGGGGACCAGGCCCAGGTCCTCGGGGTGATCCACCTCAAGGACGTGGTGAAGAACGGCATCCGCGAACGCTTCGCCGAACTGCGGCGGATGGGCATCCGCACGGTGATGGTCACCGGTGACAACCCGCTGACCGCCCGCGCGATCGCGGACGAGGCCGGGGTCGACGACTTCCTCGCCGAGGCCACCCCCGAGGACAAACTCGCCCTGATCAGGCGGGAGCAGGCCGCCGGCAACCTGGTTGCGATGACCGGTGACGGCACCAACGACGCGCCGGCGCTGGCCCAGGCGGACGTCGGCGTGGCGATGAACACCGGTACCTCGGCTGCCAAGGAGGCCGGGAACATGGTGGACCTGGACTCCAACCCGACGAAGCTGATCGAGATCGTGGAGGTCGGGAAGCAGCTGCTGATCACCCGCGGCGCGCTGACGACGTTCTCCATCGTCAACGACGTGGCGAAGTACTTCGCGATCATCCCCGCGATGTTCGCCGGCGCCCATCCGGGGCTCGGGGCACTGAACATCATGCGCCTGCACAGCCCCACGTCGGCGATCACCTCGGCGATCGTCTTCAACGCCCTCATCATCGTGGCGCTGATCCCGCTGGCCCTGCGCGGAGTCCGCTACACGCCGTCGTCGGCGGCCGAACTGCTGCGGCGCAACCTGCTGGTGTACGGACTGGGCGGGCTCGTGCTGCCGTTCCTCGGCATCAAGCTCATCGACATGGCCGTCGTCCAGTTCGTGCCGGGCCTCGGCTGAGCTCGCGAGCGGTCCGTCAGACCAGCCCCGACACGCGGAACACCGCCCGGGCCGCGGGCCCGTCGACGCCGTCGCCGAGGTGCGCCAGCACCCGGGAACCGTGCCGCAGCACGCCGCGGTCGCGGGAGCGGTGGGCGCCGGCCTCCAGCAGGTGCCACAGCAGGGGGTCGGCGGCCAGCGTCCGCGGATCGACCTCCACACAGCGGCCCGAGGCGTCGTACAGCAGCAGGTGCGCCGCGGGCCCCTGGTGCTGCCGTACCGCCACCAGGGCATCGGTGCGGACCGTGCGGGTGCGCAGCGAGCGGCGCACGGAGAGCCAGCCGTCGCCCGCCGTCACGCGCGGCGGCACCAGCACCGCCAGCACCAGGACCGCCAAAACCGCCCAGAGCCCGGCGCGGGCCGCGCCGAGGGTGCCCGCGGCCGCGTCGAGGGCCAGGGCGAGCGCGAGGAAGCCGAGCGCGCAGAGCGCCGCGAACCGGGCGTGCCCGGCCCAGCGGCGGTCGGTGTGGCCGGAGGCGGTCCGTGTCATGCCGCCGACCGTAGGAGCGGCCCCTTCCGCACGGCCGGCGGCTGACGCGCCCCTGACGGCCCGCCGCGCGATCCTGGCGCGGCCTTGACGGCCGGCGGATCAGCCGACGTGCACGCGCGGGCGGCGGGTCCGGTCCGGTTCCGCCTCGCGCAGCACCTCGCGGGTGACCGGGGCCACCTCGCCCTGCCCGAAGAGGAAGAAGCGCAGGAAGTTCGCGAAGGGAGTGCCCTCGGTCCACTCGAAGTAGATGTGCGGACGCTGCCCGCTGGCGTCCCGCACGTGCAGGAGCAGGGCGGCCAGCGCGTTGGGGATGGACGAGGACTCCAGCGTGAGCACCCGGTAGCGGCCGTGCAGCACGTCGCCGCGCACGGTGAGGCCGGACTCGAACTCCGACGGGTCGGAGACCGTGACCTCGACGAAGACGAAGTCGTCCTCCGCCGGGATGTCGTTGTCGGCGCGGATCTGCTGGATCTTGGCGCGGTACTCCGCCATGTCCCGGCGGTCCGGCTCGTTGGCGATGAAGCGGATCCTGCGGTGCGACATGTCGCGGACGAAGCGCTGGGCCATGTCGTCCAGCGTCACGCTGGTGACGCGGAGTTCGAAGGCGCGGGCCAGCCTCGACAGCAGGGAGATGAGGATGATGCCGGCGATGAAGCAGGCACCGATCTTCACACCGTCCGGGCGCTCGATGACGTTGACGACGGTGGTGTAGAGGAAGATGGCCGAGATCACGGCGAAGCCGATGGTCCAGCCGCGCTGGTGGGCCTTGCGGGCCGCGATGGTCACCGCGATCGCCGCGGAGCTGATCAGCACCAGCACACCGGTCGCGTACGCGCCGCCCTGGGCGTCGACGTCCGCGTCGAAGATCCAGGTGACCAGGAACGCCACCAGCGTGAAGACCAGCACCATCGGCCGCACGGCGCGCGCCCAGTGCGGGGCCATGCCGTAGCGGGGCAGGTAGCGCGGCATGAGGTTGAGCAGGCCCGCCATGGCCGAGGCGCCGGCGAACCACAGGATGCAGATGGTGGAGACGTCGTAGACGGTGCCGAAGGCATTGCCCAGGTACTCGTGCGCCAGGTACGCCAGGGCGCGGCCGTTGGCCTGCCCGCCGGACTCGAACTCCTTGGCGGGGATGAGGAGCGTGGTGATGAAGCTGGTGGCGATGAGGAAGCAGCTCATGACGACCGCGGCCGTGGTCAGCAGTTTCTTCGTCCCGCGGATCCGCCCGGCGGGCTTCTCCTCGGTGTCGCTGTCGTCGCCCTGCACGTGGGGCATGACCGCCACGCCGGTCTCGAAGCCGGACAGGCCGAGCGCCAGCTTGGGGAAGACCAGCAGGGCCACGCCGACCATCGCCAGCACGTTGCCGTGCTCCGCGGTCAGGGCGCTGGACCAGTCGGTGACGACGTGCGACGCGGTCGCCACGTGCCACAGCCCGACGACGACCACCACCACGTTCAGCGCGAGGTAGAGCCCGACCAGGGCCACGGCGACGCCGATCGCTTCCAGGAAGCCCTTGAGGAACACCGCGCCGAGCAGGGCCACCAGGAACAGCGTGATGATCATCTCGTGGCCGTGCAGCACGCTGGTCAGATGCGGGTTCTCCACCAGGTGGGTGGAGGCGTCGGCCGCCGACAGCGTGATCGTGATCAGGAAGTCCGTGGCCGCGAAGCCCAGCAGCGTCAGCACGAAGAGCTTGCCCTGCCAGAACGACAGCAGCCGCTCCAGCATCGCGATCGAGCCCTCACCGCGCGGACTCTCTTCCGCGACCCGCCGGTACACCGGCAGCGCGCCCGCGAGCGTCACGACCACCAGGACGATCGTGGCGACGGGCGACAGCAGGCCGGCGGCCAGCGCCGCGATGCCCGGCTGGTAGCCCAGGGTGGAGAAGTAGTCCACACCCGTCAGGCACATGACCCGCCACCACCGCTGCCCGCGGTGGGCGCTCTCGGGTACCGGCTGCCCGCCCTGCTGGTGCCGGGCCATGTCGGACAGGCCCTCCAGCATCCACGCGCGCAGCCGACTCGGATGAGCGGACATGGCCACGTTGCACTCCCGTCGACAACAGTCAAGAATCCGCCGTCGGCGGACGGCCACGTCAGCGTACGCAGCCCGGCCGGGGCCGTCGGCGCACGCCACGGCCGCGCGAGGGCGGCGGGGCACCGCCGCGGCCGCTCCCGTGCCCCGCGGCCGGGGCGTGCCGGGGGCGGCGCCGCGGGGGCCGGGGCGGCCCACCCGATGATCAATTCCCCAGGTCGGGACGGGAGTCGGGGCCGGCGGGGGAGCACGTCGCGGCGAGCCGGTGACGGGCCGCGGAACAGTAGGGTCCCGCCCGCCGGAGCGGGTCCGCCGTTGACGGGCTCCATACGGCTGACGCGCAATCCTGACGCGTTCTTAACGCCCTGCCTCCCCCCGGCTCCCCGACCGTTGCCGGAACCGGGTAGATTCTCCCGTGGAGTGCCGGGAAGTCTGGTCGGCGAAGACATGCGCAGCAGCCGTACCATCTCTTTCCCTGGGGACCCTCACATGACCGTCCTGACCGCCGTCCTCCTGCTCGTGGCCCTGGCGACCACCGTGGCGACCGGCGCCAGGCACTGGCGGGTCCCGGCTCCCTCCCTCCTCGTCGTGGCCGGGCTGCTGGTCGGCCTGCTGCCGTGGGTGCCCGCGGTGCACGTCGCGCCCGAGGCGATCAGCGTCGTCGTCCTGCCCCCGCTGCTGTACGCCTCCGCCGAGGAGATCTCCTGGCGGGAACTGCGCCGCGTGTGGCGCCCGGTCACGGTCCTGGCCTTCGGACTCGTGGTCACCTCGGCCGCGGCCGTGGCCGCCGTCGCGGCGGCCGTGACCCCGCTCGGCGGACCGATGGCGCTGGTGCTGGGCGCCGTACTGGCCAGCACCGACCCCGTCGCCGTGACGGCCCTCGGGCGCCGGCTGTCCCTGCCGAACCGGGTGAAGGTGCTGGTCCAGTCCGAGAGCCTGTTCAACGACGCCACGAGCCTGGTGCTGTTCAAGGTCGCCATCGGTGCCGCGGTCGCCTCGGGCTCGCTGCTGACGCCCGCGGCCGCGGGCCGCTTCCTCGAACTGGGCGGTGGCGGCGCGCTGGTCGGGGCCGCCGTCGCCGGACTCGTCACGCTCCTGCGCCGGCGCACCGAGGACCCGGTGCTGGAGACCGTCGTCTCCCTGGTCACGCCGTACGGCGTCTACGTGCTCGCCGAGGACCTGCACACCTCCGGGGTCACCGCGGTCGTCCTGGCGGGCGTGGTGCTGGGCAGCACCGGGCACCGGATCACGAACGCGCCGATACGGCTGCAGATCCACGCCGTGTACGCCACCGTCGTCTTCCTCCTGGAGAACGCCGTCTTCGCGCTCATCGGCCTCCAACTGCCCACGCTCGTGCGCGAGCTCGATCCGTCGGAGCGCGGCCTGCCGCTGGTCGTGGGCGTGTTCGCGGTGGCTGCCACGGTCGTCCTCCTGCGGCTCGTCTGGGTCTTCCCGCTGTCGGCCGTCATGCAGCACCGCCGCAAGGACGGCCCCGTCTCCTGGCGGGTGCCGCTGGTGACCTCGTGGGCCGGCACCCGCGGGGTCATGCCGCTGGCCGCAGCCCTGTCGGTGCCCCTGGTGACGGCCGGCGGCGCGCCGCTGCCGCACCGCTCGCTCGTGCTCACCCTGACGACGGGCGTGGTGGTCCTGACCGTCGTCGTCCAGGGATTCACCCTCGCCGCGGTCGTCCGGCGCTCGGGCATCGCCCTCGAACCGGAGCACACCGCCCGCGAGGAGGCCAGGACCCGCGACGCGCTGTCCCGCGCGGGCCTGCGCTACCTCGACCAGCTGCACGACCTCGAAGCCGCGCCGGCGTCCGCCGTGGTCCAGTTGCGCCGCCATCTGGAGGCCGGACTCGACGAGGGGGACGAGAGCCCGGGGTCGGGCCGCGCCGCCGCCTTCGCCGAGGCCGTGGCCGCCCACCGGGACCTGCGCCGGGCGCTGATCGGCGTGCAGACCGGGGAACTGCGGCGGCTGTACGAGGCCGGTGAGGTCAGCGACGCCACCCAGCGCGCCGTCCAGCGGTCCCTGGACCTGGAGGAGGCCGGGCTCAGGGCATGAAGGAGTCGTGCGGCCCGCGTCCGAGGCCGAGGCGTGCGCGTCCTCCGCGGCGCTCGGCCTCGACGAGTTCCGACATCAGGGGCGGCGGCGGTACGGCGAGCACGGGGCAGCGGGCGTGGTCCAGGCAGTGCCGGGCCACCGACGGCGACAGCAGGCGGCGCAGCAGGCCGTGCGAGCCCGTGCCCACCACCAGCAGGTCGGACTCCTGGTCGGCCACCCTGACCAGGGTGGGGCCGGGCATGCCCAGCGCGATGACCGGGCGCAGCTGCGGGTCCAGGGGGATGCTGCCGCCGAAGGCGGTGTCCAAGGCGGCGAACAACTGCCGCCGCGCGAGGGAGTGCCAGCGGTCGAGCAGGGGCGGCGACGGCGGCCGGCCGGAACCGAGGTCGACACCGACGGTCTCCCAGGCGATCACCACCGTCAGCGCCGCCGACCGGCGGCGTGCCTCCTCGACGGCCCTGTGGAGAGCCGCCAGGCTGCCCAGGGATCCGCTGACACCGACGACGACACGGTCTTCGCGGGACTCACGCATGACTCCATGCAAACGCCGTGCCGCGAGCGGGCAACGGTCCTTGTCGCGATCCTGACGCCGCCGCCCCCGGGCCTGACGGAGCCCTGACCCGTCCGCGACCGCGGCGTCAACAAATCGACGCGCGCCGTCAACGTCCCGTCAGGGAGGGCCGCCGCCCCCCGGCGCCAGGGATTAGCGTCCTGCTGCGCCCCGGCCCGACGTGCCCGGACCGGGGCCCAGTCTTCCCTCTTGGAGGAATCCATGACCGAACCCGCGTCCGAGGACGACCCCGAGCCTTGCGAACCCGACCCGGCCGGAGACCGCGGGATGCTCTGCGTCCCCGTCCGGCCGGGACCCGCCGGCTGCGTGACGCGGATGTTCCGCACCCCGCTGGGCGATCGCACAGCGGTCGCCTTCACCACGCCGGAACGCCTCTCCGCGACCCTCGGCGCGGAACAGGAATGGATCAGCCTGTCGGAACCCGCGCTGCGCTCGCTCGCCCGGCCGCTCGGTGTCACCGCCCTCACGGTGGACCCCCAGTTCGCGGCCCCCGCCGTCAAGGACGACCCCGACGCGTCGTCCGACCGGTTCGGCTCCCAGCTGATGGGCGTCCTGCGGGTGACCGGTGCGTTCGCCCTGGTCGACGCCCTGTGTCTGTGGATCCGCTGACGAGTCCGCAGCCCGCCCCGCAAGGGGCCCCTCCTACGCCCTCCGGGCAGGTGCCGTCCCCGCGTTGCCCTGCCCGGAGGTGCCCGACCCTTTCCGCACCACCGCACAGTTTCCCGGAGCACCTCAGATGACCACAGCCCCCACCCTCGCCGCACCGGCCCCGGAGGGCGAGGCCGAAACACCCGGTCCCGGCCGGAACCGCCGTGTCGGCGGGGGCCTGCTCGATCCCCGGCAGCTGTGGCTCGCCCTGCCGGAGGCGCTGCGCAAGCTCAACCCCGTCACGCTCTTCCGCAATCCGGTCATGTTCGTCACCGAGATCGGCGCGGCGCTGACCACCGGGCTCGCGATCGCCCACTCCTCGCTGTTCGCGTGGCTGATCACCGCGTGGCTCTGGCTCACCGTCGTCTTCGGCAACCTCGCCGAGGCCGTGGCCGAGAGCCGCGGCAAGGCGCAGGCGGACTCGCTGCGCCGGACCCGCCGGCAGACCACCGCCCGGCGGCTGACGGAGAAGGGGGAGCGGACCGTCCCCGCGATCGCGCTGCGCCGCGGTGACATGGTGGTCGTGGAGGCCGGCGAGCTGATACCCGGTGACGGCGACGTCGTCGAGGGTGTCGCCAGTGTCGACGAGTCCGCCATCACGGGGGAGTCCGCGCCCGTCATCCGCGAGTCCGGCGGCGACCGCTGCGCCGTCACGGCCGGGACCAAGGTGCTCTCGGACCGCATCGTCGTCCGCATCACCCAGGATCCCGGCGCCGGCTTCCTGGACCGGATGATCGCCCTCGTCGAGGGCGCCAACCGGCAGAAGACCCCCAACGAGCTGGCCCTGAACCTGCTCCTGGTCATGCTGACCTTCGTCTTCCTGATCGCCGTCGTCACCCTCCAGCCCATGGCGATCTTCTCCAAGGGCATCACGGGCGCCGCCCCCGACAGCACCGCGCTGACCGCCGACGGCGTCACCGGCATCGTCCTGGTCTCCCTGCTGGTCTGCCTCATCCCGACCACCATCGGGGCCCTGCTCTCGGCGATCGGCATCGCGGGCATGGACCGGCTCGTGCAGCGCAACGTCCTCGCCTCGTCGGGCCGCGCCGTGGAAGCGGCGGGCGACGTCAACACCCTGCTGCTCGACAAGACCGGCACCATTACCTACGGCAACCGGCGGGCCGGCGGGTTCCTGTCGATCGGCGGCGTCGAGCCGGAGCGACTCGCGCAGGCCGCCCTGCTGTCCAGCCTCGCCGACGAGACCCCCGAGGGCCGGTCGATCGTCGCCCACGCCCGCGAGCACTTCGAGCTGAGCCACCACCGCGCCGACGAACTCGAGCTGCCCGAGGCCGCGTGGGTGCCCTTCAGCGCCGTCACCCGCATGTCCGGGGTGGACCTGCCCGGGGGCGGGCGGCAGTTGCGCAAGGGCGCCGCGTCCGCGATCGCCGGCTGGGTCCGCGAGAACGGCGGCACGGTGCCGGCCGGCCTGGACGTCTACGTCGAGCAGGTGTCGTCCTCCGGCGGCACCCCGCTGGCCGTGGCCGAGCGCACGTCCGACGGCCCGGCCCGGGTGCTCGGCGTCATCCACCTCAAGGACGTCGTCAAGCCCGGACTGCGCGAACGCTTCGACGAGATGCGGCGCATGGGCATCCGCACCGTCATGATCACCGGCGACAACCCGGTGACCGCCCGCACGATCGCCGAGGAGGCGGGCGTCGACGACTTCCTCGCCGAGGCCACCCCCGAGGACAAACTCGCCCTGATCAAGCGGGAGCAGGCGGGCGGCAACCTGGTCGCGATGACCGGTGACGGGACGAACGACGCCCCGGCGCTGGCGCAGGCCGATGTCGGCGTGGCCATGAACACCGGCACCTCGGCCGCCAAGGAGGCCGGGAACATGGTCGACCTCGACTCCGACCCCACGAAGATCGTGGAGATCGTCGAGATCGGCAAGCAACTCCTGATCACCCGCGGGGCGCTGACGGCCTTCTCGATCGCCAACGACATCGCCAAGTACTTCGCGATCCTCCCCGCCATCTTCGTCGGGGTCTACCCCGCGCTCGACGCCGTCAACATCATGCGGCTGCACTCGCCGGGCTCCGCGATCCTGTCCGCCGTCGTCTTCAACGCCGTCGTGATCGTCGCGCTGATCCCGCTCGCCCTGCGGGGCGTGCGCTACCGGCCGTCCTCGGCGTCCGCCCTGCTCACCCGCAACCTGTGGGTGTACGGCCTCGGCGGCGTCGTCGTCCCCTTCCTCGCGATCAAGTTGATCGACCTCGTCCTCGTCCAGTTCGTCCCCGGGATCTGACCATGCCTCCCCATCCCCGCCTCCCGCACTGGGCGGCCCACCATCTGGCCGCCGTACGGGTCGTCGTGGCGCTCACCGTGCTCGTCGGCCTTGCCTACCCGCTGGGTATGACCGCGCTCGGACAACTGCCGGGGCTCCGCCACACGTCCCCCGGCACCGCCCTCGGCAGGTCCTGGACCGACACCAAGGGCCGCCCGCTGCCCGGCTACTTCCAGTCCCGGCCCTCCAACGCCGGTGCCGGCTACGACCCGGCCGCCTCGGCGGCCGGCAACCTCGGCCCCGAGAGCGTCGTCGACACTCCGGACAAGCCCAGCCTGCTCACCCAGGTCTGCGCGCGCAGCAAGGCGGTCGGCGAGCTGGAAGGCGTCGACGGCTCCCGCCCCTACTGCACCGCCGACGGCGTCGGCGCCGTGCTCGGCGTCTTCCGCGCGGACGGCACCATCGGTGACGTCCAGCGCGTGATCAGCCTCAACCAGCCGTGCCCCGCGCGGCCGTTCACCGCCTCGTACGAGGGCGTGGCCGTGGCGTGCGCCGCGGCGGGCGCCGACTACGCGAAGGCCGTCGTCGTCCCCGTGCGCGGCGGCGCCCCCGCGCACCCCGTGGTGCCCGCGGACGCCGTCACCGCGAGCGGGAGCGGCCTCGACCCGGACATCAGCCCCGCCTACGCGCGCCTCCAGACCCCCCGGGTCGCCCGCGAGCGCGGCCTGCCCGAGAGCACCGTGCGCGCACTCGTCGCCCGCTGCACCACCGGCCGCGCACTCGGTGTGTTCGGCGAGCCGGCCGTCGACGTCGCCGGCCTCAACAGCGCGCTGGACCGCGCCCGTCCGCTCCAGGGAGCCTGAGCATGACCGTCTTCGGCTGGCTCCAGGCCACCCTCGTCATCGCCGTCGTCGTCGGCCTGCACGTACCGCTCGGCGACTATGTCGCCCGCGCTCTCGACGGCGGACGGCACCTCGCGCCCGAACGGCTGCTGTACCGCGTCTGCGGCATCGACCCCGACCGCGAACAGAACTGGCGGCACTACCTCTTCGCGCTCCTGGCGTTCAGCGCCGCGAGCATCGCCGCCCTCTTCGCGCTGTTCACCTTCCAGGACCGCCTGCCGTGGTCGCTCGGCCGCGACGGCATGCCCTGGCCGCTCGCGCTGCACACCGCGGTCAGCTTCACCACCAACACCAGCTGGCAGAACTACGCGGGCGAGTCCACCACCGGCCACCTCGCGGTGATGGCGGGCCTGGGCACCCAGGCCTTCGCGTCCGGCGCCGTCGGCATCTGCGCGGCCCTCGCGCTGGTCCGCGGCCTGGTCCGGCGCGGTACCGACGAACTCGGCAACTTCTGGGTCGACCTGATCCGTTCGGTGCTGCGCGTCTTCCTGCCGCTCTCCGTTGTTTTCGGACTGCTGCTCATGGCGGCCGGCGTGCCGCAGCACCTCTCCGGCGTCGACCAGCTGGCGGGCCCGGTCGGCTCCTGGGAGCCCCTCAAGCTCATGTCGGGCGACGGCGGCGGCTTCTTCAACGCCAACAGCGCCCACCCCCTGGAGAACCCCTCCGCCTGGACCAACACCGTCGAGATCGTGCTGATGCTGCTGATCCCGACCGCGCTCGTCCGCACCTACGGCCGCATGGTCGGCAGCCTCCGCCAGAGCTGGACCCTGCTGACGGTCGTGGGCATCCTGTTCTGCCTGCTGCTCGTCGCCGGCAACCTGGTGCAGAACCTGCACACCGGCACCGTCACGGCGGCCGTCGGCGGCCAGACCGAGGGCACCGAGACCCGTTTCGGCGTCCCCGCGAGCACCCTGTTCGGCGTCTCGGCCACCGCCTCCGCCGACGGCGCCGCCAACGCCTCGTACGACAGCTTCTCCAGCCTCGGCGGAGGCGTGCTCCTCGCGGGCATGATGCTCGGCGAGATCGCGCCCGGCGGCACCGGCAGCGGGCTGTACGGCCTGCTCATGGCGGTCATGGTCGCCGTCTTCATCGGCGGGCTGATGGTCGGCCGCACGCCCGAGTACCTGCGCAAGCGGATCGGCTTCGGCGAGATGCGGCACGTGGTGCTCTACGCCCTCGTCGCCCCGACCACGGTCCTGGTGTGCTCCGCGATCGCGGTCGCCCTGCCCGAGGGCCGCTCGTCCATGGGCAACACGGGTCCGCACGGTCTCAGCGAACTGATCTACGCCTACACCAGCAACGCGGCGAGCAACGGCAGCGCGATGGCCGGGTTCAACGGGGCCACCGACTTCCACAACCTGCTCATGGTGGCCGCGATGCTCCTCGGCCGCTACGTGCCGATCGTCTTCGTGCTCGCCCTCGCCGGGCGCCTGGCCCGGCAGCGCCCCGGCGTGGTCACGGTCGGCACCCTGCGGCCGTACGGCGTCAACTTCGTCGTCCTGGCCACGGGGGCCGCGCTCGTCCTCGCGCTGCTCAACTTCCTGCCGGCGCTGTCCCTCGGACCGGTCGCGGAGGGGCTGCTCTAGCCGCGCCGCCCGAACCGCTGGACGGACCGGGCGGCGCCCCCGAGGATGGGGTGCCGTGATGGTGAACAGCGTCGCCGACGCCGACGCGCTGGTGAGCAGCGCGCACGAGGGCCAGACCGACCGCATCGGCGTGCCGTACGTCGAGCACGTGCGCGCCGTCGCCGCGGGGCTCGCGCCCTTCGGGCCCGAACTGCAGATGGCCGGGCTGCTCCACGACATCGTCGAGGACACGCCCTGGACCGCTGAGCGGCTGCGCGCCGCGGGGGTTCCGGACCGCGTCGTCGCCGTCGTCGAGCAGGTCACCAACCAGCCCGGCGTCGCCTACGCGGACAAGCTGCGGCGCATCGCCGCCGACCGGGACGCCACCCTGGTCAAGATCGCCGACAACGCCCACAACAGCCGGGCCGACCGCGCCGCCCGCCTCGACCCGGCCGCACGCGAACGGCTCGCCGCCAAGTACCGGGCCGCCCGCGCCGTCCTGTGGCCGGCCGCCGCGCGCGGCGACATCGCGGCGATCCTCGCCGTCGTCAACCCGGACCTGCTCGCCGAACTCCCGGCGGACGACGGCACGCCCTGACGACGCGGCTCAGTCCGGGCCGGCCGTCGCCGGCTCCCGCGACGCCGGGCGGGCCGCGGCGATCGCGGCCTGGAGACTCGCCAGCCAGATCGCGGCGTCGACCGCGTAGTAGAGCAGCGGATCGGGGGCCCCGCCCGCCGAGGCGGTGCAGACGTCGTGGATGACCGTGCGGTCCGTCGGCGCGTCGTCCGGGTGCGGGTTCTCGGGGAAGGCGCGCTCGCGGCCCAGGATCAGGTCGTAGCTGAACGGCAGCGCCAGGCCCCGCAGGCGGTGCGCGGCGTCGCGCAGATGCGCGGCGCTCAGCGGCCAGGCGGACAGCGCGCCCGGCGGGCAGTTGTCCAGCAGGACCTGCCCCATGGTGATGACGCGGTTGCCCGCCAGCATGATCACCTGGAAGTCGGTGTCCCCCGACGCCGCGTGCCGGGCGTCGTGCCGCTCGGTGGCGTACTGGGCGTAGGTCGCCTCGACGATCAGCTGCGCCAGCCGGGCCCTCGGCAGGGCGTCGGTGGCCCGTGCCCCCTCGGTGATCCTCTCGGTGATGTCGGCGACCGCGCGGGTGCCCTGGTCCAGAACGCGGGCGCAGGCGCGCCGCAGTTCGCCGGTGCCGCCGTGCGGCCAGGCGAGCAGGCCGACGACGGCCCCCGTCACGGCCCCGGTCAGCACGTCCAGGAAGCGGGCGGCGGCCAGTTCCGGCCCGCTCGGGGCGATCTGGGTGAACGCGGCGGCCACGGTCAGCGTGAAGAACGCCTGGCCCCAGCCGGGACCGAGCACCTTGCCCGAGGCGAAGGCCAGCAGCATGCACGGCGGCAGCAGCGCGGCGAACACCAGCGGCGTCCCCGCGGCGAAGTACAGGATCAGCGCCGCGACCACGGCGCCCGCGAGCGTTCCGCGCAGCGCCGGCATCAGCGCGGTGCGGGTGCCGACGGCGCTGGTGCGCATCACCGTGAGCGTGGTCAGCAGGGCCCAGAAGCCGTGCTCCAGACCGAGCGCGCCGACGACCAGCCGGACCGCCGCGAGCGCCACGGCGATCCGCACCGCGTTCTGGAAGTACACCGACCGCGGCGTCAGATGGGCGCGCAGCCGGTGGTAGTACAGCTCCGCCGTGGGGCGCCCGGCGTACCAGAAGGCCCCGGGACGGGCCGGCAGCGGCGTACCGTCCGCCGGCACACGCGCCCCGAGCACGATCCGGACCGCCGTGACGACGAAGTCGGCCGTGTGCGTGATGTCCAGGGCGATCGCGCCGTTGCGCACCATCGTGGCGGAGTCCGTGCCCGTCCCGCGCGGCCGCACGCGGTGCGACTCGAAGGCGCTCGCGGCGGCACCGCAGACGGCCTGCATGGGCGGCGGGGCCCGGCCGGTCAGCGCCCGGTCCACGTCCTCGCAGGCCGCGGCCGAGGTCAGCAGCAGCCCCATGGCGGCCGGTTCCGGCGGGGCCGCGCCCTCACCGGCCGACTCCGTCAGCTGCCATGTCTGCGCCAGCAGATGCCGCATCTGCGAGGCCGCCTCGGACAGCGCCCGGTCCCGTGCGGACGCCGACGCCGGACGCTCGTCCGTCGGCACATGGCTCATCCGCAACTCCTGCGAGGCCTTCAGCAGCGCATCCGGATCACCCCGCCGGGGCGGGTCCGCCGCCAGCCCGTACAGCGTCTCGGCCGCCGTCCGCGCCGCCCGCGCGACCCGCTGCTCGTACCGGGCGGGACACGGCGCCGGCCACAGGAAGCACTCGGCGAGGCCGATCAGCACGACCCCGGCGACCAGGCCTGCCAGCCGGTGTCCCAGCGTCGACGGCGCGTACGGAGGGAAACAGGGGAGGATGTAGAACAACTGCAGCCCGTTGGCGAGGCCCACCAGCTTCGGCCCGCCGACCCCGCTGAACGTGACGAGGAAGCCCACGACCAGCATCCCCAGGGCCGCCGTCCAGGCGTGCGCCGCCAGCACCGTGCCCAGCGTCACCAGGGCCATACCGACCGGCAGTGCGGCCATCAGCGTGCGGGCCCGCTCGCGCGGCGATCCGGGCACGGAGGACAGCCCGCCGGCCGCGACAGCGCCGAACAGGGCGTAGATGGCCACTGTCCGGTCGCCCAGGCCGTACCGCGCGGCGTAGAAGCCCGTGCAGGCCACCACGGTCACCCGCGCCGAGCGCCGCACCGCCGCGAGACCCGGATCGCGGGCCCGCAGCCACTCCAGTCCGCTCCGGCGCGCCACTCCCATCGTCAAACGGTAGGACGCCCGCTGACGCCGGGCCACCGCACCGCGGTCACGGGCCTTGAGGCGTCCGCTCAGGTGGCCCGCCCGCCTGTGGGGCGGGGTGGCGCCGGGCCGGTCGGCGCGGCGTCGCTCACGCCCGTGGTGGATGTGGTCCCCGGTCGCGGCGAGGATCTGGCCGGGTGGCCCGGCAGCCGCTCCGGGGCCGTTGCCGAGGCGTCGCTTCGGCGCGTGGTGGGTCGCGGTGGCGCGGGGCCGGGCGTGAGCTTGCGGCCTTCGGCCGGCGTGCGGCCGGGTGGCCCGGCGGGCGCTTCAGGGCGGGGTGGCGTCGGGCGGTTGGCGCGACGCAACTTGTGCCCGTGCCTGGGTGGGGTGCGTGCCGGGAAGTGGCGGCGCGAGCGTGAGTGCCGTGCCCGGTCGTGGCCGCTGCCCTTGGCGAGGCGGTGGGGTTGGCCCGGCGGCAGCTTCGGGGTGTGGCGGGTGTGGTCCCCGGTCTCGGTGGGCGTCTGGCCGGGTGGCCCGGCAGCCGCTCGGGGGTGGTCGGTGTGCTGCGTGCTGAGGCGCGGTGGCGCAAGGGCGGGTTGCCGTGGCCGGTTGTGGCCGCTGCCCTTGGCGAGGCGGTGGGTGGCCTGGCGGCGGCTTCGGGGCGGGGTGGGGCCAGGCCGGTCGGCGGGACGTGGGTGGCCCGGCAGCCGCTTCGGGGCGGTCGGGGGTGAGGGGTGTGGCGCGTACAGGCGCAAGGGCGGGTTTCCCCGCCCTGGTGAGTGTGCGGTGGCGCCGGACGGGTCAGCTCGGGGTGCGGGACTCCAGGTCGCGGCGGGTGGCGTCGCCGTACTCGCCGCTCTCGTCGCCGCGGATGCCGTACCAGACCTGGAAGCGGGCGACGGCCGCCGTGAGCCGCCGGTCGAAGCGGCCGTCCACCGGTCCGCCGGTGTAGACGTCGGGAATGCGCAGCAGGCGGGCCTGGAGTTCGCTGACGGCGGGGCCGCTGTCGCCCTCCCGGAGCACGCCGGAGGCGGTTCCCGCGGCGGGCGGCGCCGTGGTGACGGGCGGGGCGGGGGCCGCCGGTGTGAGGGTGGCGCCGGGGGAGGACAGCGCGAGCGCGAGCCCGAAGCCGGCCGCGCCGGCGCCCGCGACGAGGGCGCCCAGACCGGTGAGGCGCAAGGCGCGGGACGAGGCGTGCCGCCGGGTGGCCTCGCCGGCGGGGGGAGCCGCAGGCGGCGCGGGCGCCGGTCGCGGGCGCTGCGATCCGGCCGGGCGAGGGGCGGCGCCGGCGGGGCGGAAGAGGTCGAGGGACTCCTCCCAGGAATCGCCCGCGGCCGCGGACTCACGTGCGGGGATGACCCGCGTCGGCTCGATCATGCGGCGCCGTGAGGGCCCTCCGGCGGACGGGTTCGGCACTGGGGTACCCCTTGTCTCCCCCCCTCGGTCCTGCTGATTCGCCCACGTTAGGAACGAACTGCCGTGCCCCCGCCGGGAATCGGTGAATCCGCCCCGCCCGCTGCCGTACTGCGCTACGCCCAGGGCGGGGCGATCCGGAAGGAGGTGTCCGCGCGGTACCCCGCCTCGTGCCGGTAAGGGTCGATGCGCAGGCGGAAGTCGCGGTGCCGCAGCAGGTGGTCCGGGTAGTTGTACGACGCGAAGGAGACCGTGCCCCGCCAGGCACCGGGCCGGGCGCAGAACGTGGCGTCCTCGCGGAAGAGCGCGGAGCCGTCCGGCCGGCCGACGCGGAGGCGGAAGTCCTGGTGCCGCAGGTAGTCGCCGTCCGGGGTGGCGAAGGAGACGCAGCGCGCGTCGGCCAGGCCGGGGACGAGCACGAAGGTGGCGGCGCGGCGTGTCGCACGGGAGGACGACGGGCCGACGGGGTCGAGGCGGACGGTGCCGCCGGGAGCGCTCCAGTAGCGGTCGGGGTGGTCGGCGGACTGCAGGGACAGGCTGTGGCCGCGCGGCGCCCGCGAGTCGTCGCCGTCCGCGCCGTCCGCCCGGTGGTGGTGGCTCGGTGTCGCCCGGGGCGCGGCGGGCGTGCTGTGCGCGGGTTCTGAGCCGCGGCTCGCGGGAGGCGGGGTCACGGCGGGGAGCCGGGTGGTGACCGGTTGGATCCGCGGGGCGGAGGGCGGGAGGGAGCGCGACGGCGACGCCTTCGCCGCGGCCGGGACGCCGCCCGACGGCCGGCCGGGCGCGGCCTGCTCGGCGGCCGTCTCGCCGGGCGCCGGCGCCGCGTGGTGGAACACCACCGGCGCGAGCAGGGCGCACACCGCGACCACCGCGGTGCCCGTGACCAGGCGCAGCGCCCGCGTCTGGCGCCGGGGTGCCGGTTCCGCCCGCCCCGGTGCGGTGAGGGCGACGCCCAGCCGGCTGCGCGACGCCGCCCGCGTCCAGGCCTCGTCGTCGAAGCCGGGGAACGGGTGGTGGTGTGTGCCGGGGGTGTGGCGGCGCGGCTGGAAGACGTCCAGGTCCTCGTCGTCGGGGCCTTCGGGGCCTTCGGGGCCTTCGGGGCCGTCGGGCTCTGCGGCTGTCACGTGGGGTGCTCCGTCGCTGTCGGACCGGGGGACGGCGGCGGTGCCGGGCTGCCGGACGGACGCCTTCCGTGAGCGGCGAGATTAGCGAGACCGGGTGGTTTCTGCGGGGCTTCCGTGAAAACCGTTACCCGGTGATCCCGTCGTCGTCGACCCGTCAACTCCCTTTCCTCTCAATGTGGTTGACGTTCCGTCCGGACCGGCGGCGGGCCCCTCGTCCGGGCCCGCACCGGCCCCGACCCCGGCATGAACGGTCCCACCTGCGGGAAGGCGCGCCTGCGGAACCCGCCCCGCACGCCGAACGCCCAGGAGGTGGCCCCATGGCAGGGTCGACCGCTCACGCCGATCCACCGGGAGCAATGCGGACGGACGTGCCGGCACGGCTGGACCGGCTGCCCTGGACGCGCTGGCACTGGCGCATCGTGATCGGCCTCGGCACGGTCTGGATCCTCGACGGCCTGGAGGTGACGATCGTCGGCAACATCGCCGGCCGCCTCGCGGAGTCCGGCAGCGGCATCGACATCACCACCGCCCAGGTGACCACCCTCGCGGCGGCGGTGTACGTGGCGGGTGCGTGCCTGGGAGCGCTGTTCTTCGGCCGCCTCACCGACCGGCTCGGCCGCAAGAAGCTGTTCATGGTCACCCTGGCCGTCTATTTGGCAGCGACCGCGGTCACGGCGTTCTCGTGGACCGCCTGGTTCTTCATCCTGTGCCGCTTCTTCACCGGCTTCGGCATCGGCGGCGAGTACGCGGCCATCAACTCCGCCATCGACGAACTGATCCCGGCCCGGGTCCGCGGCCGGGTGGACCTGATCATCAACGGCAGCTTCTGGATCGGCGCGGCGGTCGGCGCCTTCGCGTCCATCGCCCTGCTGAACACCGCGCTGTTCGCCACCGATGTCGGCTGGCGCCTCTCCTTCGCCATCGGTGTGGTCCTGGGCCTGGTGATCCTGCTCGTGCGCCGCCATGTCCCGGAGAGTCCGCGCTGGCTGTTCGTCCACGGCAGGGCCGAGGAGGCCGAACGCCTGGTCGCCGACGTGGAGCGGGAGATCCACGAGAAGACCGGGCGGCCCCTCCCGGAGCCCGAGGGCAGCATCCTCATCACCCCGCGCGGCGACATCGGCTTCGTCACCATCGCCCGGACGGTGACCCGCACCTACCCCCGGCGCACGGTGCTCGGCCTCGCGCTCTTCGCCGGCCAGGCCTTCCTCTACAACTCCGTCACCTTCGGCTACGCCGTCATCCTCACCACGTTCTTCGACGTCCCCAACGGCAAGACCGGCTACTACTTCGCCGTGATCGCGGTCGGCAACTTCATGGGGCCGCTGCTGCTCGGCCACCTCTTCGACTCGGTCGGCCGCAAGCCGATGATCTCCGGCACCTACATCGGCTCCGGCATCCTGCTGCTGGGCACCGCCTGGCTGTTCCAGCAGGGCATGCTCAGCGCGTTCACGATGACGGCGTGCTGGACCGCCGTGCTCTTCCTCGCCTCGGCCGGTGCCAGCGCCGCGTATCTGACGGTCAGTGAGATCTTCCCGCTGGAGACCCGGGCGCTGTGCATCGCGTTCTTCTACGCGGTCGGCACGGCGCTCGGCGGCATCACCGGGCCGCTGCTCTTCAACGGGCTGGTCAGCAGCGGGAAGCCGTCCGACACGACGCTCGCCTTCTGCATCGGCGCGGTGCTGATGATCGTCGCCGGGTGCGTGGAGGCGGCCATCGGCGTGCGCGCCGAGCGCCGCAGCCTGGAGTCGCTGGCCGCGCCGCTCAGCGCCGTCGACGAGTCCGGGCGGACCGCCGCCACCAAGGGCTGATCCGCCGCGGCCCGGTCGCTCAGCGGGTGCGGCGCGCGACCAGGCCGCGCACGAACGCGGCCTGGCCGGCGTGCTGGAGGTCGTCCGAGACGACGCTGACCAGCCGGACGGCGAGGGTCACGGGCGGGTCCCAGCTCTCGTCGACGACACGCTCGAAGTCGGCCTCGTGCAGGGTGCGCAGATAGCCGACGGTGTGGTCGTGGACGGCGTCGTGGTAGCCGGTGAGCAGCTCGCCCGAGGCCACCCGCACCGCGTCGACCTCCTTGCGGACGTGCCCGTACCCGGTGTCGTACGGCGGCAGGCCCAGGTCGAAGCGGCCGGCCCAGCCGTCGGCGGTCCACAGCTGCTCCGTGCCGGCGGCGTCGGCGACATGGTCGTCCTGGATCCGCGTGAGGTGCCAGACCAGCCAGGCGATGGAGTTGGAGCGGTCGTCCAGACGGGCGTGCAGTTCGTCGGGGGTCAGGCCGTCGACGGCCTCATGGACGACCTCCTGGATCCGGCCGAAGGCGTCTACCAGCAGTTGGGCGCTCTTCACGGGTACTCCCTGCGTTTCGGTGGGCCGGGTTGCGCTCCACGCTAGGCGGCTGCCCCGGCGGCGGCCACGAGACACTCCAGGACCCGGCGCAGTGCAGGCTGCCGCGAGGTGCCGGAGGCGAGCAGGGCGGAGACGGTGCGGGTCACCGGGTCGGCCGGCGGGTGCAGGCTGACGCCGTCGAGGGCGGCGGGAAGGGCCATGCGCGGCACGAGCGCGACCCCCGCCCCGGCGCCGACGAGGGCGGTGAGCACGGCGAAGTCGCTCGCCAGCGCCACCGGCCGCGGGACGAACCCGGCGGCCCCGCAGGCCCGCCGGGTCAGCTCGTGGCAGGAGGTCTCCGGACCGGGCATCAGCCAGTTCTCCGCGGCGAGGCCGGCGAGGTCGGCGCTCTCCCCGGCGGCGAGCCGCAGGCGGTCCGCGAGGGCCGCCGGCAGGGCCAGCAGCACCGGCTCGTCGAGCAGCCGGTGCTGCTCGCACCCCGCGGGGACGTCGCGGGGCAGCAGGCTGTACGCGTGGACCACCGCGATGTCCGCCTCGCGGCGGCGCAGCGCGCCCACGGCGGCGTCCGGCTCGTGCTCGGCGATGCGCAGTTCGGCAGGTCCCGTGCCGTCCGCGGCGGCCCCGGCGGCGAGGCGCGCCCAGACGTCCGGCAGCAGGACGCGTGCCGCGGACGGGAAGGCGGCGACGCGCACCGGTGCCCGGTCCCCGCCGCGCAGGCCGTCGAGGGCGGCCTCGGCGGACGCGAGGTCGCCGAGGACCACCTCGGCGTGCTTCACCAGCAGCCGGCCCGCGGCGGTCAGCCGCAGGGTGCGCCCGTGCTTCTCCAGGAGGGGGACGCCCGCCTCGCGCTCCAGCGCGGCCAGTTGCTGCGAGACCGCGGGACCGGTCAGGTGCAGGGCCTCGGCGGTGGCGGCGATGGTGCGGTGCACGGAGAAGTCGCGCAGCAGGGCCAGCCGGCGGACATCGAGCACGAAGCTCACCTTCTCGTTCCGCATAGAAAGAGTAACTGGATCTTTGTCATTCTACTGGGGACAGTGGGGACGTGAAGAACGCCCGCCACACCCTGGCCCTCGCCGGCACCGTCGTGCTCTGGGCGTCCGCCTTCCCCGCGATCCGGGTCGGGCTGGACGGTCTCGGCGTCGCGGGGCTGTCGTTCCTACGCCTGGCCGTCGCCTCCGTGGCACTGGCGGTCGTGGCACCGCTGACCGGGGTGCGGCCGCCGCGGGCGCGCGACCTGCCGCTCATCGTGCTGTGCGGGCTGACCGGCATGAGCGCCTACCAGGTGCTGCTGAACTGGGGCGAGGTCCACGTCCCCGCCGGCACCGCGAGCCTGCTCGTCGCGCTCGCGCCCGTGTTCAGCGTGCTGCTGGCCACCGCCTGCCTCGGTGAGGCGCTGACCGTCCGCATCGTCGCCGGCAGTCTCGTGGCCATCGCGGGCGCCGCCGTCATCGCCCTCGCCCACGGCGGCGCGCGCGTCTCCGCGGGGGCCCTCGTCGTGCTCGCCGCGGCCGTCGTGCAGGGGATCTACCACGTGGCCACGAAGCCGCTGCTGCGCCATCGCACGGGCCTGGAGGTCGCCTGCTACGCGATGTGGGCCGGGACGGCGCTGCTGCTGCCGCTCGCGCCGGGGACGGTGACGGCGGCGGTCCACGCGCCCGCCGCCGCCCTCGGGGCGGCCGTCTGGCTCGGGCTGCTGCCCTCCGCGCTCGGCTTCGTGCTCTGGGGGTACGCGGTCGCCCGGACGACGCTCGCCGTCTCGACCGCGGCGCTCTACCTCGTCCCGCCGGTCGCCATCGCCGTCGCCTTCGTGTGGCTCGGCGAGACGCCGCACTGGGCCGAACTGGCCGGCGGGGTGCTCGGGATCGCCGGAGTCGTCCTGATCAACCGGCGGCGGCCCGCGGCGGGGGCCACCCGGGGACGGGCTCAGCGGAACGCGACCGCCAAGGTGACGACATAGGGCTCCTCGACCGTGCCGTCGGGGAAGAGCGCGGTCAGCCGCTCCCGTTCGGCGGCGAGGAAGTCCCGGGCCGGCTGCTCGCCGAGCACGAGGAACGCGGAATGGCTGCCGAGGCTCCCGAGGTGGACGTCCAGCGGCACCCGCCGCGTCCAGGCCACCCGGCGCACGGTGAACTCCGGCCCCTCCGGCACCCGGTCCTTCGCCCCGCCGCCCAGGGCGCCGCCGCCGTGCCCGAAGTACGCCCGCAGCCGGGCCTCCTGGTCCGCCAGCCACGGTGCCGAGCGGTCGAAGTCGTTGCGCCACACCGCGAAGGCGCCGCCGGGACGGAGCACCCGCAGCGCCTCCGGCACCGAGGCCGCCGGGTCCGTCCAGTGCCAGGCCTGCGCGTACGTGACGAAGTCCAGGGCGCCGGTCGCCAGCGGCAGCCGGTCGCCCTCGCCGCGCACGACGGGCACCCCGGGCAGCGAGCGGCGGAACTGGGCGGCCATGCCGTCGCCCGGTTCGACGGCCACCACCCGGGCGCCGCGGGCGTGCAGCAGGGCCGTCGCGATCCCGGTCCCCGCGCCGACGTCCGCCACGCGGGCACCGGCCAGCGGCCGCCCGGCGACCTCCTCCAGGGCGTCCAGCAGGGCCACCGGGTAGGAGGGGCGGTTCGCCGCGTACAGGGCGGCCGCCTTGTCGAAGGAACGGGCGCGGGAAATGATCGTCATGCCTCCATCCTGCGTCGCCGCGCGCCCGGCGGGCGAAAGCTTTGCCCTTCCGTGGTCAATTCCACTGGCGGCGGTACGCGTGCCCGCCTCCGCCGCCCGCGGGCCTGATCCACAGCGTGGCCAGCAGCCCGAGGAAGCTGATGGCGATCACGAGCACACCCGGGCCGATGCCGCGGCCGCTGCTGATGGCGGCGAAGGCCGAGGTGTCGGCCGCGGTGCCCGGGTAGCCTGCGGCCCCCGGAGCCGCCGGGGCGTTCGCCCCGCCCTGCGCCCCGGGAGCGGCCGGCGCGGCCGGGGCCGCCGGTGTCGCCTGGCCGTTGGGGGTGTCCTGTGGATTCCCGCCGCCCGGGGTGGCGCCACCGGCACCTGTGCCCGTGCCCGTGGCCGGGTCCGCGGCGGGCGCGGAGGAGACCGGGGCCGCCGGCCCGCCGTTCTGGTCGCCCGGGGCCGTGCCGTCGCTGTCCGTGGCACGGGGGATGCCCACGCCCAGCGCGGCCAGCGCGGTCGTCACGGGCTGGAAGAACGTGATGCCGCCGGAGGTGCAGTCGCCGCTGCCGCCCGAGGTGACGCCGAGGGCGAGGCTCTGGGCGAACAGCGGGCCGCCGCTGTCCCCGGGCTCGGCGCACACCGTCGTCTGGATCAGGCCGCCGACCTGGCCCTCGGGGTAGTTGACCGTCGCGTTCAGGCCGGTGACCTGGCCCGAGTGCAGGCCCGAGGTGCTGCCGCTGCGGAAGACCTGCTGTCCCACCAGGGCCTCGGCCGCGCCGTTGATCCGTACCGCCCGGCCGTCGCCCAGGTTCACCGCGCTCGTCCGGTCGTCGTCCGTGGTGCCGTCGCCGGGACCGCCGTAGCGGATCAGGGAGAAGTCCCCGCCGGGAAAGGAGCTCGCCACCGTCGTACCGACCCCGATGGCGCCCCGGTTGTCGCCGAACCACGTGGTGCCGACCGGGCCGCAGTGCCCCGCGGTCAGCAGGAAGGTCTCCTTGCCGTTGGTGACGTTGAAACCGGCGGAGCAGCGGCTGCCCCGCGTGAAGATGGGCGCGGCGCCCGCGGTGCGGACGGTGAACGTGTCCGTGGTCCGCTCCATGCGGACCGCGCCGCCGATGCCGTCGGCCACCTCCTTCAGCCGCGACCAGTCGGCGGCCGAGACGGTGGCGTCCGCGAGGACCACCACCGTGTTCGACTTGGGGTCGACCGACCACGCGGTGCCCGCCACCCGCGGTGCCTCACGGAGCGTCTCCCCGGCCGCGCTCAGCTCGCGCATGCTGTACCGCACGACCTTCGCCTGCGCGCCCGCCCCGGTCACCTCGGCCGCCGACGCGTCATCGGTGACGGCGACCACCGGGCGGCCCTGCGCGTCCACCCAGCTGCCCGCGGTACGGGAGTCGCCGAGCCGGCTCTCCAGCTCTCTGGCGAGGGTGGCGGCGCTGCCGACGCTCTGCGCGCCGTCCGCCGGGGCGTCCAGGACCCGCCGTCCGCCACCGCCGTCCTGCGACGCGTTCGCCCCGGACTGCGACACCATCACCCCGCCGCAGACGACTCCCGCGACGGCCACGAGCCGTATCGCGCGCTGCACGCCACGCCGTGTGCGCCTCACCCAGACCCCTACTTCCGCATCCGTACGCGGACCCGCGACCCGGGCCCACCCTCCATACGTGCGGTACGCGCCGCGTGCTCACCGCCGCGGCGACCGTTGTCCGAGGGGGGCGGGACCGGGCGTCCCGGGTGCCCGGGCACCGGCGAGGACCTATCGTGACGGAGAGGCGCCAGGCGGGCGCCGCCCGCGACGGCGCGTCCGCGTCGCGGGGGTGAGCCATCAAGGAGTCGGGATGGGCGGACAGTTCGAGGCAGTGGTCGAGATCGACCGGTCGGTCGGCGAGGTCTTCGCCTACCTCGCCGAAGGAACGCACGACCCCGAGTTCAGCCCCCGGGTGCAGGAGATCAGGAAGAGCCCGGCCGGTCCGACCACCGTCGGCACGATCTTCACCAGCGTGGTCAAGGACGCCGGCATGAAGTCCCGGCGGGAGTTCCGCATCACGGTGCTGGACGCGCCCAACCGGATCCGCTGGGCGGAGCAGTCCAAGAACCTGGTCACCGCGGTGCAGGGCGGCTACGACCTGGAGCCGGTCGGCGAACGGATGACCCGGGTGCGCATCTTCAACGAGCTGGAGGGGCACGGCATCGGCAAGCTGCTCGCCGGGCTGGCCCTGAGCGCGGCCCGCAAGGACGCGCCCGCCTTCGGGCAGCGCATCAAGGCGGCCGTCGAGGCCTCCTGACCCCGGCGGACGCAGCCGCGCCGACGGGCGCGGCCGCACCCGCGGTGTCCGCGGGTGCGGCCGGGACCGCGTCAGTAGCGCAGTACCGCGGCGATGTGCTCGTGCCCGGCGAGCGTGTCGGGGGGCAGGAGGACGACCTCGGCGCCCTTGTCGAGCGCGGTCTCCACGACCTCGTCGACGATGTCCTCGCGCACACCGCCCTCGAAGCCGCCGGCCTGCTCGGCGTCGCCGTCGACCGGGACCAGGTGGCCGTCCGACAGCCGCACGATGCGCTGGTAGTCCTCCTCGACCGCGACCAGCTCGGCCCGGCCCTCGCACACCGACTCCCAGACCTCGTCCAGTCCCGCGGCGAAGGTGCGGCGGCTCCGGGCCTCCTCCAGCCGCGCGCCGACCCGTTCGGTCTCCTGGCGCGCGAACTCCTCCAGGGCAGGGGCGAGTTCCTCCAGCAGCGTCGGCTCGGGGGCGTCCGTCAGACCGCCCTTGAGCACGGTGGCCACAGCGGCGTCGGAGGCGGTGCCGACCTCCTTGAGCAGCCCGACCGCGTCGGGCAGCCCCACCAGGTACAGCGGGCGGGCGTCCGCGCCCAGCAGCGCGGCCAGCGCACTGTCGACGGTGCGCAGGAAGCGTCGGGTCTCCTCGTTGCTGAAGGTGCTCGGGTAGTCGCCGATCTGCTCCAGCCGCTCCGGGTCCCACTCCAGGTGCTCCGGCTCCGCGGGGAAGCCGTCGCCCTCGTGGGGCTGGAGCGACCGCCCGCTGCCGCTCCACAGCGTCGCCCGGTCGGCGGCCACGCCCAGCACCCAGTACGGGCGGGCGCGGGCCTTGGCCGCGACCAGGTTCCGGGTGAGGAAACTGTCGCTGATGACGACACGCTCGGGCACCGGCCGCGGCAGCACCCACAACTGGTGGTCGTCCTCTGTGGCGTACATGACCAGACCGTCGAGCGAATGCCGCAGGTCCACCTCGGACGCGACCCGCTGGAGCTGGCCCTTGATGTTCATCCGGGTCCGGCGGGACGCGTCCGGGTCGTTCTCGACCCGGCGTTCGGCCTCGGCGATGAGATTGCGCAGCCGCACCGCGTCCTGGGCGTTGTCCGGACGCCGGTGCGTAGGCATGGTCAGCGACACCGCTGGGTACGGCCTGGTCGCGCGGAGCTCCCGCAGGGTTCCGGCCGTGAGGGCGTCGGTTTCCATGGTTGCCTCCTCGAGGTCCACGGTTGCTCCCCGGCGGACGGGGGCAGCCCACCTCCCGAGCGTTTCACACCCCGCGCCGGGTCGCCTGCCGGAGGAGAACGGCTCCCTGTGGTGGTTCAGCCGGCGGTGCGGTGGCGGGCGCCGAAGCCGCTGTCCCAGGACCACATGTGCGTGCACGACGGGCACTGCAGATGCACCACGGGGCCCTGGTTGGAGAGCAAGTAGCGCCAGTGGTCGGGGCAGTTGCGGCCCGCGGCGCACGTGGCGCACTCGGCGTGGTCCTCGCAGCGGGGGCACGGGATCCAGGCCCGGCGGCCCGGGTCCGCGGAGGGATCAATCGGAAGCAGCACCGTCGTCCTTCCCGGTCTCCTCGCGGGCCGGCAGGACGCCGGCCGCGACGAGCATGCGGTGCACCGCCTCCTGCTCCTCGTCCAGGCCCGAGTACAGCAGCCGGTGCGCCTCGTCCTCGCCGCGCAGGACCTCGACGGGATCCCAGTCGTCGCCGAGGGCGGCGACGACCTCGGCGCGACGGGCCGTCTCGTGCTCGGTGAAGTCGAGCTCGAAGGTGTGGAGCTGGTCCGGGGAATCGTTGTGGTTCATGGTCGCTCGCCCGCTCCCGCGGCACTCGGGGGTGAATCAAACGTGTGTATCAAAATGCCGGACTTGCTGGGAAGCGTTCCCGCCCCGAATGTGACGCATTCCATGCTGGTGAGGGGCTGGTCAGGGACTGCTCAGGGGCGTTTGGCCAGCCCGCGCCGGACGGTCGCGAAGGGCCGGAAGGACTTGCGCGGGGCGGCGGGGCCGGGGGCGGTCCTGCGCGGTGTGCTCGCGGCCGCCGGGGCGGGGGCCGGGGCGGGCTCGGGCAGCGCGTGCACGACCCGGCCGAGCCGGCGGCCGAGGAGCAGGTAGCCGAGCAGGGCGCCCGTGGTGTTCATGATCACGTCGTCGACGTCGAAGGCCCGGCCCTGCACCACCGCGCCCTGCGCGAGCTCCACGAGGACCATGACCAGCCCGGTGGTCACCACGACCCGCAGGGCGCCGCGCGCCTTGGGGGCCAGCACCGGCAGCAGCACACCGAAGGGCATGCCCAGCAGCACGTTGCCGCCGACCTGCCGGACCGCGCCCGCCACCGTGTAGCGCTCGTAGTACTGGCGGAGCGAGGCCCCCGGGTGCAGATTGGCGTGCGCCAGGCCCTCGGAGGCGTACGAGGGGGAGAGCGTCGCGCGGGCGAGCACCGCCCCGAAGGCCACCATGGCGACGAACGCCACCGCCACCGCGGCCCAGCGGCCCACCGTCGCCAGCACCGAACGGCGCCTCGGCGCCGGTGCCTTGGCTGCCTTGGTCGGTTTGGCTGGCTTCGACGTTCTCCGACCCCACACTGACCGCACCACTGAGCCCCTCCTCCGGTCGTGACCCCGCCTTCGACGGATACCCCGGAAGCAGGGGAGGATTCTCCGGCCGGGGACGGTTTCCGGAGTGCGCGCGGCATGTGCGCGGCCGTCACAGCAGTTGGGCCCGCCGGCGCCCACCGCGCCACACGGGCGGCGGAGGAACCGGCGGGCCCGGACCCGGCATGACGATCCGTCAGCCGCGGTACCACTTCTGGTTCGAGGTGCCGTAGCAGGTCCACAGCTGGAGCTTCGTGCCGTTGGCGGTGCCCTTGTCGACGACGTCGACGCACTTGTCGGCGTGCGGGTTCACCAGGTCGCCGGCGCTGTTGAGCACGAACTGCTGGGCCCAGCCGCCGTTGCACTTGGCGAGCTGGACGGCCGTGCCGTTGTCGGTGGACGCCCAGGCCAGGTCCATGCACAGACCGAGGGAGTGGACCGAGCCGTCGGAGCGGAAGTCCCATTTCTGTGAGGCGCTGCCACCGCAGTCCCAGATCCGCAGGCGGCTGCCGTCGCGGCCGATGCCGTCCGCGGCGTTGGTGATGTCGATGCACCGCCCGGTGGCGGAGCTGCGGATGCGCACGCCGGGGGCCGAGACGCTCTGCTGTGTCTTGGTGGGCGTGGCGGTGGGCTTGGCGGGCGAACCGCCCGATCCGGAATTGGACTTGGTGCCGCCGCCGGTGCCCGAGCCGGTGGCGGAGCCGGACGAGCCCGAACCGCTCGTGCCCGAACCGCCCGTGCTGCCGCCGCCGGTCGTTCCGCCGCCGCCGGTGCCTCCGCCGCCCGTGGCCGTGCCGCCCGCGCCGCCGGTGCTGCCGCCGCCGCTGACGGTGCCGGTGGAGCCGCCGCCGGTGAAGACCGTGCCGGAGCCGCCGGCCGTGCCGTTCACCTGGCCGCGCGGACCGGAGTTCTGGGGGCCGGTGTTGCTGCCGGCGGAGTGCGACCCGGAGGGCGCGGACGGGTTCGATGCCGTGTCCTCCGGGGTGCCGGCGGACACGGAGGCGGCCGGCAGGCCGACGGCCACGGACGTGCTGCCGTCGGTGCCGTGATCGGGGAACAGGTCTATCTGCGCGAGTAGGGGAACCACCAGCACCGCGCAGCCCACGACGGCGGCCGCGGTGGCTGTCGCGGCCCATACCCGCTTGCCCGGCAGCAGCCCCCGGCGGGGCAGTGCGGGGCGCCGGGCGAACTGCTCGCTGAAGCGTTCGGGTGCTCCTTCGAGCACCTCGGGGTGCCGTGGCTCGGATGGGGACGGCACATCGTCTCCTGTCGTATCGGTGAGGCTGCCGGGAAGCATGGAGGCGCAGGTCCGCGCAACTTCTGCCGGAACATGCACAGTGAGCGAACGTCGTCTTAAGAGCCTCGCCGAATGATCGACCGTTCGCCAACCTCGTAAGTACAGCACGCCCTGGCGGGCGAAATCGTTCACCCCACCTGCTGGAACGAGTCGGTGCGCCAGGGCAGATGAGATCCTCCGGGAGCCGGCGCCGTGACCCCCGCACCACACGACGCGGAAGGGGGCGACGGGACCTCGCGGACCGCCTCCTTGCCGAGACCGAGGGCCTGCGACGCTACGTCGGCGGCCTGATGGGCGGTGATGTGCACACCGCCGAGGACGTTCTCCAGGAGACCCTGCTGCGGACCTGGCAGCGTGCCGGGCGCCTCGACTCCGACGGGCGGCCGATCCGCATGTGGCTCTTCCGCGTGGCCCGCAATCTCGCCCGGTCCTGGTCGGCGCGCTGCACGCGCTCGCCCCCGCGCACCGTGAAGTGGTGGTCCGCGTCCACGTCATGGGCCAGGAGGGCGAGGACGTCGCCGCGCAGCCGGGCGTCCCGCGGGGGACGGTCACGTCCCGCACCCACCACGGAGTCCGTGCCCTGCGGGCGGAGCCGGCACGGCGCGGCTACCGCGGCGCGGCGGCCTGAGCACCCGCTCGCGCGGCAGAACGCCGCGCTGACACCTTAACGGCGCCACGACCGCACCCCGTGGCGCCGTTGGGACATGTCGCAGCTGTGACACCGCAGGTCAGTGACATGCCCACCGCCACAGCAGATTCTGTCGGACAGCGCGTGACCCCCAGCTGTACGAAAGGTGCTTGGCTGATGGCATGGATCCGCCTGACGGCGGCAATATCGACAGGATTGCTGCTCGCCGCCGGAGGCGTACCGACCGCCTCCGCCCGGACGCCCCAGGACACCGCGGCGCGACCCGCCGGCGGCCCGGGCTCCCCGCCCGTGACCGTACGCCTGGTGACCGGCGACCGCGTGACGGTGACGCCGGCGGCCGACGGCCGCAGCGCCGCCTCGGTGGAGCCCGGCCCCGGTCGCGAGGGCATCGTGTTCCGCACGTACCAGGAGGACGGCGGCGACCTGACGGTGCTGCCGTCGGACGCCGCGGACCTGGTCTCCGCCGGGACGCTGGACCGGCGGCTGTTCGACGTCTCCACCCTGATCGCCCAGGGCTACGACGAGGCCCGCACCTCCGCGCTCCCGCTGATCGTCTCCGGCGCCCCGCGCGGCGGCGTCGCCCGGACGACGGCGAAGAGCGAGAAGGCCGCGGCCGCCGTCGCGGACCGGGTCGCCGCGTTCAACGAGGCGTCGGCCCCGGCACGGACCCTCGCCAGCATCGGGGCGCGGTCCCTGCGCGTCGCGGACGGCGACCTCGGCGCCTTCTGGAAGGCCTTGACCCCGGGCGACGCCCAGGGCACCGCCCGTGCCGCCGCGACCCCGCGGGTGTGGCTGGACGGCCGGGTCGCGCCGGTGCTGGACCGCAGCACGGCGCAGATCAACGCGCCGGCGGCGTGGCAGGCCGGGTACGAGGGCCAGGGCGTGAAGGTGGCCGTGCTGGACACCGGCGTGGACGCCGGCCACCCCGATCTGGCGGGCCGGATCGCGGAGTCGAAGGACTTCTCGGACAGCGGCAACACCGTGGACCACTTCGGGCACGGCACGCACGTGGCGTCGATCGTCGGCGGCACGGGCGCGGCGTCCTCCGGTTCCCGCAAGGGCGTGGCGCCGAAGGCGGAGCTGCTGATCGGCAAGGTGCTCGGTGACGACGGCTTCGGCTCGGAGTCGCAGGTCATCGACGGCATGGAGTGGGCGGCCGCCGAGCACGCCAAGGTCGTCAACATGAGCCTCGGTTCGGACGAGGAGACCGACGGCACCGACCCGATGAGCCAGGCCCTCAACACGCTCTCCGCCTCGGGCGACACCCTCTTCGTCGTCGCGGCGGGCAACGCGGGGGACAACGGCGAGTCCACCGTGGGCTCGCCGGGTGCGGCCGACGCCGCGCTCACGGTGGGCGCCGTGGACCGTGACGACTCCCTCGCCTCCTTCTCCAGCCGCGGCCCGCGCCTGGGCGACAAGGCCGTCAAGCCCGATGTGACGGCGCCGGGCGTCGGCATCGTCGCCGCGCGCGCCGCGGGGACCACGATGGGCGACCCGGTCGACGCGAACTACACCGCGGCGTCGGGTACCTCTATGGCGACCCCGCACGTGGCGGGCGCCGTCGCGCTGATCGCCCAGATGCACCCCGACTGGACCGGTCAGCAGTTGAAGGACGCGCTGACCAGCACCGCGCACACCGTTCCGGGCACGAAGGTGACCGAGCAGGGCGGCGGCCGGATCGACGTCGCCGCGGCCATGGGCGCGGTCACGGCCACCGGCAGTGTGCTGCTCCCCGCCGTCCAGGTGGGCAGTGGCAAGCAGCAGTCGGCGACCCTGCACTACACCAACACCGGTGACAAGGCGGTGGACCTGAAGCTGGGCGTGGCGCTGGCCAACTCCGACGGCGTGGCCCTGACGGCCGGTGTCGTCGCGCCCGGCGCGAGCACCGTGCACCTGGCCCCCGGAGCCTCCGCCGACGTGCCGCTGAGCACCGACGCGAAGGACGCCAGGCGCGGCGCCTACTACGGCTACGTCACCGCGACCGGCGCGGACGGCACCGTCCTCGCCCACACCACGCTCTCCCTGGTCGTGCACGCGCCGCTGCACCGGCTCACCGTGATCGCCCGCGACCGCGCGGGCAAGGTGCTGCCGGGCTGGATGCCGACGATCTGGGGCCAGGACGGCTTCGTCTCGTACACCAGCGCCGACCCCGCGGTCGCGATCGTCGAGGAGGGCACCTACCAGGTCGACTTCAGCACCCTGGACAGGGCCTCGGACGGCCAGGAACTGGTCGAGGTGATCAACCCGCAGGTGAAGGTGGCCAAGGACACCACGGTGACGCTGGACGCCTCCAAGGTCACCCCGGTGCAGATCCGCACGCCCCGGCCCGCCGAGCAGCGCGGGATCCTCAGCTACCAGACGTACCGGCGCATCGAGGGCCACGGCCTGATCCAGGGCGTGATGTTCTTCGACGTCGCCAAGCGCATCTACGTCAGCCCGACCGCCCAGGTCACCGACGGCACCTTCGAGTTCGCCTCGCGCTGGCAGATGACGGCACCGCAGTTGCGGGCGAAGGTGTCCGGCACCTCGGCGCCCTTCGCCCCGTACTACCTGCCGAGCTCTCCGGTCTTCGACGACAAGGGCGTCCGGCTGACCGCGGTGGACGCCGGTGCGGGCACCGCCGCGGACCTCAAGGCCGCCCACGTGCGCGGGAAGCTCGCCGTCGTCCGCTACGACTTCGGCAACGACCGCGAACTGGCGAAGGCCGCCGCGGACGCCGGGGCCAAGGCGCTGATGCTCGTCATGCCCGAGGGCTTCTACCCCTGGACGCGCTGGGCGCCGGAGGGCGACCGCCTCGCACTGCCGATCATGCGCGCCGGCTTCCAGGAGGGCACCGACCTGCTGGCGCGCGCCGGCAAGCGCACCACCACGGTGGACTTCTCCGGCACGGTGAAGAGCCCCTACCTGTACGACGTGCTGCAGGTGTCCCAGCAGCGTGTGCCCGACAAGGTGGTGTACACCGTCGACGAACGCAACAGCGCGGTGGTGAAGGCCTCCTACACCCGCACCGGCGCCTCGGCCTGGGCGAGCGAGCAGCGTTTCGGCTGGCGCCCCTACCAGGACTTCGCCTGGAACCAGTACAGCCGCGACGTGCCGGCGGGACAGCAGCGCATCGAGTACGTGACGGCCGGTGACACGCTGTGGAGCCACACCGTGCACCACGACACCGTCTTCGACCGTGACATCGAGCTGGGCGTCGGCATGCAGGACGCCGCCCACACCTACAGGCCCGGACAGCACGCCGCGGAGCAGTGGTTCGCGGGGCCGGTGCGCCCGTCGATCCCGCACGGTGTGACGGGCTGGCCGGGTTCGGTGCGCAACGGGGACACCCTGTCCCTGTACATTCCGGAATTCACCGACTCCCAGTCCGGCCACTGGTCGTTCGCGGAGGCCAGCTCGCTGGGTGGCGGTGTCGGCACCGGTGCCGCGGTCTCCGCGGTGGGCGACCCGAACGACGTGGCCCGCGCCGAGGTGTACCGCAACGGCCGGCTCGTGGCGCAGTCCGACACCGGGGCCTGGGGCGGATTCGAGGTGCCCGCGGGCAAGGCCGGCTACCGGCTGGACCTGACCACTGCCCGCACCTCCGCCGACTGGCAGTTCGGCACCGGCACCAGGACGTCCTGGACGTTCACCTCGGACACCGCGGCGACGGCCACGCTGCTGCCGCTGCTCCAGGTCGACTGCAACGCGCCCGTGGACGTCCGCAACGCGGTGGACGCACGGCGGTCGCACACGCTGGGTCTGGACGTGCGGATGCCGGACGGTCTGGCCGCCCCGCGCGGGGTCACGCTGACGCTGGAGACGTCGTACGACGACGGCAGGACCTGGCACCGGGCCCGCACCGCGCAGCACGGCGGCACGCACTTCACCGCCGCGGTCGAGCGCCCGTCGGGTGTGCGCGGGGACGCGTACGTCAGCCTGCGGGTGACGGCGGCGGACGCGGCGGGCAACTCCGTGCGGCAGACGGTCGACCGCGCGTACCTGCACCGCGGCCCCTCCTCGGGGCGGTGACGCCGGCCTCGCGGAACGGCTGAACGACGGCGGGTGCCCGGGCGGAAGCCCCGGGCACCCGCTGTTTGCTTGCCCGGTGGTGGCTCGCGGTGCAAACTTCAACGGGCCGTTCCGCTTATGAGGGCCGGCAGCGGCGAGGGAGGGGCACGGCATGCTGGAGGCGGCAGGTCTCACGGCGATCGAGGAGACGGTGTACCGGCTCCTGGTCGGGACCGCGACCGCGTCGGCGCAGGAGGTCGCCGACCGGACCGGACTCCCGCGCGACTCCGTCGAGGACGTCCTCGACGCCCTGCGCGGCAAGGGACTCGCCAGCCCCACCGACCGTGATCCGCTGCACTACGCCGCCGTACCGCCCGACGTGGCGCTGCTGCCGCGGCTTCAGCGCAACGCGGACGCGCTCGACAAGGCCCGTACCGCCGTCACCGACCTGCTCGACAGCTACCGCAGCACCCGCCGCAGGCACGACCCCGGCCAGCTCATCGAGGTCATCACCGGGGCGGAGGCGCTGCGCCAGCACCTGCGGCAGATGCAGGACAACGCGCGCCACGAGATGCTCTGGTTCTGCAAGGCGCAGTACGTGGCGATGCCCTCGGGCAGCAACCGCGCGGAGTACGACGCCCTCGCCCGCGGGGTGCGCTACCGCGTCCTGTACGAGCAGGCCTTCTTCGACGACGAGGGCGCCGTCGACAACGTCGTGGAGGGGGTGCGCGCCGGCGAGGTCGCCCGGTCGGTCCCGCACCTTCCGCTGCGGCTCGCGGTCGCCGACCGGGCCATCGCCATCTGCCCGTTGGTGCCCGGCGGGCCCCAGGGCAGTCCCAGTGTGGCGACGGCCGCTCTCGTGCGCGGCAGCAGTCTGCTGGAGGCGCTCATCTCGCTCTTCGAGCGCTACTGGGAGACCGCGGTCCCGCTGAACGTCAGCGCCTCCGGCGGGGTCGAGGGAAGCGACGGGGTCGTCGACGCGGATCCGCTCACCGAGACCGACCGGCGGCTGCTCTCGCTGCTCGTGGCGGGTGTCGCCGACAAGGCCATCGCCAGTCAGATGGGGTTGAGCAGGCGCACCGTGCAGCGCCACATCCAGCACATGATGACGCTCGCGGGTGCCGACACGCGGATGCAGCTCGCCTGGCAGGCCGCCCGCCGCGGTTGGCTCTGAGTCGCGCCGCCCTCAGGTGACCTGACGGATCATCAGTTACGCGGGGCGGGTCCCCGCCGGTCGCCGGGGAAGCAGCCGGGTGGCGGGCCCGGCACCCCCACCACTGGCCAGAGCTTTCCGCCCTCGTCGCGGACCCGGCCGGTTGGTGGGACGCTGGACGTATGAGTACCCGCCTACCAGCGGGTTCCGTGGAGCAGGCTGCCCTGCCGTCCTGGTCGCCCATGCTGGCGGTGGCCGGTCCGCTGCCCGGGCCGGAGGACGAGGCGCAGTACGGGTTCGAGCCGCTCTTCAACGGTGCCCGAGTTCTTGTCCATCTGCCGGGGGACGGCCGGGTTCGGCTGATCTCCGGGATCGGCCAGGACGTCACGAGCGTGTATCCCGAGCTGCAGCAGCTGCCCGACGTGCTGCCACCGGGGCTGGTCGCCGTGCTCGACGGCGAGATCATCACCCTGGGCAAGCACGGCGGTCCGTCCATGGAACGGCTCCAGCGGCGGATGAGCCTGCGGCACCCGGCGGCCGTGGAACAGGCGGCCGCGGACATGCCGGCCCGGCTGATGGTCTACGACATCCTCCACCTGGGGGAGCCGGTCCTGCACTCCCCGTACACCGCACGCCGTGCCCTGCTGGACGACCTGGACATGTCCGGCCCCTTCGTCGCCGTCCCGCCCTACTGGCCGGCCATGGCGGCGGAAGCGCTGCAGCACATCCGGCAGGAGGGGTACGACGGGATCGTGGCGAAGCGGCTGACCAGTCCCTATCTGCCGGGGCGGCGCAGCCGCGACTGGATCAAGATCAAGAATCTGCATCCGGACGAGACCCGCTGACCCGTTCCGGCCGCCGCTCGCGCTGCCCGTCGCCGCTGCCTGTTCGCACAGCCGGCTGCCCCGCCGGCGCGGGCCGGCCCGTCCGGACGTCGTTTCCCCTCTCCCCCCTCTCTCTGTGATCCCGCCGCTCCCGTGCGTTCCGGCGTGCGTACGGGACGCTCCCGCACGCCTCCGATTTGTGACCGCCGCGGGCGCGTGGCCCGCTGCTCCCGGGGTAATGGCCGTGCGACCGCCGGGGTACACGTATCCCGCAGCAGCCGATGGGCCGATGGGAAGAGGACACAGGGACATGGCGCATGACGTCGCACAGATCGTCCGCAAGGCCGTCGCCGAATGTGCGGGCGTGACGGTGGACGAGGTGAGCGCCGAGTCCACCTTCGGCGGGCTCCGCCTGGGGGACCGGGGCAAGCAGCGGGCGGCCGACGCCGTCGAGCGCAAGGTGGGGGTCATGCTGCTGGCCGCCGAGGTCGAGCGGATGGGGACGGTGGGCGACCTCGTCGACACTGTCTCGGAGAAGCTCTCCGAGCAACTCTCCTCAGGCTGATCGCGCACTCTCGGTAGTCGTGACGCTGTGTCGCCGGTGTGAACCGTGTGCGTCCGGCGGTCCTGAGGCGGCGCCCAAATCCCTTCATGAACAAGGGATTTGGGCTGCGGACGGCACGTCAGAAGGAGCCGTTCCCACCCCTCGAAAAGCATGTTTATTTGTCCGAGTTCGCGTAATTTGTCGGAAACCTTTGACTCTGGGCCACGAACGTGCCTACGGTGCAAATGGGACGCTTCCAACTAGGCACATCGGATACGGCGTTCCACACCAGTGATGGTGTGCCCCGTCCCAAGGACCCGGGCACATCCCGGTCGCACCGGAATCACGCGCACGAAGCCGGTGCGGCGGCGACCAGTCCTTATGGTCGCACCCCTAAACGTTCACACCTCAAAGGGAACGACATGCGCGCGAACAAGAACACCACTCGCAGGATTGTCGCAGCGGCCTTTGTTGCTCCGCTGCTGGCATTCGCCGGAGCGTCCGCGGCAAGTGCGGCCACGCCGCATGAGTCAGCCACGCAGCAGGCAGTCGTCGCGCACGGCGGCTGGGGCGGCGGCTGGGGCGGCGGTGGCTGGGGCCACGGCGGCTGGGGCGGCTGGGGCGGCTACGGTGGCTGGGGCCACGGCGGCTGGGGCGGCTGGGGCGGTGGCTGGGGCCACGGCTACGGCGGCTATGGCGGCTGGGGCGGCTACGGCTTCTACCGCTGAGGTCTGACGATCGGAGCAGACCGAGCAACGCAGTGACAGTACGGCAGGGCCGTCACCTCGCAGGAGGTGGCGGCCCTGCCACGTCCGGTGAGCGCCGGCACTAAGGGAACGTGTGGAAGACCCCGTCGGGGTCGTACTTCGCGCGCAGTTCGCCGAGCCGCGCCCAGTCGGCCGCCCGGTACGACCTGCGGGCGTGCGATGCGTCCGCCGACAGGTCCGCCTCACCGATGTAGTGCCCGGTCCCCAGCGGGGCGACCGACGCCGTCGCCTCGCGCTGCCAGCGGACGTTGGCCTCGTCCCGTGACGGATCGTCCCAGATCGCGTACGGCGCGACTTTGGCGTCGCCCAGAACGCCGAACGCCATGTTCCGCAGCAGCTCCGGGTTCCGCGAGGCCGGGGCGAGCGGCGCCAGGACAAGGGACTTCGCCGAGGGCGCGCGGCCGAGCGCGTCGCCGAGCCGGGTCAGCAGCGTGCCCAGGTCGGCCCGGGACCACAGCGAGTCGACCGCGTAGCGGTGCCCCTCCGGCCAGGCCGCCGCGGCCCGCGCGTACAGGGCCTCCATGGACGTGGGCTCCGCGACGGCCCGGTGCAGCGGGGCGGTGCTGAGCGGCGCGCGCGCCAGCGGCGCCAGCGCCCGGGCCGCCTCGTCGTGCGAGCCGGCGAACGCGGTACCGGTCAGCGAGACGACCACCTCACCGGAGCCGGGATCGGTCAGCAGGACGAACGCGACCTCCACGTTTGGCGGCAGTTCCTCGGCGGCGTCGGCGATCCAGTCGGTGAGGCTCTCGACCTCCCCGAGGTGGCACACGTACGAGGTCGCGGCGATCGCCGCCGGGAGGGGCCGCAGTGCCAGCCGGAAGGCGGTCACGACGGCGAAGAACCCCGGTCCCGCGCCGCGCGCCGCCCAGAACAGGTCGGCGTTCTCCCGCTCGTCGCAGCGCACGACCTCGCCCTCCGCGGTGACGACCTCGATCGCCCGCACGCTCGCGCACGCGGGGCCCCACTCACCGGAGTTCCAGCCGAGGCCGCCGCCGAGCAGGTAGCCGCCGAGGGCGACCGCGGGGGCGTGGCCGGTGGGGAAGGCGAAGCCGGCGCCCGCGAGGATGCGCGTGAGTTCCGCGGACCGGATCCCGGGTTCCACGGTCGCGGTGGCCTGCCCGGGGCCGACGGTGCAGCGCCGCAGGGCCGACAGGTCCAGCAGCATGCCGCCGTCGCGCAGGGGCGTGCCGCACCAGCTGTGGCCGCCGGTGCGGACCGCGACCCGCAGGCCCTCGGCACGGGCCAGCGCGATGGCCGCCGGCACGTCGCGCACGGTCGCGGCGCGGACGATCACCTCGGGGTGGCGCCGCGGCTGGTACCCGTTCCACAGACGGCTCGCGCGGACGTCCTCGTAGCCGGCGTCGCCCCTGCGGACGATCGCCCCTTCGACGCCCGGAACCCGTACGGGATCGCTCATGACGACCTCCTGGCCGCCGTCAGGCGGTGTGGCGCATGCGTCGTCCCAGGCTAACCGCAGGCCCCGCGGGCCGCCCGCGGCCGCACCGGCCGCGGGCCCCGGGGCAGGGCCCGGGCAGCCGCGGCCGCGGCGCGGGATCAGCCGGTGAGCCGGTCGATCTGGCGGATCTTGTTGGTCGCGTCCAGCGCGGCCACCTTGTATGACTCGGCGAGCGTCGGGTAGTTGAACACGGCGTCCACCAGGTAGTCGACCGTGCCGCCGCAGCCCATCACGGCCTGCCCGATGTGCAGCAGCTCGGTCGCCCCGGAGCCGAAGCAGTGCACGCCGAGCAGCGTGCGGTCCTCGGGCGACACCAGCAGCTTGAGCATGCCGTGCGAGTCGCCGATGATCTGGCCGCGGGCCAGCTCGCGGTAGCGCGAGATCCCCACCTCGAACGGCACGTTGTCGTCGGTCAGCTGGTCCTCGGTACGGCCGACGAAGCTGATCTCGGGAATGGTGTAGATGCCGATCGGCTGGAGGCCGCGCATCGCGTTCACCGGCTCCTCGCACGCGTGGTACGCGGCGGCCCGGCCCTGTTCCATGGAGGTGGCGGCCAGCGCGGGGAAGCCGATCACGTCGCCCACCGCGTAGATGTGCGGCACGGCGGTCCGGTAGTGCTCGTCGACGGCTATCCGGCCGCGCTTGTCCGCGGTCAGCCCCGCCTTGCCGAGGTCGAGTTCCTCGGTGAGGCCCTGCCGGCCCGCCGAGTACATCACGGTGTCCGCGGGGATCTTCTTGCCGCTCGCCAGCAGGGTCAGCGCGCCGGTGGCGTGCCGCTCGACGGCCGCCACGGTCTCGCCGAAGCGGAAGGTCACCGCCAGGTCCCGCAGGTGGTACTTGAGCGACTCGACGACCTCGACGTCGCAGAAGTCCAGCATGCCGTCGCGCTGCTCGACCACCGTCACCTTGGTGCCGAGCGCGGCGAACATCGAGGCGTACTCGATGCCGATGACCCCGGCGCCGACGATCACCATCGAGCGGGGGACCCGCTCCAGGTTCAGCACGCTGTCGGAGTCCATGACCGTGCGGTCGTCGAACTCCACGCTGGCCGGCCGGGCCGGCCGGGTGCCCGTCGCGATCACGATGTGCGCCGCCGTCACGAGCGAGTCCTGGCCGGAGGCGTCGCGCACGGCGACGGTGTGCTCGTCCACGAAGCGGCCGGTGCCCGGCAGCATCGTGACGCGGTTGCGGGCCAGCTGGCTGCGGATCACGTCCACCTCACGGCTCACCACGTGCTGGGTGCGCGCGGTGAGGTCGGCGACGGTGATGTCCTCCTTGAGGCGGTAGCTCTGCCCGTACATGTCGCGCTGGGTCAGGCCGGTGAGGTACAGCACCGCCTCACGCAGGGTCTTGGACGGAATGGTGCCGGTGTGGATGGAGACGCCGCCCAGCATGTCCGGGCGGTCGACGATGGCGACCCGGCGGCCGAGCTTGGCCGCGGCGATGGCGGCCTTCTGGCCGCCCGGGCCGGATCCGATGACGAGCAGGTCGAATTCGGTCACGGGCCGAGTCTGACAGGGGGCGATGCCCCGGGGAAAGAGAGGTCCCGGACCGGCGGCCTCAGCGGGCGTCGTCGGCGGTGACGACCTCGGTGATGCCGCGCGCGGCCAGATGCACCGGGTCCTGGGCGAGTTCGGCCAGGACGAGGGCCGGCCGCACCCCGCGGGCGGTGAGGGCCGCCCAGGCCTCGAAGACCTCGCCCCCGGGGGCGCAGGTGGCGCGGCGCGGAGCCGTCCCGGGATCGCCGACGTCCACGACGAGCGCGGTGGTGCGCGGGAGCGGGACCGGCGCCGAACGCAGTTCGGCGGCCGCGCGGGCGACGGCGGCGCCGACCGGTTTCACCCGGCGGTCGTTGGTGAGCAGGCCGAGCGTGTACTCCAGCTCAGGGAAGTCGGCGAGGCTCCGCGCGACGTCGTGGGAGCACCACCAGGTGATGCCCCACAGATCGGTGCAGTCCAGCGCGTTGGCGATGGTGGCCGACGCGAAGGCCGCCGCGTGGTCCGGCGGGATCAGCGGCGCGGGCGCGCCGACCTCCTGGAGCCAGACCGGACGGTGCGGGTCGGTGGCCCACGCCTTGGAGAGTTCGACGAGGTAGGCGGCATGGTGCTCGGTGGCGACGCCCGCGTGGCCGTGGCGCTGCGCGGTGCCGTTGAAGACCCAGGAGTGCACGGCCGTGGCGAAGCCGAGGCGGGCGGCCTGACCGGGGGTGAACGCGTGGTCGTCCTGGTACCAGGCGGCGTCGTACTCGGCGTGCAGATGCAGCTTGCCGGGGGCGCCGCGCTCGCACGCGTCGAGCATCAGGCGCAGCCACGCCTCGGCCTGCGCGGGGCCGATCCGGTCGGGGTCCGGGTGCGGCGGTCCGGAGAACTGGTTGATCTCGTTGCCGACCGTCATGCCGAGGAAGTTGGGCCGGTCGGCGAGGGCCGCGGCCAGGGTGCGCAGGTACTCGGCCTCCGCCGCGACGACGTCGGGGTCGGTGAAGATGTTCCGGCGGTGCCACGTGCCGGTCCAGGCGGGCAGGAAGTCGAAGCTGGACAGGTGGCCCTGCAGCCCGTCGACGTTGACGTCCAGGCCGCGCTCGGCGGCGGCGTCGGCGAGCGCGACCAGCTGCTCGACCGCCCGCGGCCGGATCAGCGCGCGGTTGGGCTGGAACAGCGGCCACAGCGGGAACACCCGGATGTGGTCCAGACCCAGACCGGCGATGGAGTCGAGGTCGGCGCGGACCGCGTCGAGGTCGAAGTCCAGCCAGTGGTGGAACCAGCCCTGACTCGGGGTGTAGTTGACGCCCAGACGCGGGGTCATGGCGGCTCCAGGTGGCGAAGGGCGGGCGCGGCGGCACGCCGGGGCTGTCGGGCGGGCGGGGGAGAGCCGTGCCTCGACCGGCTTCGGCCGGGGGGCCGGCCGCCGGCGCCCACGCCAAACTCGCATCGCTCCCCCGGCAAAGTCAACTCAACGCGGGCAAAGGCTTTTTGGCCGAGGGAAACCGCAGGTCATGCCGCAGGTGAAGAAATTGAGCAGGGACTGCTAATGCGCTTTAGAGGCAATCCGCTCAAGCGCTATAGCAACGCGTGGTGTTCCCCTGGTGGATACTGGCACCCCACAACGGGAACACGCGGCGGAGAACGGCGGGAGGTACCCGATGACGGCGGAACCGGTGCCCCCGGGCCGCGCCGACCGGCGCCCGTCGGCACGCCGCCCCACGATGAAGGACATCGCCCGCCGGGCGGGCGTGTCCGAGAGCGCGGTCTCCTTCGCCCTCAACGACCGGCCGGGAGTGTCCGACGCCACGCGCCGCCGCGTCCGTGCCGTCGCCGAGCAACTGGGCTGGCGGGCCAGCACCGCCGCTCGCGCGCTGTCGGGGGAGGGCGCCGCCACGGTCGGCCTGGTGCTGGCCCGTCCGGCGAACACCCTCGGGCTCGAGTCGTTCTTCCTGCAACTCGTCTCGGGCCTCCAGGAAGTGCTGTCGGCACGCCAACTCGGCCTGCTCTTCCGCGTGGTGGAGGACGGCACGGAGGAGTGCGCCGTCTACCGCAGGTGGTGGGCCGAGCAGCGGGTCGACGGGGTCGTCGTGGTCGACCCGCACGCCGGCGACCCGCGCCCCGAACTCCTGGACTCCCTCGGCCTGCCCGCCGTCGTCATCGGCACCACGCCGGACGGCGCCGCAGAGCACCCCGGGATCTCCACCGTGTGGGCCGACGACACCGCCGCGATGGCCGCGATCGCCCGCCACCTCCACGCCCTCGGCCACCGCCGTGTCGTCCACGTCGCGGGCCTGCCGCACCTGGCGCACACCGCCCGCCGCATCGCCTCACTGCGGGCCGAGGCCGCCCGCCTCGGGCTGACCGCGGCCCGCTCGGTCACCACGGACTACTCCGGCGACCAGGGCGCGGAGGTCACCCACCGCGTGCTGGCCGGGGCCGATCCGCCCACGGCGATCGTCTACGACAACGACGTGATGGCGGTCGCGGGGGCGGCCGTCGCCGCCCGGCGCGGGCTGTCCGTACCGGGCGACCTGTCGCTCGTCGCCTTCGACGACTCCCCGCTGTGCCGGGCCACGCACCCGCCGCTGACGGCGCTGGTACGGGACACGCCGGGGGTGGGGCGGCATGCGGCGGGGGAGTTGCTGGCGCTGCTGGATGGGGGGAGCGCGCGGCGGTCGCAGGTGCCGACGCCGACGCTTTGCCCGCGCGGGAGCACGGGCCCGCGTCCGCTGTAGACCCGTTTCTCCC
Organism: Streptomyces sp. NPDC088733; assembly: GCF_044751185.1. NCBI lineage: Bacteria > Bacillati > Actinomycetota > Actinomycetes > Kitasatosporales > Streptomycetaceae > Streptomyces > Streptomyces sp. NPDC088733. Next base: position 102,089 of record NZ_JBIVLH010000008.1, read on the forward strand.
CCGCCCGCCCTCCCGTGTGCCCGGCAAGGTCCGGGCGCCCCGACGCGCGTTGTTGGGGGGCCGGGTGCGGGCCCTCCGGGGCTGCCATTCTGGACAGCACATTTAGGTGCCTCAGGTACCCGACTTGATCACTCCGGGTTGTGCACCCAAATATGCTCCAGTGTCCAGAACGCCACCCCTACGACCCCGCCCCCTCCGTCTCGTATCGCGCCTGATCCCCGGTGGGTGGTGTGAAGCGGCACCGTGCTCGGGCACCTGTTGGCGCCGCGCCAACGACATGCTCCGCCGTCACCGCCTACAGACACCCCACCGGCCGTCAGTCGCCCCAACCGGCCCGGGAGGGGGTGTGGCGGGGTGCGCCCGGAAGCGACGAGCGGTGACCGCGGTACACGGATTGCAGGCGTAACCCGCGAGCGCTGAGGACGTACCCCGGCGCGGCGCCGACCCCACAACGCACGCAGCGGGGGCCGCACTTACCGCGCCGGGCACTCGGGCGGGAGGGCGGGGGAGAAACCCAGGGCGTCAGGCGCGGACACGCGCCCGCGCACCCGGACCGGGGCGGCGATCGACCTCGTCGCCGGAGGCGACCACATGCCCGTCCTCGCACATCAGCGCCACCCGCACGGGCGCCCCGCACCCGTGGTGCGTCGCCAGCAGGGACGGGCCCTCCGGGTCCGCGAGGTACTTGTCGCCCCAATTGCGCAGCGCCGTGATCAGGGGGTAGAGGTCCTTCCCCATCGGGGTGAGCACGTACTCCGAGCGCCGGCGCGTCCCCGGTTCCTGGTAGTCGCGCATTTCCAGCACGCCGCGTTCGACCAGGCCGTTGAGCCGGTCGCTGAGGACCGAGCGGGACACGCCCAGATGGTTCTGCATGTCGCTGAACCGCCGGATCCCGCGAGAGACCTCGCGCAGGATCAGCAGCACCCACGGCTGGCCGAGGAGATCGACGGCGCGGCCCACCGAGCAGTTGGAGGTGTCCTGGTCCAGGTAGTCCATGCGGTGAATCCTATCTGAGTTCTGCAGAAGAACTTAGACATGGTAGCGTACGACCCCACGGCTGGGTTCGAGAGTCGTACTCAGCTGAGGAGGGAACACGCTCATGACACCCCCGACCGCCACCGGCGCGTCCGTCGCACCGCCCGTCACACAGCCCACCGCCGCCCGGCAGAGCCGGCGGCAATGGATCGGATTCGTCGTCGCCAGCCTCGGCCAGATGGCGATGTTCGTGAACATCACGCAGACCGCGGCGGTTCTCGCGCCCCTCCAGCAGGATCTGCACGTATCCGGTTCGGCGCTCGTCTGGATCGCCGGCATCTACTCGATGATGGTCGCGAGCTTCGTGCTCTCCGCCGGCACCGTCGGCGACATCCTGGGACGCCGCCGCGTCTTCGCCCTCGGCATGGTGCTCCTGGGCGCGGGAAGCCTCGTGGTGTTCCTGGCGTCCGGCGCCGGGACGGTCATCGTGGGCCAGGCGCTCATGGGCATCGGCGGCGCGGCGATCCTGCCCAACAGCCTTTCCCTGGTCACCCACATGTTCCCGGACCCGCACGAGCGCACCCGGGCGGTCGGCATCTGGGTGGCCGTGTCCGGCATCGGGCTCGCCTTCGGTCCCGTGGCGGCCGGCCTGATCCTGGAGCGCTTCTCCTGGAACGCGGTGTTCCTGGTCAACGTGGTGCTCGCGGTGGTCGTGCTGATCCTCACGCCGCGCTTCGTCACCGAGAGCAAGCAGCCGGGCCGGCACCTCGACCCGCCGGGCCTGGTGCTGGGCGTGATCGCCATCGCCGCGCTCAACTACGGCCTGGTCGAAGGCGGTCACAGCGGATACGGGGCCTGGCAGGCGACAGGGGCGTTCGTGCTCGCCGCCGTCGCGGTGGCCGCCTTCATCGTGCAGGAGTCGCGTACCCGCACGCCGATGCTCAACCTGCGGCTGTTCCGCAACCGCACCTTCGCCACGGCCAACGTCGTCGCCATGATCGGCCAGTACTCGTTCGTGGCCGTCGCCCTCGCGCAGGTGCTGTACTTCGAGCGCGTCCGGCACGAGACGATCCTCCACGCGGGACTGCTGCTCCTGCCGGTGATGATCGCGTACGTGCTGGTCAGTTACGTGGCCGCCGCGATAGCCCGCCGCGTCGGCTTCAAGACGACCCTCGTCACCGGAACCGTGCTCGCCGCGGTCGCCGCCCTGCTGATGACCGCGCAGTCCGCCACCACGTCGATCACCGTCATCGGGGTGGAACTGGCCCTGTTCGGTGCCGGAGCCGGGCTCATCCTGCCGCCCGGCACCGCTGTGGCGGTCATCAGCGTGCCGCACACCGACGGCGGCATGGCCAGCGGAACGGTCAACCTCTTCCGCCAGGTCGGCAGCACCCTCGGTGCGACGGTCACCGGCACCGTCCTCACCAGCGGCCTCGCCTCCCGGCTGCCCGACGCGCTCACCGAGCGCGGCACCCCGTCCGCGGTCACCGGCCAGGTGGTCGAGGCGGTCGCCAGCGGCTCCTCGGGGGCGGGCCTGCCCGCGAACCTGCGGGCCACCGTGGACTCCGCGGTCGGCGCCGCCTTCTCCGGCGCGCTGCACGTGGCCGTCGTCATCCCGGGTGTCGCCATCGCCGCGGCGGCCGTCGCGGCCGCCACACTGGTGCGCAACCGTCCCACCCCGCAGCAGCACTGATCCCGTCGCCCCGTCCGCGGGCGGACCAGGAGCCCGCCGTGCCCGAAGCAGCCCAGCCCGACGCCGCCCTCGCCCCGGAGAACTCGGGGGCCTTCCTCCGCGCCGTCGGCCTGCGGTTCGACTCCGCCTCCCCGACCGAGGTCCGCGGTCACGTGGACGTGACCGCGGAGCACCACACCCCGTAGGGCATCACGGTCATCGAGAGCGCGGCCAGTGTGGGGGCGTCGCTCGCGGTGCGGTCCCGGGGCCAGTTCGCGGTCGGGGTTGGCAACCAGACCGACTTCCTGCGCTCGCACGTCGCCGGGCGCCTCGACGTGGTCGCCACACCCCTCCAGCAGGGCCGGAGCCTGCAACTGTGGCTCGTGGAGATCGCGGACGAGGCCGGCACGCCCATCGCCCGCGGCCAGGTGCGGCTGTTCAACCGCGACCTGCCCGGTCACTGACCGGCGGTGTCCGTCAGACCGGTGACCCGCATGGTGATGTTCAGCCGCCCGGCCGTGAGGCCGGTGGCCGGGTCACCGGTCCCGGGCAGGATCCTCGTCACCCCGTGGTACGCGAAACGCGACGGCCCGCCGAAGACGAACAGGTCTCCCGAGGCCAGCTCCAGATCGGTCCAGGGGCGGTTGCGGTTCTCGGTGTTGCCGAAGCGGAAGACGCAGCTGTCGCCGATGGTCAGCGACACCACGGGGGCGCCGGAGCGCTCGTCCTTGTCCTGGTGCATGCCCATCCGGGCGTCGGCGTCGTAGAAGTTGACCAGAGCGGTGTCCGGCGCGTAGCCGTCGCCGGCCGCCGCGTCCTGATACGCGTCCACCAGCGCCCGGCGGCCCATCTCGGCCAGCCAGCCGGGGAATTCCGCGACCCGGGCACCGTTCACGTCACCCGCCGTCCGTGTGTAGCGGTACGGCTGCCAGTGCCAGCCGACACAGACCGTCCGCACCGACATCACTCCGCCTTGCGGCAGTCTCGTGTGCCGCATGGGAACCGGTCCGGTGGCCCAGGCGCGGCAGGCGGTCACGAGCCGGCGCTGCTCGTCGAGGTCCAGCCAGCCGGGTACGTGCACCGCGCCCGGTGCGAGCTCCAGCCGGGGGCGGGGGATCAGCGCGCTCATGTCGTGCCTCCGGTGTCCCGGACGACCCAGCCGCGGTCGAAGCGCCAGACGCCGCCATCGGCCGCCGCCGCGCGCAGTCCCTGGAGCGCCGCCGCGCCGGTCGCGGCCGCGACACGGGGATCGCCGAGCGCGGCGAAGCCGACCGTGCGGGCGGGGTCCCAGCCGGTGCTGTGCCGCAGCCGGCGGACGAGCTGGGCCCAGCCGCGGGGGGCCGCGGCGACCGCCCAGGCGTCGGGCGCGTCCGCGGTCAGCCGCAGGGCCGGCCGCAGCCAGGAGGCCGCCGCCTCGGGCCAGTCCACGACGGCGGCGATCTCGCGGCCCGCCGTGCGCCACGCGGCCGCGAAGGCCGCCGCGGCATCGCGCGAGGCCGCGTCGCGGCTGTGCCCCACCGCCACGACCCGCGCACCGCCCAGCAGCCCGAGCACAGCGGCGAGTTCCTCCGCCGTGTGAGCCGCGGGCGCCGCCGCTCCCTCCAGCGCGGCCAGGTCGCCGGCCGCGAGCAGCGGCGAGGATGGCGTCCCGCTGTCGGAGAGGTACGGCAGTGCCATGGTGTCGGGGTCCCGGTTCGCTCGGCTCGCCTTCCATTGTGCGTACTGCCGCGGCAGGCAGCGTGCGCAGGGCCGGTGGCCGGCCGCCACCGCCGTCGCCTCGTCGGCGAAGAACACCCGCTCCCGTACGTAGCCGCCGCGGGCCAGCGCCCGCAGCGCGCTCGGGCAGTCCAGCCTGCCGTAGAGGCGGCCGCGCCGGTGCCCGCCGAGGGCGCCGGGCGTGGTGCTGCGGTACGGCAGCCCGTCCGGTCCGGTCAGCGTGTACGTCCTGGCGGGGCGGGAGCCGGTCACCGACGGCCTCCGAGGATGCCCCGGACTTCAGGCCGGGGAGGAATCGGACTCCCTGCGGAGCGGGGCAGGAACGTCGGTTCGGCTCCAGGGAGAAACCGCACGGACACGTAGGGTGAGATCGCTCTCGTGCGTTGCGAGAGCCAAGCGCGTACGCCGTGCTGATCGCAACCCGGCTGGTGTTGATCGTGGAAGACCTGTCGGGTCGCTGACCTGCAGGCGGCGTGAGCCAGGAATCCCCCTGCTTCAGCTGGGGGAGGATTCAAGTCGCGTCGTGGAGGACCAGCCCCAGCGTGTGCCGGCGGCCGGAGCGGACGGTGCTCACGCCGTGGCGCATGGGGCCGGCCGACCAGCCGCGTGCGGTGCGGACGGGGCGGTCGCGGGTGGTGAACACCAGGGCGTGGCCCTGGGGGAGGGCGACGGCGGAGCCCCGGGACTGGGCGCGCGCCCGCTGCTCGGTCATCAGGAACTCGCCGCCGGTGTAGTCCCCGGCGGGCTCGTCCAGGCCGATCACGACCTGGAGCGGGAAGACCAGCTCCCCGTAGAGGTCCTGGTGCAGCGCGTTCCAGTCGCCCGGGCCGTAGCGCAGCAGGATCGGCGTCGGCCGCCGCTGGCCCGCCGCGTGGCACATCGCCAGCCACTCCTGAAGGGTGTCCGGCCAGGGCGCGGGACGGCCCAGCCGCGCCGCCCAGTCGCGGGCGACGGGCAGCAGGCGCGGGTAGAACGCCTCGCGCAACTCCCGTACGAGCTCCGGGAGCGGGTGGGCGAAGTAGCGGTACTGGCCGGAACCGAAGCGGTGCCGGGCCATGTCGACGGTCGAGCGGAAGCGCGCCGGCTCGTCGTAGAGGCCGGCCACCGCGCGGCACTCGGCGGGGGTGAGGACGCGGTCGGCGGTCAGGGCGCTGCCGTGCGCGTCGAGCTCATCCGCGAGCGCGGGCCAGTCGGCGGCGGCGACCCGCGCGGGAACGGCCGCCGGGGCGTGGGTGGTGGGGGTCATGCGGTCCTCCCGTTCAGCCGGCGCGGTGGCCGGACTCCAGCGCCAGCAGGTGCTCCTTGCGGGCCATGCCCCCGGCGTAGCCGGTCAGCGCGCCGCTGGAGGCGATCACGCGGTGGCACGGCCGGACGACCAGCAGGGGGTTGCGGCCGATCGCGGCGCCCACCGCGCGGGACGAACTGCGCGGGATGCCGCAGCGCTCCGCGACGTCGGCGTAGGAGAGGGTCGTGCCGTAGTCGATGCCCTCCAGCGCCTTCCACACCTGCTGCTGGAACGGAGTTCCGGCCGCGGTGAACTCGATGTCGAAGCGGGTCAGTTCGCCCGCGAAGTACGCCGTGAGCTGGTCGAGGATCCCGGCGAACGCGGCCCGGTCCTCGCGCCAGCCGGGCGCGGGGGAGGCGACGCCGCCCTTCTGCCCGGGAACGGACAGCGAGGTGAGCGCCGTGCCGCCCTCGGCGGTCGCCGACTCCTCGCCGACGAGCAGGAGTTCGCCGAGCGGGCTGGGGGTCGTGGTGTAGACCGTCATCGGTCCGGTCCTTCCGTCGTTCGTGCGGTACGGCTACGAGTCTGGTCCCTCGGCGAGGGCGGTGCTGGCGGGATTCGGACGTCGCATTCCCGCTGCTCAGGCACCCGGCGGTCCGCCCCTGGACAGGGTCTGCGCGGCGTTCCAGAGGTGGTGCACGGCGTAGCTGCGCCAGGGCCGCCAGGCCTCGGCCTCCTCCAGCGGTACGCCCGCCAGCGCGGCGCCCGCGCGCACCCCCGCGTCGTCCTCCAGCAGGACGTCCGGGTCGCCCAGGGCGCGCATCCGCAGATAGCCGGCCGTCCAGGGGCCGATGCCGCGCAGGGCCAGCAGCGCCTTCTCGGCGGCGTCCCGGTCGGCCCCCGGGTCGAGGGCGACGGTGCCGCCGGCGAGCGCGGCGGCGAGGCCGCGCAGCGTGTCCCGGCGGGCACCGGGCATGCCGAGTTCCTCCAGCGACGCCCCCGCGAGGGTGTCCGCCGCGGGGAACAGATGGGTGAGGCCGCCGCTCGGCGCGGGCAGCGGCGTCCCGTACGCCGCCACGAGCGCGGCGCCCAGATGCCGGCCCGCGGCCAGGGTGACCTGCTGCCCCAGGACGGCGCGGACCGCCGTCTCGTGCGGATCGGCGGTGCCGGGCGCGCGCATGCCGGGGCGGCGCGCGGCCAGCGCCCCCATCGCCGGTTCCGCGGCCAGCCGTTCGGCCACCGCGTACGGGTCCGCGTCCAGGTCGAACAGGCGCCGGATGCGCTGGGTGGCGGTGGTCAGGTCGCGTAGCTCGCTCAGGTGCAGGCGGCACTCCAGCCAGCCGCTGCCGCTGCGGGCGGACTCGCCCACCTCGGCGACGGCGTGACCGCCCGGCAGGCGCAGCGTACGGCGGTAGGTGCGGCCGCCGGGGAGGCCGGTGACCTCCTCGATGCCCCGCAGGGCGCGCCGCTCCAGGTGGTCGAAGACCTGCCCGGTGTCGTAGGCGCCCCGGTAGGCGAGCCGTAGCGGAACCCCGGCGGCGGTCGCGCCCTCCGCGCCGCCGGTGGCGACGGCCGCGGAACGCCCGTTCCGGGGCCGGGCCGCGCGCAGTTCGGTGGGAGTCATGCCGTAGATCTCGCGGATCGTGTCGTTGAACTGCCGCACGCTCGCGAAACCGGCGGCGAACGCGATCCCGGCCGCCTGCATCCCCGTCGTCTGGAGCAGGATGCGCGCGGTGTGCGCCCGCTGGGCCCGCGCCAGGGCGATCGGGCCTGCGCCGACTTCCGCGTTCAGCTGCCGCTGCACCTGGCGGGCGCTGTATCCCAGGCGCGCGGCGAGGCCCGCCACGCCCTCGCGGTCCACGATGCCGTCGCCGATCAGCCGCATCGCCCGGCCGACGACGTCCGCCCGCACATTCCACGCGGCCGAGCCGGGCACGGCGTCGGGGCGGCACCGCCGGCAGGCCCGGAAACCGGAGCCCTGCGCGGCGGCCGCGGTCGGGAAGTAGCGCACATTGCGCTGCCGGGGTGTCACGGCGGGGCAGCTGGGACGGCAGTAGATCCCCGTCGTCGTGACGGCGAAGAAGAACTCCCCGTCGAACCTGGCGTCCCGGCTGCGCACCGCCTCGTACCTGCGGTCGTCCATCGTCACCACTCCACTGTGCGGCATCCCGCGGGCGAACACCGGCGGATATCGGACACGGAGTTCCGGCGGTGGCCGATCAGGCGTCGGTGGCCGTGCGGGCGCTGGCCACGTGGCCGATCCGCCACGCGAACACCGCCGCGCCGAGGAAGAGGCCGGCGAGCGCGCCGAGTGAGGAGCCCACGCCAAGGGTGGAGTCCGGCGAGATCCACCACTCCACGGCCTCTCCCAGTGCGGTGAGTGCCAGCGTGATGGCAAAGGCGGCGAGCGCCGCGCCGCGCCGGCCCGGCGGCCGGGTCCGGTACAGCTCCGCCACGGGAGCGCCACCGGCGAAGACAACGAGCCAGGCGGTGGGGACGGCACTGCTCGGCAGCAGTCCGAGCGGCCAGGCGATGAGTCCGAGGACCGTCAGGGGGACGAGCCCGACGATCAGGAACGCGACGACAGAGACGAGCAGGTCCCGGGCCCGGTACGTCACGGGGCCGGTCGCGGCCGTCTCCTCCTCCGACATGCCCGGAGCGTACCGGCCTGTCCCGCCCGGTGGGCACCCCCGCGACCACGGGGTTTCCGGAGGCGTGCCGTCCCCCGCTGGACACCTGGGAGCGGTGGTGCGGGCGGTAAATGGTTACGGCCCTGTCGGTGCCGCGCACTACAGTCCGCACAGCGAACGCACAACATCAACACGCAACAGGGGTGGGGATCCGATGGGCACGTCCAGGCGCATGCGCCTTGCCGTCACGGTGGGGGCCGCGGTCGTCGCGCTGACCGCGACGGCGGGCTGCGAGGCGGCGCACGACACGGCGGAGGCCGTGGGCAAGGCGGACACAATCGCGCAGATCCTCGCGCGGGTCACCGACCGCACCGAGAAGGTCGGGTCGGCGAAGGTCGACTTCACCACCGACCTCGGCCAGGGCACCCCGATCAACATGGTGGGTACCTACTCGTGGGGCAAGGGCCTTGCCTACGACGTCATGATGGACACCAAGGCGGCGCAGATGCAGGCGGTGCAGAACGACGCCAAGACCCGCGCCTTGCTGGTCGACGGCGCGTACTACTACAACGTGGACCCGCAGCCCGGGGGCCCGCTCAAGGGCAAGCACTGGGCGCGCATCGACATGTCGGCGCTTCTGGGCGACAAGGCCGCCGCGGCGACCGAGCAGTCCGGCGACCCGACCTCGGGGCTTCGCTACATCGGCCTGTCCAAGGACACCGAGGACCTGGGTGAGGAGTCGGTGCGCGGCACCAAGGCCCACCACTACCACGCCACCGTGGGCAAGAAGGACCTGGGAGCCGTGGGTGACGCGATGTCCGCGGACGAGAAGAAGAACCTCCTCAGCTCCATGACGGGTTCCGTCAACAGCATCGACATGGACGTCTGGGTCGACGGCAAGGACCTGCCGGTGCGGATCATCCAGGTGATGGGCAAGGCCAAGGTCACCATCGACTTTCTGGGGTTCGGCGACGCCAAGACCGTGACGGCGCCCCCGGCGTCGGACACCGCCGACCTCAGCGCCCAGGTGCGGGCGGCCCAGTCGGGGTCCTGACCGCCGCACGACCGCTTCACGAACGCCCCCGTCCGCGCGCCGCGGACGGGGGCGTTCGCGTGTCGTGACGTGCCCGCAGCCATGGGTTCACGGCCCCGTTTTTAAGTTAATTAGCAATTAATATTGACAGGCTCCGGACGTGCCGCCACAGTTTCCGCCGTGGCACCGACGCCCGGCCGGACCGGCGTGGGTGCCCGTGCAACCCAACTCCCGGGAGAGACCAGTGGCTTCGCATCGTGCAGGGGTGGGCAGCGCCTTCGGCGGCACGCTCCGCGGGATCGCCGGCCGGGGCGACGGTGTGCTCGCCGGGTTAACAGGGGTGGGCGGCCGCGTCCACCGGGCCGGGCTCTGAGCGTCGCTCCGCCGGTCCACCTCGCCCCGCGCTTGACCAGCTTGTTCGCTCCATCTGGTGCGCCCCCGGGCCTCGTTCGACCCGAGGCGCACCACCCCAGAAATAAATTAGTAATTAATCTTGACGGCGCGCTGACCACTGCGACAGTCTGTTCCTGCCGCACCCAGAGCCGGGCCGTCAGGGGGCCTCAGCTCCGTTCCGTGGGCACATTAGGAGTACACAGATGACCGCCATCAACGCCAGCCGCCGCCGGTTCCTCGTGGGAGCCGGCGCAGTCGGCGCCGGCGCACTGCTGAGCAGCTGCGTCACCCAGAGCCCGGCCGCATCCGGAGGAAAGTCCGGCGGCCCGGTGACCCTGCAGTCCAACCTCTCCTCCCCGCAGGCGAAGACCGCGATGCAGGAGATCGTCGCCGCGTTCGACAAGCGCGGGACGACCAAGGCGCAGCTCAACACCGTCGCCTCCGAGACCTTCCGCACGCAGCTGCCGACGTACCTCACCTCCGCCAACCCGCCGGACGCGTACACCTGGTACCCCGGTTCCGTCGCGGAGTCGTACGCCAAGAAGGACCTGCTCCTCGACATCAGCGACGTCTGGGAGAAGCCCGAGCTCGCCGGCTACTCCGACGCCCTGAAGAAGCTGTGCACCTCGGCCTCCAGCGGCAAGAAGGTCTTCGTGCCCACCAGCTACTACTGGTGGGGCATGTTCTACCGCAAGTCGAACTTCGAGAAGTGGGGCGTGCAGGAGCCCAAGACCTGGGACGAGTTCCTGGACCTGTGCGACAAGCTCAAGAGCAAGGGTGTCGCCCCCATCGGCCTCGGCGCCGGCGGCGACACCCCGTGGGTCGCCTCCGCCTGGTTCGACTACCTGAACATCCGGGTCAACGGTGCCACGTACCACCGTGAACTCCTCGCCGGCAAGCACCGCTTCGACGACCCCGAAGTGCGCAAGGTCTTCGACACGTGGGACCAGGCGCGCCCGTTCTTCGACCCCAACGGCACGGCGATCCCCTTCCAGGACGCCACCACCGCCCTGCTCCAGGGCCGCACCGGCATGATGCTGATCGGCACCTTCTTCGCCGACGCCGCGCCGAAGGACGCCCTCGGGGACCTGGACTTCTTCCAGTTCCCGATCATCGACCCCAAGGTGCCGGTCGCCGAGGAGGCGCCCACCGACGGCTACTTCGCCAGCGCCCGCACCCAGCGCGCCGACGGCGTCAAGGAGCTGCTGCGCTACCTGGCCACCGCCGAGGCGCAGGAGCTCTACCTCAAGAGCTCGTCCGGCACGACGCTGCCCACCCACCCGGACGCCAAGGACGCCGGCACCCCGCTGGTCCTCAAGGGCCGCAAGCTCATCGAGAGCGCCGCCGACCTCACCCAGTTCTTCAACCGGGACTCCAGCGACGCCCTCCAGCCGACCGCGGACACCGCGCTCGTGCACTACCTGGCGAAGCCCAAGGAGATCGGCTCCATCCTGACGACGTGGCAGCGCAGCGCACAGAAGATCTGGAGCCAGTGACAATGGCGCTGATCGGCTCCACACGACGGTCCAGGGCCACTCGGGTGCCCCCGGTGGTCCTGGCCTTCGTCCTCATCCCGCTGCTCGTCGAGGCGTTCTGGGTCTTCTGGCCGGCCCTCCAGGGGTTCTACCTCTCCCTGACCTCCTGGGACGGGCTGGGCGCCCCGAAGTTCGTCGGCCTCGGCAACTTCAGCGAGATGGTGCACGACGCGGTCTTCCGCACCGCCGCGATCAACACGGTGCTGTGGCTGCTGCTCTTCGGCGGGCTCTCCGCCGTCCTCGGACTCGGTGCCGCGCTGCTGCTCCAGCAGGAGCGGCGCGGCATCGCGTTCTACCGGGCGGCGCTCTTCCTGCCGGTGGTCTTCTCGCTGGTCGCCACCGCCCTGGTGTGGCAGGCGATGTACCAGCCGGACGGCCTGATCAACAACGTCCTCGAGGCGATCGGCCTCGGCGGCTGGAAGCACGCCTGGCTGGCCGACCAGGACACCGCCTTCTACGCGGTGATCGTGCCCGCGCTGTGGCGCCAGGTCGGCTACGTCATGGTGCTGTACCTGGCCGGGCTCAAGGGCGTCGACCCGGCGCTGTACGAGGCGGCGAAGGTCGACGGCGCCACCCGCTGGCAGCAGTTCCGGCACATCACCCTGCCGCAGCTGCGCAGTGTCAACGCGGTCGTCCTGTCGGTCATCGTCATCGACTCGCTGCGCTCCTTCGACGTCGTGTGGGCGCTCACCCGCGGCGGCCCGTACCACTCCTCCGAAGTGCTGAGCACCTACATGTACTCCACCGCGTTCCAGTCGCTGCGGCTGGGATACGGCTCCGCGCTCGCCGTCGTCATCTTCGTGCTGGCCTTCGGCGTCATCGCGAGCTACCTCGTGCGTGCCTTCAGGGAGGCCGACTGATGACCGCCACCCACGCCACCTCGCGCGCCGAGGACCACGAGGGCCACAAGGACGCGGCGGACCGGGCCGGTGGGGTCCCGGCCGTGCGGCCGCACCTCTCCCAGCGGCGCGGCCGTGCCCTGCGCACCGCCGGCTTCCACCTCTCCGCGGGACTGCTGTCCGCGCTGTGGCTGCTGCCGATCGCCCTCGTCCTGGTCACCAGCACGCGGACGTTCGACGACATCGCCGCGCACGGTGTCGGCAGCTGGCCGCACTCGTTCACCTTCGACAGCTTCCGTCAGGCGTGGGTGGACGGCGGCCAGCAGCGCGCCCTCATCAACAGCATGCTGGTCACCGTTCCCACCGTGCTGCTCTCGCTCGGCCTCGCCTCCATGGCCGCGTTCGCGCTCAGCCGCTACGACCTGCCCTTCCGGCGCGTCCTGCTGCTGATCATGCTCGGCGGCAACCTGCTGCCCCCGCAGATCCTGCTGATCCCGGTCTCCAAGCTGAGCGAAGTGCTCGGCATCTACGACCAGTTGTACGCCCTGATCGGCGTGCAGGTCGGCTTCGGCGTCGGCTTCTACGTCTTCGTCCTGCACGGCTTCATGCGGTCGATCCCCGGCGAGATCCAGCAGGCCGCCGTCATCGACGGCGCGAACCCCTGGCAGATCTACTGGCGGATCATCCTCCCGCTGGCCCGCCCGGCGCTGGCCGCGCTGTGCGCACTGTCGTTCACCTGGATCTTCAACGACCTGCTGTGGGCCATCACGGTGCTGCGCACCGACACGCAGATGCCCATCACGGCGTCCCTCATCGGACTCCAGGGACAGTACGTGTCGATGTGGAACGTCATCGCGGCCGGCTCGGTGATCGCCGCCGCCCCGACGGTGGCCGTCTTCCTCCGCTTCCAGCGCCACTTCGTGGCCGGACTCAACCTCGGAGCCGTCAAGTGACCGCGCACGACCGGTGGCTGTTGCGCACCGACACCACCACCTATGCCGTCACCCTCGGCGGCGAGGGCCGCTGGGCCGAGCTCGCCGCCTGGGGGCCGCACGGCGCCGAGGACGGCCCGTCGCCCCTGGACTGGTCGCGCCGCACCCACTTCATCACGCCCGCCGACGCCGCCCCGGCCGAGTACATCCCGCACGGGCTGCGGCCGTTCACCGGCGCCGACCTGATCGCCTCCCGCCCCGGCGGCGACCGCGGCAGCTGGTGGCGGTTCACCGGCGCCACGCAGGACGGCGACCGGGCACTGCGTCTGGACTTCGCCGACGACCTGCTCGGGCTGCGCACCACGCTGTGCTACGAGACGGTGCCGGGCACCGACGTCGTCCTGCGCTGGACCGAGCTGACCTGCACCGGGGACAGCGACGTACGGCTGGAGCGCTTCGACTCCGCCGCCGTCAACGTCCCCGTCCAGGGCGGAGCGCGGCTGAGCTACCTGTCGGGCCAGTGGTCGCAGGAGTTCCAGCTCAAGGACGTCACCCTGGAGCGCGGGCGCTTCGAGATGGAGAGCACCCAGGGCTCGGCCGGACACGCCTACCACCCCTGGCTCGCCGTCCAGGACGCCGCGTCCCCCGCCGAGGGCGCCACCCCCACCTACGGCATCGCCCTGGAGTGGTCCGGCAACTGGCGGATCACCGCCGACGCCGAGCCCGGCGGCGCGGTGCGCGTGCGCGCCGGCCGGGTGCCCCACGAGGGCGCGGTCCGCCTCGCCCCCGGCGCGACGCTCGTCACGCCCCGGCTGGCCTGCGCGTTCAGCCCCGACGGGCTCGACGGGCTGGCCCGCGTCTGGCACCGCTACGAGCGGCACCTGACCGGCGGGCGCATGGACCGCCCCCGCAAGGTGCTCTACAACTCCTGGGAGGCGACCGGCTTCGACGTCGACGCCGGGAACCAGCTGGAACTGGCGAAGGTCGCCGCCGAACTCGGCGCCGAACTCTTCGTGGTCGACGACGGCTGGTTCGTGGGACGCCCCGACGACACCGGCGGCCTCGGCGACTGGGACCCGGACCCGGCCGAGTTCCCCGGCGGGTTCGACCGGTTCGTCGAGGACGTGCGGGCGCTGGGCATGGACTTCGGCCTGTGGGTGGAGCCCGAGGGCATCAGCCCCCGCTCGAAGCTGTACGCCGAGCACCCCGAGTGGGTGTACCGGATCGACGGCCGGCCCGCCACGCTCGTGCGCAACCAGCTGCTGCTCGACCTCGGCCGCGAGGACGTCCAGGACTTCGTCATCGGCACGCTGGACCGGCTGCTCGGCTCCCACGCCATCAGCTACCTCAAGTGGGACATGAACCGGCCCCCCACCGAGCGCGGCCGCCCCGGCCACCCGGCGGGCGCCGACCCCGAGCTCCAGGACCTCGACGCCGCCCACGTCGCCGGCTACCTGCGGGTGCTGGACCACCTGCGCACCGCGCACCCGCACGTCACAGTCGAGGGCTGCGCGGGCGGCGGCGGACGCGTCGAGCACGCCACCATCGCGCGCACCGACGTGGTGTGGCCCAGCGACAACACAGCGCCCATGGACCGGCTGCGCATCCAGTACGGATACCTCCACGCGCACGCCCCGCACACCATGAGCTCCTGGGTCACCGACGCCCCCGGCGTCTTCGACCCGCGGCCCCGCTCGCTGGCCTTCCGGTTCGTCAACTCCGCCGCCGGCGTGCTCGGCATCGGCGCCGACATCCGGCACTGGACGCCCGAGCAGCGGGCCGAGGCCGCGCGGTGGATCGCCCGCTACAAGGAGGTCCGCGACGTCGTCCACCACGGCGAGGTCCACCTGCTGGGCAGCCCCGCCGACCCGACCTGCGGCATCCAGTACGAGGAACCGGGCGGCGCCCGCCTGGTCGTGACGGCCTGGAACACCGGGACCCTCGACGGCGCGCCCCTGGTGTCCGGCAGGCACGCCCGGCTCCGGCTGCGCGGCCTCGCGCCCGACTCCGTCTGGACCGACACGGCCACCGGAACCCGCTACAGCGGCGCCCATCTGCTGCACTCGGGACTGCCGTTCGCGTGGACGGCACAGTACGACGCGGAGCTCGTCGTCCTGGCACGCCAGTGACGGCCGGGCGACAATCTGCACCCATGGCACGGAACGAACAGGAGACGACCAGCCCCATGAACCCAGCGGCCCGCTTCACCAACCGCGTCGCCGTCGTCACCGGTGCCGCCTCCGGCATCGGCGCCGCCACCGCGGCGCGACTGGCCGCCGAGGGCGCCGCCGTCGTGCTCGTCGACATCGCGGCCGACCGCGGGGAGGAGACCGCCGCCCGGCTGCGCAAGGACGGCGCGCGCGCCGCCTTCGTCGCCGCCGACGTCGCGAGCGAGGACGACTGGCGGCGGGTCGTCGACGCCGCCCACGGCTTCGGGCCGGTCGGCGTCCTGGTCAGCAACGCCTACACGGTGCGGGTCGCCCCCGCTCACGAGACGAGCCTCGCGTCCTGGGAACGGCAGTTGTCGGTCAACCTCACCGGTGCCTTCCTCGGCTTCAAGGCGGTCCTGCCCGACCTGCGCCAGGAGCGCGGCGCGGCGGTCCTCACCTCGTCCGTCCACGCCCACCACGGCATCCCCGGCCACCCGGCCTACGCGGCAAGCAAGGGCGCGCTGCTGTCGCTGTGCTCGCAGCTCGCCGTCGAGTACGGACCGGAGGTGCGCGTCAACGCCGTGCTGCCCGGGCCGATCCTGACCGCCGCATGGGACCGGGTACCGCAGGACGAACGCGAGCAGAGCGTCGCCGAGACGGCGGCCGGCCGCTTCGGCACCCCCGAGGAGGTCGCCGCCGCCGTCGCCTTCCTCACCGCCGAGGAAGCCTCGTACATCACCGGAACGAGCCTGGTGGTCGACGGCGGCTGGAGCGTCGTCAAGTCCTCCGCCTGACACCCGGAGAGCCGCTCCCGTCCCGAACGACCAGCAAGAAAGGCATACACATGACGCCATACGCGCGCCGCGGAGTGCACGGCCAGACCGTGGAGACCCTCGCCCGCCGAGTGCTCAGCGGCGAGATCCCCGAGGGAGCGACGCTCGACATGGCGGCCCTGCAGGACGAACTGGACGTCAGCCTGACGGCCCTGCGCGAATCGCTGAAGGTGCTCGCGGCCAAGGGCATGGTCGACGCCCGGCAGAAGCGCGGCACCTTCGTGCGGCCGCGCGCCGACTGGAACCTGCTCGACGCGGACGTGCTGCGCTGGCAGTTCTCCGAGAGCAACGGTTCCGGCGCCGACCAGGCGCTGCTGCGCAACCTCGGCGAGGTGCGCGGCATCATCGAACCCGCCGCCGTACGGCTGGCCGCGTCCCGCCGCACCGACGAGGACCTGGAAGCGCTCGACGCGGCCCTGGCCGCCATGGGCGAGGAGGGCAGCGCGAGCCACGCCGTCGAGGCCGACCTCGCCTTCCACCGCGCGCTGCTGGCGGCCACGCACAACGAACTGCTGGAACGCATGGAGATGGTCATCGAGTCCGGTCTCGCCCAGCGTGACGAGATCGTGCACAGCGCCCCCCACAGCGAGGACCCCGTGCCGAGCCACCGCGCCGTCCTGGACGCCGTGCGCGACCGGGACGCGGACGCGGCGGAGAACGCCATGCGTGCCCTGCTCGACCAGGCGATGCGCGACCTGGACAAGGTCAGCGGACCGCACGGCAGCGAGCAGCCCCCCACCGAAGAGAAGGACGACCCCGCAAAGTGAAGATCGCGCGCATCGAGACGTTCCTCGTGCCGCCCCGTTGGCTGTTCTGCCGCATCGAGACCGACGACGGTGTCGTCGGCTGGGGCGAACCCGTCGTCGAGGGCCGCGCCGAGGTGGTGCGGGCCGCCGTCGAGGTGCTGGCGGAACAGCTCATCGGCAAGGACCCGTTGCGCATCCAGGACCACTGGCAGGTGCTGACCAAGGGCGGCTTCTACCGCGGCGGGCCGGTGCTCTCCAGCGCCGTCGCGGGCATCGACCAGGCCCTGTGGGACATCGCGGGCCGCACCCTCGGCGTCCCCGTGCACACCCTGCTCGGCGGGCCGGTGCGCGACACCGTCCGCGTGTACGCCTGGGTCGGGGGCGACGAACCCGCCCGGCTGAAGGACGAGATCACCGCCCAGGTCGAGGCCGGCTTCACCGCCGTCAAGATGAACGCCGCGGGCGCCACGCCGCCGCTCACCAGCCCCGCCGAGACGGCCGCCGTCGTCGAGCGCGTCGCCGTGGCGCGCGAGGCGCTGGGCGCCCACCGCGACGTCGCCGTGGACTTCCACGGCCGCTTCACCGCGGCCAACGCGCGGCGCGTGCTGCACGAGATAGCCCCGCTCCACCCGCTGTTCGTCGAGGAGCCCGTGCTGCCCGACCAGGCGCACCTGCTTCCCGGCCTGGTCGCCGCCTCCAACGTCCCGGTCGCCACCGGTGAACGGCTCTACGGCCGCGCCGACTTCCTCACCGTGCTCAACGCCGGTGTCGCCGTCGTGCAGCCCGACCTCTCGCACGCGGGCGGCATCTCCGAGGTCACCCGGATCGCCGCGCTCGCGGAGACCTTCGGCGCCCACCTCGCGCCGCACTGCCCGCTCGGGCCCATCGCGCTCGCCGCGAGCCTCCAGGTCGCCTTCGCCACGCCCAACTTCCTGATCCAGGAGCAGAGCCGGGGCATCCACTACAACAAGGACGCCGACCTGCTGTCGTACGTGGTCGACCCCGAGCCGTTCCGCTTCGTCGACGGGCAGGCCCGCCGTCCTGAGGCGCCCGGTCTCGGCATCGACGTCGACGAGGAGGCCGTGCGCGCCGCGGACCGCGCCGGGCACGCCTGGCGCAACCCCGTCTGGCGGCACGCCGACGGCTCGTTCGCCGAATGGTGACCGCGCCGCGGCCGGTGCCGCTCACCGTCGCCACCGACCCGGCGAACGGCGGCCGCTGGACTTCGCTCGCGGGCGGCGGCCGCGAATGGCTGTGGCACCGCGAGGAGCCGCGCCGCGCGGGCGTCGCGCCCGGTGACGCGTTCGCCGACGCCGGGGGACTGGAGGAGTGCGTGCCGACCGTGCGCGGACTCCCCGACCACGGGGACGCCTGGTCGCGGCCGTGGCGGGCCGACGGCGACGGCGACGGGTACACCGTGGAGTGCCCCGACTTCCGGCTGACCCGCCGCGTCACCGCCGAGGCGGGCGCCGTCGTCGCCGCGTACACGCTGCGCGCCGAACCCGGCTACCGCTTCGTGTGGGCCGCCCACGCGCTGCTGGACCTGTCGCCCGCCGCCCGGCTCGGCGTCGACGGGCGGCCCGCCGCCCGGCTCTACCCGGACGAGGGCGCGACCCAGGTCCCCGGCACCTGGCCCACCGTGGGCGGCTTCCCGCTCGACGTGCTCGGGCCCGACGACGGGACCGCGGTCGGCGCCGTCGTCGACACGGGCCGGATGACGGTCACCGACGGCCCCGACACGCTGCACCTGGCGCTCGAGGCGGAGGGGCAGCCGGTCGCCGTCGCGTTGTGGCGCAACCTCGGCGCCTTCCCGGCCGACGCACCGTACCGCTCCACCGGCGTCGAGCCGATGCTCGGCCGCGTCTTCGACCGCGCGGACGCGAACGAGGGCGACACGGCCGTCGTGCCCGCCTCCGGCGAGGTCTCCTGGCGGCTGACCGCCACCGCGACCCGCCGCACCTGAACCACCCACCAGCAGAAGGGATGTCGGATGGACCTGCTCGCCGCGCTGCGCACCCACCGGCTGCTCGCCATCGTCCGGGGCAACGACCCGGACGCCGCACTCAAGACTGTGCTCACCCTCGCCGAGGAGGGCGTCACCCTCATCGAGGTCTCCCTCACCGGGTACGGCGCGCTCGACGTGATCGCCCAGGCCCGCGCCGCGCTCGGGCCCGGGGCGACCCTCGGCGCGGGCACCGTGCTCAGCGCCGACGACGCCCACGCCGCGCACCGCGCCGGCGCCGCCTTCCTCGTCACCCCCGCGCTCGGCGACGGCGTCACCACCGGCCGCGAACTGGGACTGCCCGTCCTGGCCGGTGTGATGACCCCGACCGACGTCCTCCAGGCCCTGAAGCTCGGTGCCCAGGCACTCAAGCTCTTCCCCGCCGGCAGCGCGGGCGGCCCCGCCTACCTGCGGGACCTGCGCGCGCCCTTCCCCGACCTGCCGTTCGTGCCGGTCGGCGGCGTGGACGCGCCGGCCGCCGCCGCCTACCTGGCCGCCGGCGCCCTCGCGGTCGGCGTCGGCTCGCCACTGGTGGCGGACGCCGCCGCCGGAGGCAGCCTGGCCGCACTGCGGGAGCGGGCGCGGGAGTTCCTGGACGTCGTCCGCGCGGAGCCCGCGCCGTGACCGCCACCGGCACCGCGTACGAGGTCGTCGGCGAGGAACGCCTCGAACTGGGCGAGGGCATCCGGTGGACCGACGGCCGCGTTGTGCTCACCGACATCCTGACGGGCCGTCTGCTGACCGCCCCCGACTTCCGGACGGTGGCCCGGCTGTCGGTGCCGCTGGGCGCGGTGGCCCCCGTCGAGGGGCGCCCCGGGCACTGGATCGCGGCGGCCGGCACGGGCGTCTGCCGCATCGACCCCGCCGGGCGGGTGCGCTGGCTCGCCCGGCCCGAGGACGGCGCGTTCGAGCCCATGCGCATGAACGACGGCACCGCCGACGCGTACGGCCGCTTCTGGGCGGGCAGCATGGCCTACGCGGCGACCGAGGACGCGGGCTCCCTGTACCGCGTGGACCGCGACGGCAGCGTCACCCGCGTCCTGCGCGGCATCACGGTGCCGAACGGGCCCGCCTTCACCGCCGACGGCCGCACGATGTACCTCGCCGACAGCGCCCGCGGTGTCGTCCGGCGCTACCCGGTGGACGTGGCCGGCGGTGAACTCGGCGCGCCCGAGACCTTCGTGACCCTGGACTCCGGCAGCCCGGACGGCATGGCCGTCGACGCCGAGGGCGCCCTGTGGACCGCGGTGTGGGGCACCGGCCAGGTCCGCCGCCACCTGCCCGACGGCACGCTCGACCGCGTCGTGGAACTCCCCGCCGTCCAGCCCGCCGGACTGTGCCTCGGCGGCCCGGACGGCCGCACCCTCCATGTCACCAGCGCCACCATCGGCCTCGACGCCCCGGGCCCGCTCGACGGCGCCGTCTTCACCGTCCGCGTCGACGTCCCCGGCACTCCCGCCGCGCCCTACCGCCCGGTCGGCCCCGAACCGGAGGACGGCCCGTGAACACCGCCGCGCCGAAGCTCGGTCCGGGCCCCGTGGTCTGTGTCGGGGAGACCATGGCCGCGCTCGTGCCGGACCCCCTCGGGCCGCTGGAGAGCGCCGACCGGCTCGGGGTCGCGGTCGCCGGCGCCGAGTCCAACGTCGCCCTCTACCTCGCCGACCACGGCGTGCCCGCACGCTGGGTGTCGGCCGTCGGCGACGACCCGTTCGGCCGCCGAGTCCTCGCGCGGATCGCCGCGGGCGGGGTGGACGTCGACGGTGTGCGCGTCGACCCGGACCGCCCCACCGGGCTGCTGTTCAAGGACCCGGGCGAGCACGGCACCCGCGTCCACTACCGCCGGCGCGACTCGGCGGCGTCGGCGCTCACCGAGGACCTGCTCGACGACCCGGCCCTGCACGGCGCCGCGCTGCTCCACCTCAGCGGCATCACGCCCGCCCTGTCGGCCGGTTGCCGGACCCTCGTCGAGCGCGCGCTGCGCCCCGGACGTCCGTGCCCCGTCAGCTTCGACGTGAACTACCGCCCCGCCCTGTGGAGCGGCCGCGCCGCCGCCGCGGAGGTGCTGCGCCCCCTTGCCGACCGCGCCGACATCGTGCTCGTCGGACTGGACGAGGCCCAGGCGCTGTGGGGGGATGCCGTCACCGACGCCCCATCGGTCCGCGCGCTGCTGGCCCGGCCACGGGTCCTCGTGGTGAAGGACGGCGCCAGGTCCGCGACCGCCTTCGTCGGCACGGACGCCCGCACGGTGCCCGCGCTGACCGTCCGCGTGGCCGAACCCGTCGGCGCGGGCGACGCGTTCGCCGCCGGCTTCCTCGCGGGCCTGCACCGCGGCTTCCCCGTCGAGCGGGCCCTCCGCCTCGGCCACCTGACCGCCGCCTCGGCCCTGCGCGTCCCCGCCGACCACGGCCCGCTCCCGGCCCCCGGCGTCCTCACCGCCTTGCTGGATGCCGACGAGGCGACCTGGCGCCGGACGTCCGTGGGGTTCGAGATGTCGCAGCCGGGTGATATCCGTACCGCATGAACAGTGAGCAGGCCGACCCCGGGGAACTCGCCGCACTGCGGGCGGCATTCGGGGTCGACGACGGCGGCGAGTCGGCTCTCGGCTGGGAGGGTGTCCGTGCCTTCGAGGCGGCACACGGGATCGTGCTGCCCGAGCCGTACCGGACGTTCGTCGCCGAGGAGACGGACGGCTCGTCCTCAGGGCCGCCGGACCACGGACTGCTGCCGGCGGCGGAGCTGCCCGCCGACTGGGGCAGTGACGGGCAGGACCGTGACCTGGGCAAGCCGTTCCCTCTGACCGGGGCGTGGCTGTGGGAGGAGGACCCGGCTCCGTCCGGTGACTCCGACGAGATGATCCACCAGGTCCTCAACCATGGTTCGGTCGTGCTCGGCACCGACGGCTGCGCGATGAACTGGCACCTCGTTGTCACCGGCCCCCACCGGGGGCACGTCTGGCAGGTCACCGACGTCGGTGCCGCTCCCTTCGGGGCACCGTTCGGCTTCAGCACGGGTGAACCCGGCTTCGCCGGCTGGGTCCTGCACTGGGCGGCGGACAAGCCCTGGTTCGACGCGGCGTGACGCGGAGCGGGTGGGAGGCGTCAGTTCTCGCCCAGAGCCCGCTTGAGTTCGGCCTTGTTCATGTGCGAGCGGCCGTCGACGCCGCGTCGCCGCGCCTCCGCGTACAGCTGGTCGTACGTGGGGCCCTGCGGGCCGTGGCCCGAGCGCAGGCCGCCGCGGCGGCCCGAGGACATGTCGTCCAGGGAACTGCGGCTCGCCGTCCTCGACTCGCCCGCGCGGGCGCGCTCCTTGTTGACGGTGCGGGCGGCGATCTCCTCCGCGCGCTTCTCGCTCGCGCCGCGCTCCTCGGCGCTCTCCTTGATGTGCTCGTACTGCCGCTCCCGCTTGGGGCTGGAACCTGCCGGCATCGCCGTCACCTCACCATTCGTCTCGTATGCGCGCTCAGGGCCGCGAGCCGACGCCCGTCGCGACCTCGTGGAGCCGCCCCACGGCCCCGCTCGGAGCCAGCACCGCGGTGTTCGCCCCGCTGCCCTCGCGCAGGCCCTCCAGGAACTTCTCGACCGCGTGGGTCGCACTGTGCTGGGGACGCCAGCCGAGTTCCCGCCGGGCCCGGCCGGTGTCGAGCAGCGGCAGCCGCAGCACCGCGTCGAAGAGCCCGGGGGAGGACGGCACCAGGTGCAGCCGCCAGGCGCCCGCCAGGGCGGCACGCACGGCGGCGCGCGGCATCCGCACGACCTGGGCGCCGAAGATCGAGGCCAGTTCCGCCGCGTCGAGCGGCGGCTCCGCGGCCAGGTTGAAGGGGCCGCGCACCGGCCGCAGGACCGCCCTGCGGTAGGCATCGGCGGCGTCGTCGGTGTGCAGCGCCTGGAAGCGCAGGCCCCGCATGTCGGGCACGACCGGCACCAGCCGCGGCCGGACCAGCCGTCCGGGCAGGAACGGCCCGGCGAACAGGCGGCGTTGCTGCGCGGCGGCCTCCTTCTTGAAGAGGAAGCCGGGCCGCATGCGCACCACCCGCACCCGCGGATGGTCCGCCTCGTACCCGTCGAGATACCGCTCGATGTACGCCTTCTCGCGGCAGTACGCGGCACCCGGCCAGCCGTGCGTGGGCCACGACTCGTCGACCGGGTGGTCCTTGGGGCCGGGGGAGTACGCGGCCACCGACGAGGCGTGCACCAGCGCCGGGACGCCGGCCGCCGCCACGGCGTCGAAGACCCGGATGCCGCCGAGGACATTGGTGCGCCAGGTGATCGCCGGGTCGTGGCTGGGCTGCAGCAGCCAGGCCAGGTGGACGACGGCGTCGGCGCCGTCGAAGAGGCCCGACAGCCGGGTGCTGTCGTCCGTGATGTCGGCACTGACCCACGTGGTCCTCGGCGGCCGCCAGTCCGCGGGCACCCGGCGGGCGATCCCGGTGATCCGGGCGACCGCGGGGTCCTCGCCGAGCGCCCGCACCAGGCTGGTGCCGACATTGCCCGTGGCCCCCACGACCACGACGTGCAGCCCGTCGCGGGGCCCGTGTGCTGGAGTGCTGGTCACGGCGCTCGCCTCCTCGCTGCTCCTCGACGTCGCGCGTTCCCGCGTTCCGCGTTCCAGGGGCGGCTACCCGTGCGTGCCGGATTCAGACGGTTGCGGCGGCGGCCGCCATGCGGCGCACCGCCTCCGTGATCACCTCCGGGCCGGTCGCGAGGTTCAGCCGTACGTGGCCGGTGCCGCCCGTGCCGAAGTCGGGGCCCGGGCTGAACGCCACCCGGCCCTTGTCCAGGAACACCTCCGACGGGTTCTCGCCGAGGCCCAGCGCGCGGCAGTCCAGCCAGGCCAGATACGTCCCCGGGGCGGGCCGGTAGCCGACGGACGGCAGCTGTTCGGCCAGCAGGGAGCCGAGCAGCCGGCGGTTGCGGTCCAGGTCCGCCAGGACGGCGTCCAGCCAGTCGCCGCCCTCCCGCAGCGCCGCAGTGTGCGCGATGACGCCCAGATGGCTCGGGCCGTGCCCGACCTCCTCCGGCATGCGGGCCAGGTCCTCGGCCGCGGCGGGCCCGGCGAGGGCGAGCGCCGCCTTGAGCCCGGCCAGGTTCCACCCCTTGGACGCCGACATGAGCGACAGCCCGCTCTCCGCGCCCGGCACGCTCAGGTACGGCACGAAGACCGCGTCCGGGGCCACCACGGGGGCGTGGATCTCGTCGGCCACCACCCGTACCCCGTACGCGCCCGCCAGCGCCGCCACCGCCTCCAGCTCCGCGGCGGTGTGCACCGTGCCGGTCGGATTGTGCGGGCTGCACAGCAGGTACGCGGCCCGCCCGCCGTCCGCGGCGCAGCGCGCGAAGACCTGCTCCAGGGTGTCGAGGTCCAGCCGCAGGTCCGGCCCGAGCGGCGCCTCCACCACGCTCCGGTCCATGTGCGTCACGAACTGGTAGAACGGCGGGTACACAGGGCAGTTGACGATCACCGGGTCACCGGGCGCCGTCACGAGTTTCAGCATCTCGACGACGCCGAGCATCACGTCGGGGACGATCGCCGCGCGCTCGCGCACGACACCGTCCCAGCCCCAGCGGTCGCGGGCGAAGGCCGCCAGCGCGTCGGCGTACCCGGTGCCCGCGGGGTAGCCGGTGTCGCCGATCGTGATGGCCTCGGTGAGCGCCCGCGCCACCGGCTCCGCGAGCGGGACGTCCATCTCGGCCACCCACAGGGGCAGCACGTCGGCAGGGTAGGACCGCCATTTCATGCTCGTGCGGCGCCGGAGCTGGTCGAGCGTGAGCCGGTGGAGGGGGCCGGGAGCGGACGCGGGTGCGGCTGACGGCGTGGTCATGACACCAACATAGGGCGGAACCGCGTCCGTGCCGCCCCTCGCGACGCTCACGTGCGGCCGTAGCGGACGCTGTGCTCCGCGAACTCCAGCGCCATGTCGCTGGTGACCGTGGGGCGGGTGGAACGGATGGTGCGCAGATAGTCGTCCGTGGTGGCCTGGGTCCTGTTCCCCGTGTCCAGCGTCCGTTCGAACGTGGTCTGCGCGACGGCGCGCGCGGCCTGCTTGATGTCCGCGGGCGTGAAGCCCTCGCTGGCGTCGGCGAGCGCCGTGGTGTCCGCGTCGGCGCCCGCCTTGGCGAGATAGCTCCCCCACAGCGCGCGACGCGCCTCGTGGTCGGGCGGGCCCACCGGCAGCACGTAGTCGAACCGGCCGTGCCGCAGGAACGCCGGATCGAGCGCGGCGACGGTGTTGGTCGCGCAGATCAGCAGCCGGCCGTCGCGGTCGCGGAACCGCACGATGGACTTGAGGAGTTCGTTGACCACGCCCACGGAGGCCGGGTCGGCGAGATTGCGGCGGCCGGCGACCTCCTCCACCTCGTCGATGAAGACCAGCACATGGTCGAGCTGCGCGATCTCGTCGAAGCGCCTGCCGAGTCCCGGGGCGATGCCGCCCTCCAGGGCCAGCCGGGACGGGAACAGCTCCACGAAGGGCCAGCCCAGCCGGCTCGCCACCGCCTGGGCGAAGGTGCTCTTGCCCGTGCCCGGCGGCCCGAACAGCACGACGGCCTGCGGCGGTTCGACCCCGTGCTCGTCGGCGAGCTCGGCATGGGCCAGCGGAAGCACGATCCGGCGCTCGATCAGGGACTTCTCCCGTCCCATCCCGGCGAGCTTCTCCCACAGCCCGGCGGGCGGCACGAGCGCGCCGAGCGAGGCCAGCAGCGCCGGGTCCTGGGCCGTCACCGCCTGGGTCTTCTCGAAGTACGTCAGGCCCTGGCGCCGGGTGAAACCGGAGTTGCACAGCGCGGCGGTACCCGTCTCCTCCTCGGGCAGCACGGCGGCCAGCGTCCGCGCCCCGGCGGCCTGGAGCCGGTGCTCGACCGCGGACAGCAGCGCGGTGCCCAGGCCCAGGTTGCGCCACGACGGATGGAGGCTGATCCGCAGCACCCACGCCCGGTCCCCGTCGACCCGGCCGATCGCCGCCCCGATGAGGTGGCCGTCGGCGATCGCCACCACGCTGGGGTGCTGCGCCTGAAGGGCGGCGACCGCCTCGGAGAGACGGAAGACGGCGGGCTGGTCGGTGGTGCCGCTCTCGGCGTCCAGGCGCACCACAGCCTCGAGATCGTCCGGGGTGAAATCACGTACGTGCCACACGGCCATGGCAAGCCTCCACGCGCGACGTCCTGCCGTCCCCCCATCATCGGCCGCGCGGCACGCGGGCGCCCCCCGGGCCCCGTCCGCCCGGCCGATGTTGCCGAACCGGCAAGGAATCTTGTCGCCCGGCGCCGGCCGGGCGCATCGTCGGCCCGAGGCGGCGCCCGCGACGGCGCCGCGCCGCGCACGTGTGAAGGGACCCGATCCACCGATGACCGACGACATCGCCTCGCAGGAGGACTACTGGGACGACCGCTACGCCTCGACCGAGCGCGTGTGGAGCGGCAATCCCAACGACGTCCTGGTCCGCGAGACCTCCGAGCTGACGCCGGGCACCGCCCTCGACCTGGGCTGCGGCGAGGGCGGTGACGCGATCTGGCTGGCCCGGCACGGCTGGCGCGTCACCGCCGTGGACATCTCCGGTGTGGCACTGCGGCGCGCGGCGGGGCACGCGGCCGACGCGGGGGTCGGCGAGCTGATCACCTGGGAGCGCCACGACCTCGGCGAGTCCTTCCCCGAGGGCTCCTTCGACCTGGTCGCCGCCCACTTCCTGCACACCGTCGGCTACATGCCGCGTGAGCGCATCCTGCGTTCCGCCGCGGCCGCCGTCGCCCCCGGGGGCGTCCTGCTCGTCACCGGCCACGGCGGATTCCCCGCCTGGGAGCACAACCACCACCCGGAGGTGCACTTCCCCACCCCCGACGAGGTCCTCAGGGATCTCGAACTCGCCGAGGGCGAATGGGACGTGCTGCTGTGCGAGGAGCACGAGCGCGTGCAGAACGACCCGGAGGGCCGTCCCACGGCGCGCCGGGACAACGTGGTCAAGGTGCGGCGCCTGCCCGCGGCCGGCTGACGGCCCCGGGGCGGCCGGTCACGCGCCGGCGGACCGGCCGCCGTCGGCCAGCAGGGACAGGTCGTCGGCGTCGAGGACGATCGAGGCGGCCGCCATGTTCTCCTCCAGGTGGGCGAGGGAGGCCGTGCCGGGGATCTGGACGATCGAGGGGGAGCGGGCCAGACCCCAGGCCACGGCGATCTGGAACGGCGTCGCGCCGTGCCGTTCGGCCACCTTGGCGAGGGCGTCCCCGTCGAGCGGGGAGTGGCCGCCGCCGAGGGCGAAGAACGGCATGTACGCGATGTCCACGGTCGCGCAGAAGTCCACCAGATCGCCGTCCCGCTGGTCCAGGACGCCGAACTGGTTCTGCACCGCCGCGACCGGCGCGACGGTTCGCGCCTCGTCCAGCTGACCACGCGTCACATTGCTGACGCCCAGGTGCCGTACGAGTCCTTCCTCCCGCAAGGCGGCGAGCACGGCGAAGCGTTCGGCGAGCGAGTCGGCCCGGTCCGTGCCGAGGCGGCCGACCCGCAGGTGGACCAGGTCCAGGACGTCGACGCCGAGTTCCCTCAGGTTCTCCTCGACCAGGCCGCGCAGCTGCCCGGGTTCCGCCTCCCCGGTCATCCGTCCGCCGGCGTCGCGCAGCGGGCCCACCTTGGTGGCGATGGTGACGCCGGCCGGGTAGGGGTGGAGGGCTTCGCGCAGGATCTCGTTGGCCCGGTTGCCGCCGGAGAAGTAGAAGGCCGCGGTGTCGATGTGGCGCGCGCCGAGTTCGACGGCGCGGCGCGCGACCGCCACCGACACCGCCCGGTCGGCGGCGGGTCCGTTCCACCGGCCGGGCAGCTGCATCGCGCCGAAGCCCAGGCGCGGGACGGTGGTCGTCCCGTCGAGGGCGAGGGTCGAGCTGGGGGAGGGCGGTTCGATGGGTGCACTCGTCATGGGGGAAGCATGACTCACGGCGCGATGTCGAGGCGTTCGATCAGGCCGTCCCGGAGCGCGAAGCGGTAGCGCAGGTCGACCACGCCGCCCGGGAAGTCGCCCTCCAGGTGGTGGGTCACGACGTAGTGCCCGGCGTCGGCGCGCTCGGCGGCGGTCAGTTCGGTCGTGTACGTGTACTCGCTCGCCGCCCGGTCCAGCCACTGCTCGATCGCGGTGCGGCCCTCGTAGGTCCTGCCGTCGTCGGTCACGGTGGCGTCGGGGGTGAAGGCGCCGATCGCCGTCGCGGTGTCGCGGGCGACGTGGGCCCGCAGGTAGCGCGTGACGGTGCCGGGCAGGTCGGCGGGGGTGATGGACTGAGCGGTCATGGTGCTGTTCCTCGGGGTGCGGTGGGCAAGTGGCTGCTAAAACGGAAGCAAGTTGCTTCGATATTAGCAGCAACTCGGCGGCCGTGGTCGACCGCGGATCGGCGCAGCTCGGCTCAGGGGGTCGGGATACCGGCCGGCCGGGCGGGGCGCCCGAAGCGGACGGGGACGCCGGCGGAGTACAGGACGCTGACCGGGGGCCCCGAGGTGGTGGTCGCGGGCAGTCCGGCGGCGGCGACGAGGTTCTCCTCGCAGACCAGGAGCTCGGCGCGGTGCAGCGGCCAGCGCGGATGGGTGTTGGGCAGGTACAGGGGCCGCTCGAAGAACGTGTTGTGCAGACCCCAGCGCGCCGTGAGGAAGTGCTCCAGCTCGCTCGGCTCGGCGACGGGCTCGCCCACCCGCACGGTGATCCGCGCGTACGCCCCGCCCGCCCCGGGCCCGCGCCGCCGGCTGGTGTAGCTGAGGGTGTCGCCGTCGCGGCGGATGTCCATGCGCGCCCACTGGTACGGCAGCCGGAACGCGGCCCGCGCCACCGCGACCGGGATCAGCCGGGACGCGTCGAGCGAGCGGAAGACCACACCGCGGCGGCCGTGCTCGTCCACCGAGTACAGGCGGACATTGGTCTCCGGGAAGGTGCCCAGGTACGGGACGCCGGGGAGCCGGAACCAGCCGACGCGGTGCATCCGGAAGGCCACCAGCCCGACGTAGGTGACCCCGCCGAGGGTGTCCGGCACGGTGCCGGCCGGCAGGAGGGGCGCCACGTCGGCGGGATCGGCGGCCCAGTGCAGGAACGCCAGGTCGAGCCACGACTGTGTCAGCAGCGGATTCGCCGTGGCGCCGGGCGGGTCGGCCGTTATCGGTTCCGGGGCGAGCACACAGCCAGCATCGCAGAGCCGGGCAGGGCCCGGCGGGAACCTGTCACACCTCGACCGGTGCGGCACCCGCCGCCTGGAGCCGGGCCTGGACGCGGGCGGGGTAGCGGGAGGTGAAGACAGCGGGGCCCGCCAGGCCGGCCGCATGGGCGGCGATGCCGGCCCAGCCCGGGGCGCCGGTCAGGTGGCAGACCGCCAGCGCGGCGCAGATGAAGGTGAAGCCGGCTCCCCAGACCGCCGTGACGACGTTGTTGACCGCGATGAAGCCGGGCAGTTCCCAGTACTCGCGCGAGGTCCGGCGGCGTGCGATGCCCAGGGTGAAGGGGTGGCGGACGGCGAGACTCCCCCAGGCGGTCAGCGCGAGCCAGGCGAAGGAGAGCGCGTCGTCGTACGTCTTCAGCGGCGAGTCGGGGGAGGCGAGGGCGACGGTCCCGACGACGGCGAAGAACAGGCTGCCGCTGAGCTCCAGGATCATCGCCTCGGGCGCGACGCCGCGGCGCCGGTCCTGCGCGAACAGCGCCAGGCCCGTGACGAGACCCGCCACGGCGCCCCAGCGCCAGTCGGAGGACGAGATGACGCCGGACGCGATCCACGGGATGAAGCCGCGCAGGTAACCCACGGTAGGTCTCCAGGTTCACGGAGTGCGCCGCCGCTCGGCAGCGCGACATGTCATGATTGACATGTCGAAGCTAGAGGAGTCGTGTTAGACCTGTCAATGTTGGAATGTGCGGCGAAGTGTCCCGTCACGGGTGGCCCGGGCCGGCTCAGCCCAGGACGCGCAGGGCCCGCTCCACCGCTGCCGCCATGTCCGTACGCGCGGGCGCGAGGTAGCGGCGCGGATCCACGGTGGCGCCGTCCGCCGCGAGGAAGCCGCGGATCGCCCCGGTGAAGGCGATGTTGAGTGCGGTACCGATGTTGATCTTGGCCATGCCGCCCGCGACGGCGCGCCGCAGCTCGTCCTCGGGCACCCCGGTCGAACCGTGCAGCACGAGCGGCACGGCGACCGCCGCGCGCAGGAGGGCGATCAGGTCATGGTCGAGCCGCGCGGTCCGGGTGGTCATCGCGTGGGAGCTGCCGACGGCCACGGCGAGCGCGTCGACCCCGGTCGCGGCCACGTAGGCGCGGGCGCCGTCGGGGTGGGTGCGGGCCCCGGGGGCGTGGACGCCGTCCTTGCCCCCGATCTCGCCGAGTTCGGCCTCCAGCCACAGGCCCGCGCCGTGCGCCCATTGCGCGGCCGCACGGGTGGCGGCCACGTTCCGCTCGTGCGGCAGCGCCGAGGCGTCGTACATGACCGAGCCGAAACCGCAGTCGGCGGCCTGCCGCAGCAGCGCGTCGTCGGTGACGTGGTCCAGGTGCAGGGCGACGGGCACGCGCGCGGACTCGGCCACCGCCGCGGTCGCCCTCGCTATCGGCGCGAGCGCGCCGCCGTGGAAGCGCACGGCGTTCTCGCTGATCTGGCAGATGACCGGACGCCCCGCGGCCTCGGCCCCGGCGACGATCGCCTCCGCGTGCTCCAGGGTGATGACGTTGAAGGCCCCCGCGGCGCGGCCCTCGGCGCGGGCGGAGCGGACGAGTGCGGCGGTCCCGATCAGCGGCATGGGCTCGTTGTTCCTCTCGGCGGGGCGATGGCCTGTGGTTTCATGGCCGCCAGGTCCGGCGACAAGGGGCGAGACGATGGCGGCACCGCAGGCCCGATGGAGCGCGCTGCTGGAGATGCTGACCCGCGACGGACGCATCGAGGTCGAGGCCGCGGCCGCCGAACTCGCCGTCTCCGCCGCCACGATCCGGCGCGACCTGGACGAGCTGGCACGCCAGAACATGGTCACGCGCACCCATGGCGGCGCCACGATCAACGCCATCGCCTACGACCTGCCGCTGCGCTACAAGTCCGCCCGCCGCGCCGCCGAGAAGGAGCGCATCGCGCGCGCCGCCGCGGCCCTCGTCAAGCCCGGCGCCGTCGTGGGCCTGAACGGCGGCACCACGACGACGGCGGTCGCCCGCGCGCTGGCCGAACGGGGCGAACTGGCGGCGGACGCGGGCGAGCCGACGCTGACCGTGGTCACCAACGCGCTGAACATCGCGGCGGAGTTGGCCGTGCGCCGGCATGTGAAGCTCGTCGTCACCGGCGGGGTGGCCCGCCCTGCCTCGTACGAGCTGATCGGCCCCCTGGCCGCCGACCTGCTCGCACAGATCACGCTCGACGTGGTCTTCCTCGGTGTCGACGCCCTCGACGTCGCGCACGGCGCCACCGCCCGCCACGAGGGCGAGGCGGGCGTCAACCGCGAACTGGCCCGGCGCGCCGAGCGCGTGGTGGTCGTCGCGGACGCCTCGAAGCTCGGCCGGCGGGCGTTCGCGCGGATCTGCCCGGTCGAGGACGTGCACGTCCTGGTGACGGACGCGGACGCGCCCGGCGCGCTCACCGAGCCCTTCGCGGCGGCCGGTGTGGAGGTCGTCCGCGCCTGACCGCGCGCCGCGTCGGCCGTTGTCCACGCGGAGCGTCACCACCTTCCGCCGTGCGCGTTTGTGCGCGAACATTGCAAGAGTCGAGCAGTTTCGCTCATCATGCTGGATCGGGCGGGCAGCGTGTCAAGACCGGCGCAAGCGCCACCCGTACCGGCCCCGACAGCACCGGCGGCAGCGGATCACAGCGAGCGGACGGAGTCCCATGAGCCAGACCGAGATCGAGATCGCGACCCAACCCGACTGCTGGCGCCGGGCCGTCGCCCTGGCGGCCGACGCGAACGCCCCCTGGCGCGCCGCGATGCCGGCCCCCGGCGAGCGCGTCGCGGTGGTTGGATGTGGCACCTCATGGTTCATGGCCCACGCCTACGCCGTACTGCGCGAGTCCGCGGGCCTGGGCGAGACGGACGCCTTCGCCGCCTCCGAGATGCCGGCCGGACGCGCCTACGACCGGGTGCTCGCCCTGACCCGCTCCGGCACCACGACCGAAGTGCTCGACGTACTCCGCCGCCTGCGCGGCGTGACGCCCACCGTCGCCGTCACCGCCGACCCGGCCACCCCCGTCATGGAACTCGCCGACGCGGCCGCGGTCCTGGACTTCGCCGACGAGACGTCGGTGGTGCAGACGCGCTTCGCCACCACCGAACTCGTGCTCCTGCGTGCGCTGCTCGGCGAGGACCTGGACGGGCTGGCCGCGCAGGGCGAGTCGGCGCTCGCCGACCCGCTGCCGGACGAACTGCTGGAGGCGGAGCAGTTCACGTTCCTCGGCAGGGGGTGGGCGTACGGAGTGGCCCAGGAGGCCGCCCTCAAGATGCGCGAGGCGGCGGG
This sequence comes from Streptomyces sp. NPDC088733, assembly GCF_044751185.1. Classification (NCBI taxonomy): domain Bacteria; kingdom Bacillati; phylum Actinomycetota; class Actinomycetes; order Kitasatosporales; family Streptomycetaceae; genus Streptomyces; species Streptomyces sp. NPDC088733. The sequence goes on from NZ_JBIVLH010000008.1 coordinate 134,191, forward strand.
CGCCTGGACCGAGGCGTACCCCGTCATGGAGTACCGCCACGGCCCGATCAGCATCACCGGACCCGGCCGCGTCGCCTGGTGGTTCGGCGACCCGGCCGACCTGCCGCCGGGCCTGCCGGAGGAGATCGCCGCGACCGGCGGCCGCCTCGTCGCGGCCGGCCGCGACCCGCTCGCCGACCTCGTCGTCGTCCAGCGCCTCGCGGCCGCCCTGGGAGCCGCCCGGGGCCTCGACCCGGACTCCCCGCGCCACCTCACCCGTTCCGTGATCCTCACGTGACGGCCCTTCAGGCCGTGCGGTCCGGCGCCGGTTTGGTGCGCCGTCCGCGGGTCGCGAGGCCCGGGCGCCGGTAGCGCGGCGCGCCCTCGGCGGGGGTCTGCGGCACGCGGTGCCGGTGCCGCGCCGGCGGCGGGGGTACGGGAAGAGTCCGGCGGTTGCCCACCGGCCGGCCGGCGGCCCTCCGCGCGGCGGTCGCCGCCTCGTGCTCGGACCGTGTCCCCGGCGGTGCCCGCCCGCGCTGTGAGCGCGGCCTTTGTGTCGGCGCTCAGGGCGTTGCCTGCACCGTGACGCCTGCCGACGGGGGCGCGGGGGCGGCGGAGCCCGCGCGGCGGGAGTCGGCGCCTGCCGTGCCTCCAACTCGCGTGCGGCCGCCGCCTCGTGCCGGGCACCCAGGGCTCCGCCGGTGGCCGCATGCGCTGTGCGCGCGGCCCTCGCAACGGCGTCGCCCGAGTCCGCGAGGGTAGCGAGGTCAAAAATCCTTGACATGGAGTCAAGAGTGTTTGACACTCGGCGGTGTCAGGTTTTCTTTACATGGGGGGCTGTGATGGCCGTCGAGGAAAAACGCGCCTGGATCATGGTCGTGGTCACGATCGCGTCGTACGCGGCGTATCTGACCGTCGTCCTCGGCCGGGCGGGAGGCGCGTCGCCGGCCGGCGCGCCCTACGCGGCCGCGTTGGTGTGGTCGGTGGGCGCAGCGATCGCGGCGTCGGTCCTGCTGCACATCGCGATGTCGGTGACGTCCGCCCGGGAGGGACGCGTGAAGGACCAGCGCGACCGGGAGATCCACCGCTTCGGCGAGTACGTCGGCCACTCGTTCGTCGTCGCCGGGGCGGTGGCCGGACTCGTCCTGGCGATGGCCGGGTCCGACCGGTTCTGGATCGCCAACGCGATATACCTCGCCTTCGTCCTGTCGGCGGTCGTGGGGTCGGCGGCGAAGATCGTCTCCTACCGGCTGGGCTTCCACCCGTGGTGAGGCCGACCAGGGTCACCAACGAGATCCGGGCCCTGCGCTTCGCCAAGGACGAGATGACGCAGGCCGAACTCGCCCGGCGCATCGGCGTGACCCGGCAGACCGTCATCGCCATCGAGCAGGGCCGCTACTCGCCGTCCCTGGAGATGGCGTTCCAGATCGCCCACGTCTTCGGCGTGCCGCTCGACGCCGTGTTCCAGTACCCCCCCGAGTCCGCCCCCGAGCAGCCCGAGGAGCCCCGGTGAAGGCCGTCGTCCAGGACACTTACGGACCCCCGTCCGTCCTGCGGGTCGAGGAGACCGCCCGGCCCGTTCCCGGCCCGGGCGAGGTGCTTGTACGCGTCCACGCCGCCGCCGTCGACCAGGGTGTCTGGCACCTCATGGCCGGCATGCCCTACCTCCTGCGCGGCCTCGGCTTCGGGCTGCGGGCGCCCCGCGACCGCGTGCGCGGCACGGACCTCGCGGGCCGGGTCGAGGCCGTCGGCCCCGGGGTGACGGGCTTCGCCCCGGGCGACGAGGTGTACGGCAGCGGGGCCGGCACCTTCGCCGAGTACGCCCGCGCCAAGGCCGCGCACCTCGCGCCCAAGCCGCGCCGCCTCGGCTTCGAGGAGGCGGCGACCGTCCCCGTCTCGGCGTGCACGGCGCTCCAGGCCCTGCGCGACAGCGGGCGCCTGCGGGCCGGGCAGCACGTCCTCGTGATCGGCGCGTCCGGCGGTGTCGGCTCGTACGCCGTGCAACTGGCCAAGGCGCTCGGCGCGGCACACGTCACCGGCGTGTGCGGTACGGCGAAGACCGCCTTCGTCCGCTCCCTTGGCGCCGACGAGGTGGTCGACCACACCCAGGACGACCCCACCGACGGTGCCCGCAGGTACGACCTCGTCCTCGACATCGCGGGCAACCGGCGGCTCTCCCTGCTGCGCCGCGCCCTCACCCCCGACGGCACCCTCGTCATCGTCGGCGGTGAGCACGGCGGCCGTTGGACGGGGGGCATCGGCAGGCAACTGCGCGGGCTGCTGTTGTCGTCCGTGGTCCGGCACCGGATACGCACCCTGGTGGCGACGCAGCCGGCCGCCGATCTCGAGCGCCTCGCGGAACTCGTTGACGCGGGTGCGGTCGTTCCTGCGGTCGACCGTGTGTATCCGTCTTTGGGGGACGCTGCCGAGGCGGTTCGTCGGCTGCGGGCGGGGGAGGTGCGGGGCAAGCTGGTGCTGCGGGTGTGAGGGCGCGCCCGGCGGGCGCGGGGGCATCGGCAGGCAACTGCGCGGGCTGCTGCTGTCGTCCGTCGTCCGGCACCGGATACGCACCCGGCCGCCGATCTCGAGCGCCTCGCGGAACTCGTTGACGCGGGTGCGGTCACCCCTGCGGTCGACCGTGTGTATCCGTCTCTGGCGGACGCCCCCGAGGCGGTCCGCCGGCTGCGGGCCGGGGAGGTGCGGGGCAAGCCGGTGCTGCGGGTGTGAGGGCGGGACCGGGGGCCGCGGGGCCGGGCCGTAGGGTGGAAACGCTCGTCAGGGCAGGAAGGGAAGCGGCTCCGTGGCCGTTGCACCCAGTGGCCCGCACCGCCCCACGGATCGGAGAACCGCCCCGCCATGTCGACCAGCGTCCACCCCGCCCATCCGTCCGACCCCGGCACGGAACCGCTCGCCACCGGTGCGCCGCACCCCCTGGACAACCCCGCGTGGGCCTCGCTGACCGGCGCGCACGCGCAGTTCGCCGAGCGGCACGGCCGGGCCGCCCGCTACCCCGGCGACATGTCGCCGTTCGCCGCTGTCGAGGACCAGGCCGACCCGGCGGCCTGGGCGGATCTGGCCGCGCTGCTCGGCCCCGGCGGGACCGCGCTCGTGACGGGCTCGCCGGTGGTACCCGAGGACTGGCAGATCCTGGACGGCGGCGAGGCGGTGCAACTGGTCGGCACCGACCTGGCGGTCGCGCACGATCCGCAGGCCGTCCGGCTGGGCGCCGGCGACGTCCCCGAGGTCATGGGCCTCATCGACCGCACGAAGCCCGGCCCCTTCATGCCGCGCACCATCGAGTTCGGCACCTACCTCGGGCTGCGGGAGAACGGGCGCCTGATCGCCATGGCCGGCGAGCGCATGCGCCCGGCGGGCGGTACGGAGATCAGCGCCGTCTGCACCGACCCGGACCATCGCGGGCGCGGCCTGGCGAGCCGGCTGATCCGTGCGGTCGGCGCGGTCATCGCGGACCGCGGGGAGCTGCCGTTCCTGCACGCCGCGGGCAACAACGCCAATGCCATCAGGCTGTACGAGTCCATGGGCTTCACGCTCCGCCGCCGCCCGCTCTTCCTCCTGGTCAGGGCGCCGGGCGACGCCACCGCGTGACGCCGGCCGGGGCCGCGCCGCTCAGGCCCGCTCCAGCAGCGTCCGCAGCGTCAGCCGACGTGGCGACCCCTGCGGGAGGGCGTTGATCGCCGCCTGCAGCATCTCGGCGTCGACGTGGTTCTCCGGGCGCTCCAGCCAGGCGAGCAGCAGCCGCGCGTCGCCGCGGTGCCGCAGCGCGCGGCGCATCTCGCAGTCGAGTTCGTCGCGCGCCTCGGCGACCGCGGGCGCGGCCGACCCCGGCAGCAGCGGCCCCGGGTAGGCGGCGAGCGCCTCGCGGTACGCCCCGCGGGCCAGCAGCGTGTGCACCTGCGCGGCGTCGCTGGAGGTGGGCAGCAGCAGCCGGTAGGGGCGCGAGCCGAGGACGTGCGGGCCCAGCAGGCGCCGCAGCCGCGACATCTCGGCGCGCACGGTGACGCGGGCCGCCTCGTGCTCGTGCAGCCGTACGGCGAGCGCGTCGGCGCCGAGCCCGCGGGGGTGCAGGGCGAGGACGAACGCGATCTCGGAGTGGCGGGGGCTCAACTCGGTGCTGCCGTAAGGCGAGACGAACCGCGCGCGGTCGCGTGACAGCACCTCCAGCCGGCACGCGGGTGCGGGGGCGGACAACCCCGGAACCGACCCCGGAACCGCCGCCGGGATCTGCCCCCGCAGCCGCAGTACCCGCAACTCCGCCTCCGCCGCCGCGACCGTCGCACGCACCAGCGCGAGCGCGTGCGGCGCCGCGATGTGGTCGCCGCCGGTCAGGTCGAGCACGCCGATGACCCGGCCGGTGTCCGGGTCCCGCACCGGCGCCGCCGAGCAGCTCCAGGGGTGCACCGGGCGCACGAAGTGCTCTCCCGCGTAGATCTGCAAGGGCCGGCCGAGGGCGAGCGCCGTGCCCGGCGCGTTCGTGCCGGCGGCCTCCTCGGCCCACACGGCCCCCTCGACGAAGCCGATCCGCTCCGCGCGCGCCGCCAGGCCCGGCGCTCCCTCGACCCACAGCAGCCGGCCGTGCTCGTCGCCGACGGCCACCAGTTCGTTGCTCTCCTGCGCCGACTCGACCAGCAGCCGGCGGACCACGGGCAGCACGGCCGCCAGCGGGTGGCTCTCGCGGTAGGCCCGCAGTTCCGGCCCCGCGAGGGCGGGGACGCTGGGCCCCGCGACCTCCGGGTCGACCCCGCGGCTGCGGGAGCGCTGCCACGAGTCCCGCACCACGTCGCGCACCGGCCGCGGCGCTCTCCCGGTGCTGAGGAACTCCTCGTGGGCACGCGCGACGTCCCGGCGCAGCAACTGCGGATCGGTCCCGGGTGGCCAGGCCGTGTACGAGGCCGCGTACGAGGCAGTCATGAGCGCCCCTGGGTCGGGGGTGGGCCGGCGCCCGGCGGCACCGGCCGGCTGCTGCCGAGTGTAGTTCCGCAGGTACGCCGTGTCGCAACCCTCCTGCAACCTTCCGCGTTCTACGGTCCCCCCACCGCCGTCCGCAACGGAGCGGGCGGCCCATCCATGGGAGGCCGCCCCATGACCCGCTACGCCAACCCCGGTGCCGAGGGCTCCGTCGTCAGCTTCCAGCCCCGCTACGACCACTGGATCGGCGGCGAGTACGTCCCACCCGCGCGCGGGCAGTACTTCGAGAACCCGACGCCCGTCACCGGACAGCCCTTCACCGAGATCGCCCGCGGCACCGCCGAGGACGTCGAGCGGGCCCTGGACGCCGCGCACGCGGCGGCACCGGCCTGGGGCCGCACCTCGGCCGGCGACCGCGCGAACATCCTCAACCGGATCGCCGACCGCATGGAGCAGCACCTGGAGGAACTGGCCGTCGCCGAGAGCTGGGAGAACGGCAAGCCGGTCCGCGAGACGCTGGCCGCCGACATCCCGCTGGCCATCGACCACTTCCGCTACTTCGCGGGCGCCGTCCGGGCCCAGGAGGGCAGCCTCGCCGAACTCGACGACGACACCGTCGCGTACCACTTCCACGAGCCGCTGGGCGTCGTCGCCCAGATCATCCCGTGGAACTTCCCCATCCTGATGGCGACCTGGAAGCTCGCCCCGGCCCTGGCCGCCGGCAACGCCGTCGTCATCAAGCCCGCCGAGCAGACCCCGGCCTCCATCCACGTGTGGATGAGCCTGATCGCCGACCTCCTGCCGCCCGGTGTCGTCAACATCGTCAACGGCTTCGGCGTCGAGGCCGGCAAGCCGCTCGCGTCGAGCCCGCGCGTCGCCAAGGTCGCCTTCACCGGCGAGACCACGACCGGCCGCCTGATCATGCAGTACGCGTCGCAGAACCTGAAGCCCGTGACGCTCGAACTCGGCGGCAAGAGCCCCAACATCTTCTTCGAGGACATCTCGTCCGCCGAGGACGACTTCTACGACAAGGCGCTCGAGGGCTTCACGATGTTCGCCCTCAACCAGGGCGAGGTCTGCACCTGCCCGTCCCGCGCCCTGATCCAGCGCGGCCACTACAGCGCCTTCCTGGAGGCGGGCATCACCCGCACCGAGAAGATCGTCCAGGGCCACCCGCTGGACACCGCCACCATGATCGGCGCGCAGGCGTCCAACGACCAGCTGGAGAAGATCCTCTCCTACTTCGACATCGGCCAGCAGGAGGGCGCCAAGGTCCTCACCGGTGGCGAGCGCGCCCAGCTCGGCGGGGAACTGGCGGGCGGCTACTACGTCCAGCCCACTATCCTGGAGGGCGACAACCGCATGCGGGTCTTCCAGGAGGAGATCTTCGGCCCGGTCGTCGCCGTCACGTCGTTCAACGACTTCGACGACGCCGTCTCCATCGCCAACGACACCCTCTACGGCCTCGGCGCCGGCGTCTGGACCCGTAACGGCAACACCGCCTACCGCGCGGGCCGCGCGATCCAGGCCGGCCGGGTGTGGACCAACTGCTACCACGCCTACCCGGCGCACGCCGCCTTCGGCGGCTACAAGCAGTCCGGCATCGGGCGCGAGAACCACAAGATGATGCTCGACCACTACCAGCAGACCAAGAACCTCCTGGTCAGCTACTCGCCGAAGAAGCTCGGCTTCTTCTAGGAGCGCGGCGGCAGGCGCCCGGCCCGGCCCGTCGGCCCGGCCGGGCGCCTGTGCGCGGCCACTGCGGAGCCGGCGTCCGTCAGCCCGGCGCACAACAGGCCGCCACGCTCCCGTTACCCGGACGCGTGAGGCTGAAGGGATGGAACGACGCGATGTGTTGAAGCTTTCCGCGCTCGCGGGCGCCACCAGCGTGCTGACGCTGGCCCCCGTGAGCTTCGCGGCCGCATCCGACTCCGCATCGGCGGGCGGTCACTCCCACGGCTCCGGCGGCGTCCCCCCGGAGGGGACCGTGCAGAGCCGGGTCGTCACCGGCCACCTGCCTACGGGCGCGGCCGACTTCGTCTACCTGCCCGTGGAAGTACCGCGCGGCGTCCGGCAGATCGCGGTGTCGTACAGCTACGACCGGCCCGCCGTGCCGCCGGGGACGCAGGGCAACGCCTGCGACATCGGCATCTTCGACCAGCACGGCACGGACGTCGGCGGGCGCGGCTTCCGCGGCTGGTCGGGCGGCGCGCGCACGGAGTTCACGATCAGCGCGGAGACGGCGACCCCCGGCTACCTGGCCGGACCGGTCGGGACGGGAACCTGGCACGTCGTCCTCGGGCCGTACACGGTGGCGCCGCAGGGCCTGGACTACTCCGTCACCGTCACCCTCACCTACGGCGCCCCGGCCGCCCCGCAGGTCCCGAACTACCCGCCGGACCACGCGCCCGGCCGCGGCCGCGCCTGGTACCGGGGCGACTGCCACCTGCACACCGTGCACTCCGACGGCAAGCGCACCGTGGAGCAGCTGGCCGCGCTCGCCCGCGCCGCCGGGCTGGACTTCATCAACTCCAGCGACCACAACACCACGTCGGCGCACGCCTACCTGGGCGACGTGTCCGGCGACGACCTGCTGGTCCTCACGGGCGAGGAGGTCACCACCCGCAACGGCCACTACCTGGCGATCGGCCTGGACGCCGGCGAGTGGATCGACTGGCGCTACCGCGCCCGCGACGACGCCTTCGGCCGCTTCACCCGGCAGATCCGGCGGGCCGGCGGCATCGTGGTCCCGGCCCACCCGTACGCGCCGAGCCTGGCCAGCCAGTGGAAGTTCGGCTACGACGACGTCGACGCCATCGAGGTGTGGAACGGCCCCTGGACCCTCGACGACGAGCTCACGCTCCTCACCTGGGACAACCTGCTGACCGGTGCCGCGCGTCGCGGCGACGGCCACTGGATTCCGGCGATGGGCAACTCCGACGCGCACCGCGACCCCGACGTCGTCGGCCTGCCGCAGACCGTGGTGCTCGCCGACGGCCTCAACCGCCGGGCCGTGCAGGCCGGTCTGCGGGCCGGGACCTCCTGGATCGCCGAGAGCGCCGCCGTCCAGGTCTCGTTCTCCGCGAGCGGTCCGCGCGGCGAGCACGCGGGCATCGGCGAGCGGCTGCCGGTGGCGCGCGACGCGTCGGTGACCGTCCGCCTGGAGGCGAGCGGCGTGCCGGCCGGTGCGGTGGTACGGCTGATGACCGACGAGGGCCAGATGGTGGGCGCGCTGCTGCCCGCCTCCGGTGTCCTGGAGTGGAACACCACCGCGTCGATCGCCTCCTACGTCCGGGCCGAGGTACGGCGCCCGGCCGCCGACGGGGGCGCCTCGGGCCTGCCGGGGCCCGCCCTGGCGATCACCAACCCGATCTGGCTGGGCCGGAAGTAACCGGGGCGCCGGCCTTCGGCACCGCGGTGCCGAAGGCCGGCGTACGCCCGGCCGGGGCCGGGCCGGCCCCCTTCCCGGAGCACCCGCGCCGCCCCGCCGCGTCCGGCAGGATGGCACTCATGACTGCCATTCCCGAGGGGTCCTCGCTCTCCCTGTGGTCGAAGCGCTCCGTCCTGTCCATCGGCTCCGTCGACTCCGTCCTCTCGATCGGCTCCGTGGGCTCCGTCCTCTCCGTGGGCTCCGTCGGCAGCGCGCTGTCCGCGGCCTCCATCGGCTCCAGCATCTCGTTGCTGTCCGCCGGTTCGTGGCTCAGCGTCGGTTCCCTGCTGTCCGCCCAGTCCCGCTGGTCCGTCCTGTCCTGGCGCTCCTCCCGCGCCATCCTCACCGCGGCCACGGCCGCCGCGGCCACCGGCGCCGCACTCGTCCTCCTCGACGGCGCCCGCCCCGCCCGGAAGAGCCTCTGACGTGCCGGGCCCCGTCGGCGACATCCTCGCCGGGACGGTGACCACCCGGCTGCCGTTCGGGGTCTTCGTCCGTGTCGCGGAGCACGTCGAGGGGCTGGTGCCGGCCGCGGAGGCGTTCGCCGCGGATGCGGCGGTCGGTGACGAGGTCCTCGTCGTGGTCGCCGATGTCGATCTCCCGCGACGCCGTCTCACCCTGTCGCCGTCGCCGCGCCCCGTTCCGGCCGGCGCAGCGCCAGCGCCCGGTGGCGGGCCGGCGGCTGGCCGGTGACGCGCTTGAAGGCGTTGCTGAAGGCGCTCTCCGAGGCGTAGCCCCACTCGGCTGCGACGGAGGCGACGGTGCGGTCGCCGCCGCGGAGGGCGGCGGCCGCGCGCTGGATGCGCCAGCGCATCAGGTAGTCCAGGGGCGGCCGGCCGACGAGCGACCTGAAGCGCTGGGCGAAGGCCGAGCGTGACATGCCGACGGCGGAGGCGAGTTCGCCCACCGTCCAGGGGTGGGCGGGCTGCCGGTGCATGTGGCCGAGGGCGGCGCCGATCTGGGGGTCGCTCAGGCCGCCGAGCCAGCCGGTGCCGGACTCGCCCGCCTCGGCGGCCAGTTCGAGGTACGCGCGCAGGGCCTGGAGGAAGAGGATCTGGGTGAGGCTGGCCGCCATGACGGCCGAGCCCGGGCGTTCGGCCGCGGTCTCGTCGGCGAGCAGGCGCAGCGTGGGCCGCAGCACGAGTGCCTGCGGGCTGTCGGCGGCGATGCGCGCGGTCGGCGGCAGGCTGCTGAGCAGCAGTCCGGCGGTGACGTCGTCGAACTCGATGCTGCCGCCGACCAGGACCGTGCGGTCCGGCGCCTCGGGATCGCCGTACCGCACCGTCATGGAGTTGCCGGCCGCCCGGGCCCGGGCGGCCGCGTAGACGGCGTGCCCGTCGACCGGTTCCGGCATCGGGTCGCTGCCCACCTGGTAGGGCCGGTTGCCCGTGAGCAGGTAGCAGTCGCCCGCCTCCAGCCGCAGCGGATCGGTGCCGTCCGGGGCGAGCACGCAGGTGCCGGCGAGGACGGCACCGACCTTGACGTACGGATACGCGCGGAAGCGCAGCGCCCAGCGCCCGCCCGCCTCCATCCGGGAGGGCGCGGCGCCGCGCAGGTGCAGCAGGTTCAGGACGTCGGACAGCGGATCCATGGTCACTCCGGACGATCACGCAACTTCGAAGGACTTTCTCTCATGGATTGTCCGCCGTCACCGTCCTAACGTGCACATATGGAGGCGCCGCGGGCCTCCGGCAGACGTTCCGCACGCACCACAAGAGGCAGTGATACAGCAATGCAGTACGAGCAGCTGGGCAGCACCGGAGTCTTCGTGTCCCGCATCGCCCTCGGCGCGATGACCTTCGGCGGAGCGGGCACCCCGCCCTACGACTCGGTCGGCGGGCTGGATCTCCGCCGGACCGACGAGATAGTGGGCCTCGCCCTCGACAGCGGCATCAACCTGATCGACACGGCGAACGTCTACGCCGCGGGCGAGTCCGAGGAACTGCTCGGCGAGGTGCTGGGCAAGCGCCGCCGCGACGTGGTCCTCGCCACGAAGATGACCGCCCGCATCGGCCCCGGGCCCAACGAGGTCGGCCAGTCGCGGCTGCACATCATGCAGGCGCTGGAGGACAGCCTGCGGCGCCTGCGCACCGACCACATCGACCTCTACCAGATCCACAACGTCGACCCGATCACGCCGGTGGAGGAGACCCTCGGCGCCCTCGACGACGCCGTGCGCCAGGGCAAGATCCGCTACATCGGCGCCTCCAACCTCGCCGCCTGGCACATGATGAAGGCCCTCGGCGCCTCCGACCGCCTCGGCCTGGCCCGCTACTGCTCGCTCCAGTCGTACTACTCGCTGGCCGGGCGCGACATCGAGCGCGAGATCCTGCCGCTGGTCCGCGACCAGAAGCTGGGCATGCTCGTCTGGAGCCCGCTCGCCGGCGGCATGCTCACCGGCAAGTTCGACCGCAGCGGCCGGAGCGACGCGGGCGCCCGCCGCACCACGATCGACTTCCCGCCCGTCGACCGAGAGCGCGTGTACGACGTCGTCGACGTCCTGCGCGTGGTGGCCGCGCGCCACGAAGCCTCCGTCGCGAGCGTCGCGCTGGCCTGGGTCCTGGGCCGGCCGGGCGTCACGAGCGCGATCGTCGGCGCCCGCCGCCCCGAGCAGTTCACCGACAACCTGTCCGCCCTCGACCTGGAGCTCTCCGCGCAGGACCTGGAGGAGCTGGACGCCGCCAGCCGCCTCCCGGTGGAGTACCCGGGCTGGATCCACGGCTTCTCGGACCGGCTCCCCAACAGGGCGTGACGCTCTGCGAACTCAGCGGAACCGCTGGCACACCGGCGCCCTGTACGGTACGACTGCACGAGTGAACTGTACGAACTGTGGCGCGTCCGTGCTCCAGGGCCCCGGAGGGCGCTGGTCCTGCAACAACTGCGGCGCATCCGGCTGAGGAGTAAGGACAGGTCGGCATGGACTGTGAGCGCTGCCTCGAACCCGTCATCGAAGGCCCCGAGGGCGGTTACGTCTGCGGCCTGTGCCTTTTCACCGTGGAGCCCCCCGGGTACAACAAGCGCCGCGAGGAAGGGCTGAAGGCGGCGGCCGCGGAGCGCCGGCGCCGCACCCTGGAACGGCGTGCCCGCAAGGAGCACAGCGCCGGCCGCAGCTGAACCGCGGGGGCGGGGAACTCCCCGCCCCCGCGCGGGCCGTTCAGGACGCCGCCGGAGCCGGCGCGGCCGGCGGGCGCACCATGAAGACGTCCACCGGGTCCTCGGTGTCGAGGGTGAAGCCGTGCCGCTCGTACAACCGCCGGGCCGGGCTGCCCTGGAGCACGTTCAGCCGCACCGATGTGCCCTCGCGGTCGCACTCCTCCAGCACCGCCCGCAGCACCGCCGTGCCGATGCCGCCGCCCTGGAGGTGCGGGGCGAGGTAGAAGTGCTCCAGCCAGTGGACGGCGGCGGACGGGCGCAGTGCCACGCATCCGGCGAAGGCGCCGCCCACCTCGATCACCCGGGTGTGCGCCGGGGTGAAGCCCTCGCGCAGCCGCTGCCGTACCCGCCGCTCGTCGTACCGCCCGAGCCGTTGCAGGTCCGCCCGCAGCACCACGGCCCGCAACTCGGCCACCGCCTCGACGTCCGCTGCCGCAGCGGGTCGCATCTCCCATTCCGCCATGATCGGCAGACTACCGATCCGGGTTCCCGCCGCCGCCTGGCAGGCGGGTCGCGATGCCGTCGATGAGGAAGGTCAGGCTCAGGGCGAACTGCTCGTCCAGGCCCGGGCCTTCGGGCGCCGCCATCCACTGGGCGAGCAGGGGGTGCCGGCCGCCCTCCGCCGCGAGCTCGCGGGCGGCGGTGACCGCTTCGGCGAGCTGCGCCGGGGTGTGCAGCCCGTGGCGGTGGCGCATGGCCAGCTCCTCGGCCTCCTGCTGGGCGCTGCCCAGGATGTGCCGGTCGAGGAGGGCCGCGTAGGTCATCGCCTCACCGACGTTCGCGCCCCGGCCGACGAGGACCCGCAGCAGGAATTCGGTGCGGCGCATGGTGTGCGGGCCGAGCGGGGGCCGGGTGGGGGCGAGCCGCGCGTACCAGAGGTGCCGCTTGACCATGGCCCAGCTGCCGGTGGCGACCGTGCGCAGGTCGGCGCGCCAGTCGTCGCCGGGCGCGTCGGGCAGCGGGATCTCGGCGGTCACGGCGTCGAGCATGAGGTCGACCAGGCCGTCCTTGCTGAGGACGTGCCGGTAGAGCGCCATCGGGGTGTACGGCCCGAGGCGACCGGCGACCGCGGCCATGGTCAGCGCCTGCGCGCCGCCCTCGTCGGCGACCTCGACGGCGGCCCGGACGATGTCGTCGCGGTCGAGCGGGCTCTGACGCCGGCGCGGGGCGGGCCGGGTCCAGATCAACGGCGCCGGTGCGCCGTGCGGGGTCTCCTTCACGAGGCGAGTTTATCGCGTCAGGTAGAGTTTATGTCATATACGTAAGCAGTCGCGGCGCCCGCACCAGGAGGTCTTCATGAACAGCACCGCAACCGCCGGCCCGCCCGGCATCCGCCTCGGCATCGCCCGGGGCATCGGCTACGGCCTGTTCGGCGCGCCCGACGGCTTCGTGCCGCAGGCGCGCGGACTCGGCGCCGGCCTCGTCCGCGTCTACGTCCACTGGGGCCGGGTCGAGCCCGAACCGGACCGCGAGGACTGGACGGTCGTGGACGCGATCCTCGCCCAGCTGGACCCCGCGGCCGAGGTGTGGATCACGGTGTGCTCCAGCTCCCCGTGGGCCACCCGCCGGCCCACCGGATTCCTGCCCTCCTCGCCCGCCCACGACATACGGCGGTACGAAGCCTTCGTCTCCCGCCTGGTGAGCCGCTGCCGGGGCCGCGTGGCGTACTGGCAGTGCGACAACGAGCCCAGCAACACCGGCCTGCTGTGGGCGGGGACGGCGCCGGAGTACGTCGCCCAGCTCACCGCCTTCGCCCGCGCCGTGCGCGGCGCGGACCCCGGCGCCCACGTGGTGCTCGGCGGCTGCGGGTACGACGTGTGGTCGAGCCCCGAGGACGGTCCGGCCCGGCTCTTCTTCGACCACCTCGTCGAGCACGGCCGCGACGCCTTCGACCTCTTCTCCGTCCACCTGTACGGCAACCCGCACGACATCCCCGCCCAGATCGGGCTGGCGCGCGCGATGATGCGCCGGCACGGCTACGAACGGCCCGTGGTGGCGGGGGAGTACAACGGGCCCACGCTCTTCGAACTCCCTGCCGCTCAGGCGGAGTTCGAGCGGGCGATGACGGCGGCCTTCACCGGCCGGGCCGCGCCGGCCGACCCCGCCGACCCCGAGGACACCCCGGACCGCCGCACCATGCGCGACCTCTACGCACGCGCGGACGAACTGCCCGCGGAACTGCGGATGTTCATGGAGGACTGCCCGCCCGGGCTCGCCGCGCGTCGGGACCGGATCAACTGCCGCCAGATCGTCACGCGCAACATCCTCGCCCTCGCCTCCGGCGTGACCCGTACGGTCTGCTGGAACCTGGCCCCCGAGATCCCCGGGTACCGCGACCGCCTCAACGTGATGGGATTCCTCTTCGGCAAGCTGGCCCTGATGGACTACGACGGCAGCGTTCTCACCCGGCGACACCCCTCCGGCGAGGCCTTCGCCCGCCTCGCCGCCCACCTCGACGGCGCCACGGCCGTGCGCCCCTTCGACACGGGCGCGGACACCGGTCCGTACGCCTTCGAGATCACCCGTGACGGCAGGGCGCCGCTGTACGTCCTGTGGTCCGCGGGCGATCTCCTCACGGGCGAGGACCTGCCCGCCGTGCCCCTCGACCTGCCGTGGCCGCACGCCGTGCCCGAGGCGGTGGACGCCTTCGGTGCCCCGGTGGTGGTCGAGGGCGGCGAGGGCACCGTCCGCGTCCCGGTCTCGGTCACGCCGCTCTTCCTGACCCCCGCAGGCCAGGAGTGATACCCGCGGGGCATCACAGACGCCGGGACAGGTCTTGGACCGCCCCCGCGACGCGCGGCAAGACTCGATGGCAGCGCATCCGCCAGGAGCCGGCGGGCCGACCAGAGAGGTGAGCGGCATGAAGGTCTTCGTCACCGGAGGGTCCGGGTACATCGGACAGGCGACGATCAAGGCGCTGGTGCGCCGGGAAGTCCAGGTCAGCGCCCTGGTGCGCAGCGAGGAGTCGGCGGCGGTCGTGAACGGGCTCGGGGCGGCCGCCGTCCGCGGCACGCTGACCGACACCGCCCTGCTCACCGAGGCGGCCCGGGCCGCCGACGGGGTCGTCCACCTGGGCCAGCACGCCGGCCCGGACACCGCGGACGTCGACCGGGCGGCCGCCGAGGCGCTGCAGGACGGGGCCGGCCCCCGCCCGTACGTGCACACCGGTGGGATCTGGGTGTACGGCGACACCGACGGCGTCGTCGACGAGGACGCGCCCCTCGACCCGCCGCGGCTCACCGCCTGGCGGCTGGAGAACGAGAAGCGGGTCCTGGCCCGCGCCGCCACCGGCGAGCGTCCGGTGGTCGTGATGCCGGGCGTGGTGCTCGGCCGCTCGGCCGGTCTGGTCGAGACGTTCTACGCCGGGACGGGGCGCGCCGACGGCGCCGTGCCGTGCATCGGGGACGGCGCCAACCACTGGTCCGTCGTGCACGTCGACGACATCGCCGAGCTGTACGCGCTCGCCCTGGGCGCCCCGGCGGGCTCGGTCTACGCGGGCACCATCGACGTGTTCCCGACCGCCGCGGAGATCAGCGAGGCGGTCAGCCGGGCGATCGGCCGGTCCGGCGAGGTCCGCCGGCTCTCGCTCGCCGAGGCCGAGGAGCGGATGGGCCCGATCGCCCAGGCCTTCGCCCTCGACCAGCGGATCAGTGGCGCCCGCGCCCGCCGCGAGCTGGGCTGGGCCCCGACCCGCCTGGACCCGCTGGCCGCCCTCGCGAACGGCTCCTGAACCGCGTCGTCCGTTCGCCCGAACGCGCATAGGCTCGGTCGGGAGGAGTCCCGCCGCGAGGAGGTGCCCGTGGACCTCGATCTGCGCAAGCTGCGGTATTTCGTCGCGGTGGCCGAGGAACTGCACTTCGGGCGTGCCGCGGAGCGGCTGCACATCGCGCAGCCGGTGCTGTCGCGGCAGATCCGGTCGCTGGAGCACGAGCTCAGGGCGCAGCTGTTCTCCCGCGACCGGCGCAGCACCGCACTGACGCCGGCGGGGGAGCAGCTCCTCGCCGACGCCGGGCCCCTGCTGGCGGCGGCGCAGGCGGCGCAGCGCCGGGTGGCCCGCGCGGCGCACGGCGGCCCCGGGACGTTCACCGTCGGATTCATGCCGGGCCTGATCGTCACCGGTGCGGTCCGGGAGTTCTCCGGGCGCCACCAGGGGCTGTCCGTCGAGGTCGTCAGGACCGGCTGGAACGACCAGGCCGAGGCCGTCCGGGACGGCCGGGTCGACGTCGGGTACGTGAGGATGCCGCTGGACGCCCGGGGCCTCGGCATGTGCGAGCTGATGACCGAACCGCGCGTCGCGGTCCTGCCCGCCGACCACCGCTACGCGGGCAAGCACTCCCTCTCCATCGCCGACCTCGCCGGGGAGCACCTGCTGCAGGATCCCGACGCGGTCCCCGAGTGGCGCGACATCGCCCGGGAGCTGCGCACCGCCGGCCCGGCCCCGGTCCCGGCGTTCCGCACGGTCGAGGAGAAGCTGGAGAGCGTCGCGGCCGGACGCGGGGTGGTTGTGCTGCCGCTGTCCACCGCTTCGTACTACACCCGGCCCGACGTCACCCATGTGGAGCTGTCCGACATCGGGCCGAACCGTGTGTGCCTGGCCTGGGACGGCAGCCGTCACGACGCGCTCGTCCAGGAGTTCGTCTCCGTCGCCCTCGCGCACCGCCACCCCGTCCCGTAGCCCAGTGCGCTTCCCGCTTCCCGCTTCCCGCTTCCCGCTTCCCGTGCCCCCGGCCCTCGTGGACCGGGGGCACAGGCGTGTGACGGGGATCACGGCCGTCGGCCGCATAGTGGCGCGGGGTCCGGCGTCTTTCAAGAGGTGCAAGAGGCTGTGAAGGGCAGGGGCGGTGCTGATGGGTTCGACGCGGACCGACGAGTTCGATGAGTTCGTGGCAGCCCGTTGGTCCGCTTTGTTCCACCTTGCACGGTTGCTGACCGGCGGCGACCGGCACCGGGCCGAGGACCTGCTCCAGGACGCGCTGGTCAAGTTGTGGTTCGCCTGGCCGAGGGTCGGCTCCCAGGCACCCGAGCCGTATGTGCGCAAGGTGCTGGCCCGGGCGGCGGCGCGCTCCGCGCGGCGTCGCTGGTGGGGGGAGCGGCCGGTGGGGGAGGTACCGGAACGGGCCGCGGCCGGGGACGTCTCCGCCGCCGTCGCCGAACGCACACGGCTGGAGGCGGCGCTGGCGCAACTGCCGTCACCGCAGCGCGCGGCGGTGGTGCTGCGCTACTACCAGGACCTGCCGGAGGCGCAGGTCGCCGAGGCGCTGGGCTGCCCGCTGGGCACCGCCCGGTCGCACGCCTCACGCGGCATCGCGCGACTGCGGCAGCTGCTGGCCGACGTCACCGAGCCGGTGGGGTGAGGGAGATGAGGGAGGAGGGAGAGGGGATGGACCCCATGGACCGCAGTGACGCCGGCGACCGCACGGACCCCGTGCCCCCCATGGACTCGACGGGCCCTGTGGACTCCATGGACTCGACGGGCTCCATGGACGACTTCGAGCGGCGGCTCGCGCGGATGATGCACGCCTCCGAGCGGCACACCCCCTTCGAGCCCCGGCA
Source organism: Streptomyces sp. NPDC088733 (assembly GCF_044751185.1). Taxonomy (NCBI): domain Bacteria; kingdom Bacillati; phylum Actinomycetota; class Actinomycetes; order Kitasatosporales; family Streptomycetaceae; genus Streptomyces; species Streptomyces sp. NPDC088733. Next base: position 151,232 of record NZ_JBIVLH010000008.1, read on the forward strand.
CCGGGAACGGCTGCGCGGCGGAGTCGCCTCACGCCGCCGGGTGCGTACCGTCTGGCAGGCCGGGAGTTCGGCGGTCGCGGTGACTGCCATCGCCTGCGCACTCGTCCTGCTGCCCGGTTCCTCGTCCGGCCAGGTCGTACCGGCGGGCCCCGGCGGTGCGCCGACGTCCGGTACCTCGTACCCGAGTTCCACTTCGTCCGACGCCCCGAGCCCCAGCGGCAGCGCGACCTCCAGCCCCACGTTCTCGCCACCGAGCGGCCCGGCCACGGGCGGGACCTCGACCGCGGCCGGCTCGGACCTCCCCGTGAGCCCGTCGACCGCCACCGCGTCGGTGGGCGGCGGCGCCACGGGCAGCGCCACCGGCAGCGCCACGAACAGTGCCACCGCAGGCGGCACCGCGTCCGGCGGGGCCACCTCCACGACCTCCCCGCCGGTCAGCCCGTACGGGAACGCGACCGGCACGGGATAGCCCCCCGGGCGCCCGCCGCCCCCCACGCCACCACCCCACCGAACGCCCCCGGTGCCGTCGGCACGCCCAAGAGGCGGCCCCGGCACGGCCCGGCATGTTCCGGCGCGCTCCGGCATGCCCCGACGCAGAGAGCAGATGCGGACAGACCATGAGAAACAAACCTCCCGGCGCACTGAGGGAACGCCTCCCGCTGCCGGCCCGGCACGAGGAACCGGTCCTGGACGTGGTCGTCCCCGTCCACAACGAGGAAGCGGACCTGGAGCGGTCCGTGCGGCGGCTCCACGCCCATCTGCGCGAGACGTTCCCGTACCCGTTCCGGATCACCGTCGCCGACAACGCCAGCACCGACCGGACCCCGCTGATCGCGGCCCGCCTCGCGGACGAACTCCCCGAGGCACGCTGGCTGCACCTGGCCGAGAAGGGGCGCGGCCGGGCGCTGCGCACCGCCTGGTCCCACTCGACGGCGCCCGTCCTGGCCTACCTGGACGTGGACCTGTCGACCGATCTGACCGCCCTGCTCCCGCTGGTCGCCCCGCTCATCTCCGGGCACTCGGACATCGCCATCGGCACCCGGCTCGCCCGCGGCTCCCGCGTCGTCCGCGGACCCAAGCGCGAGGTCGTCTCGCGCTGCTACAACGCGATCCTGCGCTCCACCCTCGCCGTCCGCTTCAGCGACGCGCAGTGCGGCTTCAAGGCCGTGCGCCGGGACGTCGCCGAACGGCTGCTGCCGATGGTGGAGGACGGCGGATGGTTCTTCGACACCGAGCTGCTGGTGATCGCCGAGCGCGCCGGTCTGCGCATCCACGAAGTGCCCGTCGACTGGGTGGACGACCCCGACAGCCGGGTGCACATCCTGTCCACCGCCCTCGCCGATCTGCGCGGCATCGCGCGCATCGGCCGCGCGCTGGCCGCCGGCCGGCTCCCGCTCGCCGAACTGCGCCGCAGCGCCGCCGAGACCGGGCCGCCGGGCGGCCTGCTTCCCCAACTGCTGCGCTTCGCGGCCGTCGGCGTCGTCAGCACCGCCGGCTACCTGCTGCTGTACGCGGCCCTCCGCCCCGCCGCCGGCCCGCAGGCCGCCAACGCGCTCGCCCTGCTGGTCTGCGCGGTCGCCAACACCGCGGCGAACCGCCGGCTCACCTTCGGCGTGCGCGGCCGCGCGGGCGCCGCCCGTCACCACGCCCGCGGGCTCGCGGCGTTCCTGATCGGGCTGGCGCTCACCAGCGGGGCGCTGGCCGCCTTGCACCACGCGGCACCCGGCGCCGGACACCGCGTCGAGACCGGCGCGCTGGTGGCCGCCAACCTCGCCGCCACGCTCCTGCGCTTCCTGCTGCTGCGGTCCTGGGTCTTCCCCGGCCGGCACGCTCCCCGGACGGAGGCCGGTTCCCGATGACCCTCGCGCCCGGCACCCTCGACGTGCCCGCCGACGCCTGCCCCCCGGCCGCCGACCCGCGCCCGGAACCCTCCCGCGCCGCCCGCCGGTTCCAGGTCCTCGCGACGTACGGGACGCTGAAGCTCGCCGGCTTCGCGGTCTTCCTGCTGCTGCTGTCGTGGGCGGGCGACTACCGCACCAAGAACCCGCGCTTCGGGGGCGGCGCCCACCCCTGGGACGTCCTCGCCAGCTGGGACGGCTGGTGGTACCAGCAGATCGCCGCCCACGGCTACCACCCCGCCCTGGTCCCCGTGCCCGGGGCCACCGGCCTGATCACCCTCGAAGGCAACTTCGCGGCCTTCTTCCCGCTGTACCCCGCGGTGATGCGGCTGGTCGCCGAGTGCACCGGCCTCGGCCTGTACGGCGCCGGGATGCTCGTCTCCGTCGTCTGCTCGTTCGTCGCGGCACTCGGCGTGTACGCCGTCACCGCGCGCTTCGGCGGGCACCGGGCGGGCCTGGCCGCCGCGGGGCTGTGGGCCGTGTGGCCGGGTTCCGGCATGGAGTGGACGGGGTACTCCGAATCGCTCTACGTCGCCCTCGCGGTCTGGGCCTGCCACGCCGTCATGGACCGCCGCTGGATCGCGGCGGGACTGCTGACCTTCGCCACCGGCCTCGCCCGGCCCACCGCGACCGCGCTGATCGCCGCCCTCACGGTCGCGGCGCTGCTCGCCGTGGTGCGCGACCGGCGGCGCTCCGGCGTGCTGCGCCCCCTGACCGCGATCGCCGTCGCGCCGCTCGGGCTGTTCGGCTACCTCGGCTGGGTGGGGTACCGCATGGGCGACTACGGCGGCTACTTCAAGCTCCAAGAAGGCGCCTGGGCGCACACCTTCGACTGGGGGCGCTACACGGTCGACGTGTTCACCTCGGTGCCGGTGGGCCGCTTCGACTACCTGTCCGCGTTCCCGTTCGCCGACCTCATCGGCGTCGCCGTGGTCCTGCTGGACATCGCGCTGATCCCGCTGCTGATCCGGCTGCGGCCGCCCGTCGAACTCGTCGTCTACACGGTGCTCACCGTCCTCACGGTGCTCGGCACCCAGCAGATCTTCTGCAATGTCTCCCGCTACCTGCTGCCGGCCTTCCCGCTGTTCATCCCGCTCGCCCTCGCCCTCGGCCGGCTCAGGGCCCCGCACCGGGCCGTGCTGCTGGGGATGGCCGCCCTGGCCTCGGGCTCGTACGCGGGGTACGCGCTCTTCGAGCTCGGCGTCCCGTAACCGCGGCGCCGCGCGGCGCGTTGGACCCCGGCACCGGACCCCGTCCCCTACCGGGCCTTCCCTCTGGAGCCGCCATGCCGTCGAACGCCGCCACGCCGCAGCCTCCCGCCAAGGCGGAGCGGCCGCCGGGGGACGAGCGCGGCAGGCGCCGCCTCGCCCTGGCCGGCGGTTCGCTGGGCAATCTCGTCGAGTGGTACGACTGGTTCGTCTACGCGAGCTTCGCGGTCTACTTCGCCGACTCCTTCTTCCCCGGCGGCAACCCGACCACCCGGCTGATGAACACCGCCGGGGTCTTCGCCGTCGGCTTCCTGATGCGCCCGGTCGGCGGCTGGCTGCTCGGCAGGGCCGCCGACCGGCACGGCCGCAAGAGCGCGCTGACGCTGAGCGTCACCATGATGTCGGTCGCGGCGCTGCTGATCGCGGTCGCGCCGGCCCACGCCTCGGCCGGTCCGTTCGGTGCGGTCGTCCTGCTCGCCGCCCGGCTGGTGCAGGGACTGAGCATCGGCGGCGAGTACGCGGCCAGCGCCACCTACCTGACGGAGGCGTCGGCCCGCGACCGGCGCGGGCTGGGCTCCTCCTTCCAGTACGTGTCCATGACCTGCGGGCAGTTGCTGGGGCTCGCGGTGCTGATCGCCCTTCAGCAGGTGCTGACGGAAGCCCAGTTGACGGACTGGGGCTGGCGGATCCCCTTCGTGTTCGGTGCGCTCCTCGCCGTCGTGGTGCTGTGGATCCGGCGCCGGCTGGAGGAGACGGACGCCTTCGCGGAGGAGGCGGCCGCCGAGCCCGCCGACGCGCGCGGATCGCTGCTCCTGCTGTGGCAGCACCGGCGCCAGGCGCTGCTGGTCATGGCGCTCACCCTCGGCGGGACGGTCGCCTACTACACGTACACCACCTACCTGACGAAGTACCTCATCGGCAGTGCGGGGATGGCCAGGACCACGGCCACGCTGGTGAGTTTCACGGCCCTGGCCGTCTTCGCGCTGCTCCAGCCGCTCGCGGGCGCGCTGTCCGACCGCGTCGGCCGGCGTCCCCTGCTGATCGGCTTCGCCGTCGGCTGCGCGGTCTGCACCTACCCGGTCATGACGGCGCTCGGCTCGGTGACGTCCTACTGGCCCGCCCTCGGGCTGTGCCTGATCCCCCTCACGGTCGTCACCGGCTACACCTCCATCAACGCCGTGGTGAAGGCCGAGTTGTTCCCGACCCGGGTCCGGGCGCTGGGCGTCGCGCTGCCGTACGCGCTCGCCAACGCGCTCTTCGGCGGGACGGCGGAGTACGTGGCCCTGTGGTTCAAGAACGCCGGGCACGAGAGCGCGTTCTTCTGGTACGTGTCCGGCTGCGCGCTGGTCTCGCTCGTCGTCTACGTGCTCATGCCGGACACCCGCGCCGCGGCCCTCAGCCGCGCCGAGGCGTGCGAGGACGGTGTGCCCGCCGGGCGCGGGACGCCCGCGGGGGCGGCGTCGGAGCGTGCCGGAGGGCAGTGAGCGGGGACGAGTGTCATGGCCACGTAAAATTCATCTCGCCGCTCTACCCGCATAGATCTCGTCACGTCATTCTGATGCGCGGACTCGGTGATCCAGGCGACGCACGAGAGGACGACACATGAGGACGTTGACGAAGGCGCTGGCCGCGACGGCCACCGCCGCGGCCTTCACCGTCGTGGCCCAGCCGGCGCACGCGGTGGTGCCGCCCGAGCACGCGGTCATCGTGTGCCAGAGCGCCAGTTTTTACGCCAACTACGACAGCTCCTCCGGACCCAGCGGCCTGATCCGCGTCCTGGGTTACGGCAACAAGGTCGGCCACACCCGCGGCGCCCACCCCGTCTACAACGGCTGGGCCGCCACCTTCGACTTCGGCAAGGGCGACTGGGGCTACGTCCGCATCGAGTGCCTCGGCGGCTACGGCTCCTGGTGAGCCGTCCCACGACGCAGGAAGGAACCACCATGACCCCCGTACTCCGCACACACCGGACCGTCCGCGCGGCCGCGGTCGCCGTCGCCCTGACCGCGGGTCTGCTGGTGACCGCGGGTCCAGCCCAGGCGGCCAACGGCACCATCGGCAAGCGCGAGACCGTCTGCGCCCAGGACCTGTACGTGCGCACTGCCCCCGGCGGCGCCTGGATGGGGACCCTCTACACCGGCCAGACCTTCACCGTGGAGAGCAAGCAGAGCGGCTGGGCCTACGGGTTCGCCTACGGCGACATCAACCGCCACGGCTGGGTCCAGGACGGCTGGTTCTGCTGATCACCGCCTGCCCCGGGCGGCTCACCTTGTCACGGCGGCCGGTCCCGGCCCGCTCTGCGCGGCGCCCGATTCGGCCGGCTCGGGGAGCGGCGCGGTGCCGGGTGTGCCCTCGCCGGTCGGTGTTCTGCCGGTCGGTACCGGTGAGGGGTGCGGGCCGTCCCGGCGTTGTTCGGGGACGGTGGGGGAGTGGGTGGGGCTGGCCGGCGGTACGGGGCGGTTGTCCCGTTGCGCGGCGGTCACGGCGAGCAGCACGCACGCCAGCGCCGCGGCCAGCCCCAGCACGGCCACCGCGGCGGTACGCATGCGGACCCGCGGGCGGGCCAGCGCGGACGGCGGGACCGCCCGGCGCAGACTGTCCGGGCCCACGGTGCGGGCCTTCGCGTCCAGGGCGGCGCGCAGGCGCTCCTCGGTCGCGGCCCGGTCGGGCCGGTCGACGACAGCGGTCATGACGATGCCTCCAAGTGGCGGGCCAGGGCGTCCAGCGCCCGGCTCGCGGTGGACTTCACCGTGCCGCGGGACAGCCGCAGCGTGTCCGCGATCTGCGCCTCGGTGAGGTTCGACCAGTACCGCAGGACGAGCACTTCGCGCTGCCTGCGCGTCAGCCGGCCGAGTGCGGTCAGCACCTCCTGGTGCTCCTCGCGCAGCAGCACGTACTCCTCCGGCGGCGGCGCGTGCCCCTCGCGCTCCGGTACGTGGGCCCGCACCGTCCTGCGCCGGCGCAGTACGGACCGGGCGCCGTTGACCACGCTGGTGCGCACGTACGCCTCCGGGTCGTCCACGCCGGCCAGCCGTTCGCCGTGCCGCCGGTAGAGCGCGGCGAAGGCGTCCTGAACGACGTCCTCCGCGGTGGGCAGGTCGTCGACCAGGAACAGCGCCAGCCGTACGAGGTCCAGCCTGCGGTGGTGGTACAGCTCGTCGATCTCCGGCGGCGAGGTGTGACCGGCCGGTCCGGTACGCGCCTGCGGCGACGGGCGGACCGGCCGCTCCGCCGCGGGGCGCCGGGCTTCCCCGGACACGACGCCGCGGAGCCGCACCCAGACGTGCCGGAGCGGGTGTGCCGGGAAGGCGGGGCGCGACCCCACCGCCGCTGTGCTCATGGATCTCCTGGAGAGCGGTTCGGAAGGCGGCCGCCGGGCCGGGCCCGGCCCGGCGACCGCCCTTGATCAGCGCGCGGGGACGGGCGCCGGCACGGTGCCGGTCCCGGCCTGCGCCGGAGCGGGCGCCGTGCCGGCCTTCGCGGGCGCCGGGGCGGCACCGTGGGCGGGAGCCGTCGCGGGGGCCGGGGCGGTGCGGCCCTTGCCCTGCGCCGGGGCCGGGGCGGGGGTGGGCGCGGACGCCTCCGGGTCCGTGTCGGCCTGCGCGGCGGGCGCCGGCGCCGGCTTCGGCGTGGCGGCGTTCGCGGTCATGGCGGCGCCGCCGAGGGCCAGGGCCGCCGCGACCGTGGACGTGCCGACCACGATACGTGCCCGGTGCCGGCGGGCCAGGCCCGCGAGGGCGTGACGTGCGGTCATACCGTTCCTCGAATCATCAGGGGGAGAGCGGGGTCGAAGGCGCCTTCACTCCCACAGACGCGCGGAGCCGTCCGAGGTTGCGGATGTGACCCACGACATGTTCCGGCCTCCGCCCGGCGGGGCCCTGCCGCCCGGCGAATCCACAGCGGGCCGACGCGTGGACCGACGTACCCCGCCCGGACTGTTCCTCGGCAGGCTTCCGCTGCCCGCACGCGCGATGTGGCGGCTGTTGGGCCGCGGACAGTACGCCCGCTACATCCGGCGCGTGCGCGGCGCACCGCCCCGCGGCATGCACCCGGCGGTCAGGATGGCGGGGCGAGCGGCCAACGCGGTCGCCGTCCGGCTCTACCGCAGCACGAACGGCCGGGTCGCGGGCAGCGCGAAGGGCGTTCCGCTCCTGCTGCTGACCGTTCCGGGCCGCAGGACCGGCAGACCTCGCAGCGTCCTGGTGGGGTACTTCCCCCACGACGGCGGCTACGTGGTCACCGCTTCGGCCGGGGGCGCCAAGCGGGATCCGCGATGGATCTCCAACCTCAGGGCGGCCCGGCAGGCGCATGTGCAACTCGGCGGCGAGAGCCATGTGATGAGCGCGCGCATCACCGAAGGGGGGACGCGCGACCATCTGTGGACCACGGTGGTGCTGGCCCGCGCGCCGTTCTTCGGCCGGTACCAGGAGAAGTCCGGCCGCGTCATCCCGGTCGCCGTGCTGCGCCCGGGCGACTGACGCCCGCCGGGGCCCGACGCCGGCGGCTGCGCGTGGCCGGGAGCGGACGCATCCGGCGGGGCGCACCCGCGAACCGTGACGTACGGCGCAGAATGACCGCAACGGCGGCACCTTTGACCCTGACGCGCTGGAGGCCCCATGCCGTACGCCACGTCCCCCTATCGGCCCGGAACACCCTGCTGGATCGACCTCATGGTCCCCGACCAGCAGGCGGCACTCGACTTCTACCGCGACCTCTTCGGCTGGCAGGGCGAAGTGGGACCGCCCGAGACCGGCGGCTACTCGGTCTGCACGCTCAAGGACAGGCCCGTCGCGGGCATCATGGCGACGATGGCGCCCGACGGCGCCCCCACCCCGCCCACCGCGTGGACCACCTACCTCGCCACGGCGGACGCCGACTCCGCGACGGAGGCGATCACCAAGCACGGCGGCACGGTGCTCTCCCCGGGCATGGACGTCATGAGCCTCGGCCGTATGGCGATCGCCGCCGACCCCACCGGCGCGGTGTTCGGGCTGTGGCAGGCCGGTGAGTTCCTGGGCGCCCAGATCGTCAACGAGCCCGGATCGCTGGTGTGGAGCGAGCTCGCCTCCGGCGACCTCAAGACCGCCTCGGCGTTCTACTCCGCGGCCCTGGGCCTGGAGACCGTGCCGATGGACGGCGCCTCCGACTACTTCTCCCTCACGGTGGACGGCCGGGTCGTCGGGGGCGCGCAGGGGCTGGACAACCTGCCACCGCAGGCGGGGCCGCACTGGCTGGCGTACTTCTGCGTGGACAGCACCGACAGCACCGTGGACGCCCTCGTCCGTGCGGGCGGCAATGTGCTCGCCCCGCCGTTCGACATGTCGGCGGGCCGCCTCGCGGTCGTCCAGGACCCGCAGGGCGCGGTGTTCGGGCTCATCGACGCCGCCGGTCCCGAACTTCCCTGAGCGCGCACCGGCCAGGGCCGCCGCCCATCACGGGGCGGCGGCCCCGGCCGTGACGGTCGTGCGCCCCGCGACTACTTCTGACCGGGGTGCAGGACCACCTTGGTGTAGCCCTCGATGCGCTTGTCGAACTTCTCGTACGCCGAGGGGGCGTCGGACAGCGGCAGTTCGTGGGAGACCACGAAGCTCGGCTTGGCCCGCCCCTCGATGATGAGGTCGCGCAACTGCCGGTTGTACCGCTTGACGTTGCACTGGCCGGTGCCCAGGCGCAGCCCCTTCTCGAAGAGCCGGCCGATGGCGACCAGCAGCCGGCCGCTCTTGGCCTGCGCGTCCGGGCCACCGGGGTCCGAGGGCACGTACAGGCCCGGGATGCCGAGTGCCCCGGTCGCGCGCACCGTGTCGATGAGCGAGTTCAGCACGGCCGCGGGCTCCTCGCGGTCCTGGCTCTTCGCCTGGGCCTGGTAGCCGACGGCGTCGATGCCCTTGTCGGTGCCCGTGCCGCCGGTGTGCTCCTTGATCTGCTCCACCGGGTTGCCCTCGGCGAAGTTGATCGGGACCGCGCCGATCTCCTCGGCCTTCTGCAGCCGCTCGGTCACCCGGTCGACCACGAACACCTTGGACGCGCCGCGGATGAGGGCCGAGTACGCGGACATCAGCCCGACGGGTCCGCCGCCGTACACCGCGACGCTCTCGCCGGGTTTGACGTCGGCGAGCTCGTTGCCGTGGTAGCCGGTCGGGAAGATGTCGGCCAGCAGGACGAAATCCGTCTCGTGCTCGGAGCCGGCGGGCAGCTTCAGGCAGTTGAAGTCCGCGTACGGCACCCGCAGGAATTCCGCCTGGCCGCCGGGCCAGGGGCCCATGGCGACATATCCGTAGGCTCCGCCGGCGAATCCCGGATTCACGGTGAGGCAAAATGCGGTGAGGCCGTCCGAGCAGTTCTTGCAGAATCCGCAGGCGACGTTGAAGGGCATGACCACGCGGTCGCCCTTCTTCAGGGACGTGACGCCCTGCCCGAGCTCCTCGATGATCCCCATGTTCTCGTGCCCGAAGACGATCCCCGCCTCGGCGGCGGTGCGTCCTTCGTACATGTGCAGGTCGGACCCGCAGATGGCGGTGGACGTCACCCGTACGACCACGTCGTTGGGGTGCTGTATCCGGGGTTTCTCGACTTCCTCCACTGCTACTTCGAACGGTGCTTTGTAGACTACGGCCTTCACCTGACACCTCCGTTGGTGTCGTGCTCTCGTACGTTCCAGGGGCGAACGCCGCCGTCAGCCCACCGTGTCGCGGTGAGCGCGCATGGTGAGCGGGCCGCGGCGTTTCGACCCGCGTGACCTATTTCTCATGCTGCCCCCGTGGGAGGAATGGGACAAGCCAGCTAATCTTTACCCTGTATTGCCTGATTTCGGTTTGTTTTCCAAGGAAGGCGGGAACAGTGGCGCAGCGTTTGGGAACCCTCCTGGTCCCCGTGCCGGGGCTGTCCGGCACGACCTACCCGGTGGGCACGTCCGTCGTGATCAACGGGCGCGGGTCGTCGGTCGACGCCTTCGTGGACGGTGACTGGCTCCCGCTCGCGTGGTGGGAGTTCTCCGAGGGGCACGCCGAGGACGCCACCGACCTCTGACGCCGCCGGCCCGCCCGGTCAGCCGCGCGGGGCCACGAAGAGGCTCTGCACGCCGCGGCCGATCGGCCCCCGCTCGTCGTGCAGCGCGGCCTCGGCCATGCCGATCCCCGCCCCGTCGATCACGGTGCGGGCGTCGAGGCAGACCCACTCGCCGACCGGATGACGGTGCAGGTGCACCGTCAGGTCCGGGTTGACGAACAGATGGGCCGAGAAGTCCAGCACATTGCTCACCCCGTTCCCGGAGTCCGCCGCCACCAGCACCCGGTCCAGCGGCGCCGTCTTCTCGCCCGCGACCAGCGGCACCCGCATCCGCAGCCAGCAGGTCGCGGGACCCGGCTCCCGGTAGGAGCCCGCGGCGAAGCGCGACTCCATCGCCGTGTGGTAGCCGACGTCCCACGGCACGGGGAAGAACGGCACCGTCCGCGACTCCTGCGGCCCCGGCACCGAGGGCCCGGGCGCCACCTCGGGCACCGAGCCCGGCTCCGTGCGGATGCGCAGCGCCCTGGCCCGCATGATCTCCTTGCCGTCGTCCGCGGCGAGCGACGCCTCCGTCAGCTCCACACTGCGGCCCTCGCGCAGCACGCGGGTGGTGACGGTGAGAGGCAGCAGCGGCACGGGACGGTGGATCTCGAAGGTGATCCGCGTCAGCCGCATGTCCTCGCGCGCTCCGGGGCGCTCGCGCACCGCACGGCCCAGCAGGGCCGCCGGCGGCCCGGCGTGCTGGCTGTGCGCGTCCCACGGGCCCCGGGTGTACGCGGTGGGGGCGAAGCGCTCCTCGGCCACCCGCTCGAAGAAGGCCTCGGCACTGGACGGGACGGTCACGACGCTTCTCCTGTCCGTGGACGGCACACAAACTACTCGCCGGTAGAACCTGCGGGGCCAGTAGATCAGTGCCCCTGGCCGCCGGGCAAGGCTCCGCCCCGTACCCCCGGTCCGCCGTGGCGGTCACCGGAACTCGTGGACGACCTGGATCTCCCCGACGATGTGCGCGTTGAACTCCGGCAGCTCCTCGGCCGGCACCCACAGCTCCAGGATCGTGCGCCCGCCGGCCTGCTGGACGGGGTAGCGCGCCAGGAACGCGGTGTCGACCTCGAAGCGGGTGACGAAACCGGCTCCGTCGTGCCGGACGTTCCAGTCCCGGGCGATCCTGATCGCGTAGTCCTCGTTGAGCACCGGATAGAAGATCGGCTGCTCCGGAAGGCGGGGCGGCCAGGCGCGCCAGCCGAGCTCGCGGACCAGGTCCAGTTCCACCGGGCCCGTGGGGCGCCAGAGCGTCGTCGTCGGCGGGGCGGTCACGCGGCGCTCCAGTCCAGCCGCAGCACGGCCAGGTCGTCGGTGTGGCGGTCGGCGTCGAGATCGCGGATCCGCGCGATCAGCCGGTCGAGATGGGCGTCCGGGTCGGCCTGGGAGAACTGGCCGATCAGCGTGAGCAGGCCCTCCGGGCCCAGGCGCTCGCCGTCCTCACCGGTGTGGCCCTCGACGAGGCCGTCGGTGTAGAGGGTCAGCGCCCCGCGTGCGGGCAGGGCGAACGTGGTGGACGGCCAGTGGGCCAGGTCGGGCATGATGCCCAGCGCGATGCCGTGCCCGGCCTCGACCGGTCCGGTGGCGCCGTCCGAGGTCAGCAGCGGTTCGTGGTGGCCGGCGAGGTGCAGCGTCGCCGTCCGCGCCGGCAGGTCCAGCGTGAGCAGGGTGCAGGTGGCGAACAGGTCCGGCTGCGCGCGCTCGGCGACCAGGATCCGTTCCAGCAGGCGCAGCAGGTCGTGCCCCCGGTGGCCGCCGAGGGTGAGCGCCCGCCAGGTGATGCGCAGGCAGACACCCAGCGCCGCGGCGTACGGGCCGTGGCCGCTGACGTCCCCGATGACGGCGTGCACGAGCCCGTCGCCGGTCTGCACGACATCGAGGAAGTCGCCGCCGAGCAGGGCGCGTTCGCGGCCGGGAATGTAGCGGGTGGTGGCGGTCACCTCGTCGGTGGTCAGCAGGGGCTGGGGCAGCAGCCCGCGCTCCAGACGCGAGTTCTCCTCCGCGCGCAGGGCACCGGCCTGCAGGGCGACCGCCGCGCGCTCGGCCTGCTTGCGCTGGACCGCGTAGCGCACGGCGCGCTGCAGCAGTTCGGGTTCGACCTTGCCCTTGACCAGGTAGTCCTGGGCACCCGCCGCCATGGCCCCGGCGCCGGCCTGGGACTCGGCGAGACCCGTGAGCACGATGACCGCGGCGTCCGGCGCCGCACCCTGCACCGCGGAAACGCCCGCGGGCCCGCTGGCGTCGGGCAGGTGCAGGTCGAGCAGCACGCAGTCGGCGGCCTGCGCGGCGAGTTCTGAGCGTGCCTCGGCCAGCGTCTTGTGCCAGGTCAGTTCGTACCGCAGACCGGTGTCGGCGAGGAGCTCCGTGACGAGCAGCGCGTCACCGGGATCGTCCTCCACGAGCACGATGCGGTACCGCGGCTCCTCCTGCACGGGAGCGGGGGCGGGGTTCATCCGGCGTCGGGCTCCCCGGTGTCGTCCGCACCGGAGTCCGCGGCGGAGTCCGCGGCGGCGGGGACGGGAACGGGGAGGGTGAAGGTGATGCGGGTGCCGGGCGTGTGCTCCGGGTCCACCCCGATCGTCCCGCCGTGGAACTCCACGATCTTCTTGCACATGGCCAGGCCGATGCCGTTGCCCGGATAGGCGTCCTTGGTGTGCAGGCGCTGGAAGATCACGAAGACCCGCTCGGCGAACTCCGGGTCGATGCCGATCCCGTTGTCGGCGACCGCGAAGCGCCACAGGTCGCCGTCGCGGACCGCCTCCAGGTGGATCCTCGGACGGACGTCGGGGCGGCGGAACTTGACCGCGTTGGAGACCAGGTTCTGCCAGAGCATGCCGAGCTGGGTGGTGTCCCCGACGACGCTGGGCAGCGGGTCCCGGGTGACCTCGGCGCCGGACTCCTCGATGGCCACGCTCAGCGAGTCCAGGGTGCGGTCGACGACGGCGTCCAGGTCCACGGTGCTGTGCTCGTTGTGGATCCGCCCGACCCGGGAGAAGGCCAGCAGGTCGTTGATGAGGGTCTGCATGCGGTTCGCGCCGTCCACGGCGAAACCGATGTACTGGTCGGCGCGGTCGTCCAGTTGGCCGCCGTAGCGGCGCTGCAGCAGCTGCGTGAAGCTCGACACCTTGCGCAGCGGCTCCTGGAGGTCGTGCGAGGCCACGTACGCGAACTGCTCCAGTTCGGCGTTGGAGCGCTTGAGTTCGGCGGACTGCTCGTCCAGCATCTGCCGGGCCCGCTCGGCGAACGCGAGCTCGTCCGCCAGGCGCCGCCGCATCGCCTCCACGTCGTCGGCCAGCTGCCGCAGGTCGGCCGGGCCGGTCGGGGTGATGGGGTGGTCGAAATCGCCCCGCGCGACCTTGCGGGCGTCGTCGCTGAGCCGGGTCAGCGGGTCGGTGATGCCGCGCCGCAGGCCCTCGAAGACGAGCGCCGCCAGCACCACGATCAGCACCGCCGCCGCGGCGAACACCCAGTTGCGCAGCACGATGGACCGGTCGAGTTTGTCCCCCGCCTCCAGGCGCGCGTCCCGCAGATGGTTCTGCTGGCGGGTCATGGCCTTTCGTACGACGTCGAAGGCGGTCCTGCCCGCGTCCGCGCGGTCGGTGGCCAGCCGGACGGCCTGTTCGGCGGGGGCCCCGGCGATGGGGTCGGCGATGGTCCGCTGCCAGGCGTCCGCCGCGTTCTCCACCGCGGCCAGGTCCGCGCTTCCCGTCGCGTCGCCGCGGACCAGGGGGCGCAGCCGCTCCAGCGCCGTCCTCTCGTTCGCCAGACCCTCGGTGTACGGGGTGAGGAAGTCCTTCTGCCCGGTGAGGCCGTAACCGCGGATACCGGTCTCCTGGTTGACCAGGGCGGCTTCCAGCCGGACGGCGTTGACCAGGGCGGGGGAGCGGGTGTCGACCAGCTGGCGGGTGAGCGTGGTGTTCCGGTCGAGCGACCATATGCCCAGCGCCCCGAGGACGGTGAGCACCGCGAGGGCCGTACTCACCCCCACGCGGAGCCAGCGGCGGGTGGTCCACCGCGCAAGCCGGCCCGTCTCGTCCACCACGTCGCAGCCCCTTCTGATGCCGAATCCGTGTTCCTGCCCGCCTCCGCGGCCGCCCGGAATCCGTGCGGCAGGCACTCACTGTAGCCGTCCCCGCGACAACGTCTGTTGTCCTGGTTGATCGCGACCCCCTAGGGTGGGGGCCATGCCTGGCATCCACCTCCCCCTGCGCCTTGCGGGGCGGGGGACCGCCGCGGAGGCGCCGGCCCACCTCCACGAACCGGCCCGCCCGCGGCAGCCGGCACGGACCGTCCGCGGACCGGCCGGGCCCGCACCATCCCCCCACCGCCTCGTGCGAGGCACCGACCGGACCCGGAGCCGACGATGATGATCGCCTCACCCCGCCCCTACGACGTGCTCCTAGTCGAGGACGACCTCGCCGACGCCATGCTCATCGGGGACGCCCTGTCCGAGCGCGGCGCCCGCAACCTCACGCAGGTCGAGGACGGTGTCGCCGCCCTGGACTACCTGCGCGACGACAGCAACGCCCGCCCCGACCTCATCGTGCTCGACCTCAACATGCCCCGCATGAACGGCCGCGAGCTGCTGGAGATCCTCAAGGCCGACGACGATCTGCGCGCCATCCCGGTCGTCGTCCTGACGACCTCCGCCGCGCCGGACGACGTCGCCGGCGCCTACCAGCGGCACGCCAACGCCTATGTGACCAAGCCGGTCAACCTCGACGACTTCAACCGCGCGGTGCAGAGCATCGACGCCTTCTACCTCGACACCGTGACCAAGCTGCCGCGCGACTGACCGCCGCGGGGCGGCGTCGCGGCTCATCCCCGGGTGTGCCGGACGCAGGCCGCGACCACGGCCCGCAGGTCGCCGTCCCGCTCCGGCCGGTCCCGCTGGAAACAAGCGCCGTTGCCCGCCTTCAGCAGGCCGGCCGGGGCGTCCTGCGCCGGGACGAGGTCGCCGTTGTCCTCCAGGGCGTCGCGTACGTGCTCGAACAGGGCGCGCACCGCCGCCTCCGCGGGAACGGGCTCCATGCCCAGCGGGTGCAGCAGCCGCCCGCCATGTCGCCGGCGGCAGCAGCGCGACACTGTGCCGCGCCGGCGGCTCGCCGTCCTCCCACTGCCGGGTCGCGGTCTCCACCAGGGCCCGCACGCGGGTGGTGACCAGGGCGGTGTGCCATGCCTTGAGGCAGACGTGGGCGACCCTGACCTCCACCGTCGGCCAGGTGCGGGACAGGCGGGCGTCGAAGTGGACCATGCCCTCGTCGCGCAGCGCTCCCGTGCCCACCATCGACGCCACCAGTGCGTGGTAGCGGTCGGCGGAACCGAAGACCTCGACCGGGCCCGCCGAGGGCCGGCGGCCCCACACCCGGTTGCGGTAGCTCGCGTACCCGCTGTCCTGGCCCTGCGGGAAGGGCGAGTTGGCGCTCAGCGCCAGCAGGACCGGCAGCCACGGGCGGATCCGGTCCAGGACCGCGACGCCCTCCTCGTCCGACTCCACCGACACATGGACGTGGCAGCCGCAGGTGAGCTGCTCCTGCGTGGTCGGCCCGTACCGCTCGCCCAGCCGGCGGCAGCGCTCGCCGGCGCTGAGGGCGGGATCCACCGGCAGCGGCGATGTGGCGAGCGCGGCCACATGGGCGCCCAGGTCCTCCATCCGTACCTGCGGCCGGGTGGCGAACTCCAGCTGCTGGCGCTGGAGTTCCGTCTCGAACACGTCGTCCCCGGCTGCCGGGGCGCGGCGCGCCGCGACCAGGACGGCTGTCGACAGGGACCGGGGCTCGCCGGACTCGGCGTCCAGCAGGAGCAGTTCCTCCTCGACGCCGACGGTGCGGACGTCTCTCACGCGACGGCCGAGTCGTCCAGCGGCCTCGCTCCCGGCAGGCGCAGCCGCGCCGCGGCGAGAGCGGCGTCCACGTCGCCGGTGCCCGTCGCCACGCACAGTGTGTACGAGACGTCCTCCAGCCGGCGCCGGACCTCGGCGTCCGCCGGGTCGAGCACGCGCAGCGTCTCGTAGCGGTCGACGAGGTCGTTCAGCACAGCGGGGTGGGCCAAGAGCATGGTTCTCTCCTCGATAGTCCGCGGCACTGGGCCGAACGGTGTGTCCGAGAGCCGCTTACCCCCGCTTCGGGGTATCACGCGGACATGCGGAAGGCGGCGGCCCGAGGGCCGCCGCCTTCCGCGAGGGGTCAGCAGGAGGTCACCACCGGTACCAGCGCGACCTGCCGCCACCCGAGGAGGTGCCGCGCATGACGAACCCGAGCAGCCACAGCACCAGGATGATCAGGGCGACCCACCACAGGGCCTTGAGGGCGAATCCGGCCCCGAAAAGAATGACGGCCAGAAGCAGAACCAGCAAAAGGGGAACCACGTGCGCCTCCCGTGAACGAATGCACGACGATATGACGCGGTGAACACGCGACCGGACGATCCGGGTGCGCAGCCGGGTACCGGCCGGAGAGGTGTCCGGCACCCGGCTGCACCGTTCACCGCGCTTTTCGGGTGCCCCGGATGCCGGCCTGCAAACACCCGCCGCCGCGGGCTGTTTCACTCGGCGCGCCCGCCCGCCCTTTCCGCGACGCCGGCGGCACGTGCCCGACGCGGGAATTCCGCCCCGGAATTGCCGGGTCGCGCGGCCGGGAATGCGGCCCGGTGAATTTCCCGCCGCGCTCGGAGCGGCGGCGTCATTCCGCGGCCGGGCGGGCCAGAGCGTCCTCCGCCGCTTCGACGGCATGCTGGCGGTCCGCGGGGACCAGGCCGATGCGGCTGCGCCGGTCGAGGAGGTCGGCGGCGTCCAGCGCGCCCTCGTGGCGCACCGCCCAGACCAGTTCGGCCCGGGTCACCGGATGCCCCGCCACGACGGGCTCGCGCAGGGCCGGTTCCGCCGCGCCGAGGGCGTGCACCGCCGGGGCCTCGGTGCCGTACCGCCGCACCAGGCGGCGCGGCGCCGCGAGTCCGGTCAGCTCCGCGGCCGGGGCCGCGCCGACCAGCGGCAGGGACGCCGTACGGGACGGCCCGGCGCCCAGGCCGCGGGTGGAGACCGCGGCGTCGACCGCGTCCTGCGCCATCCGGCGGTAGGTGGTCAGCTTGCCGCCGACGACGGTGACGACGCCGTCGCCCGAGGTGAGGACCGCGTGCTTGCGGGAGATGTCGGACGTGTTCCCGGCGCCGTCCGCGGAGGTGTCCAGCAGCGGCCGCAGCCCGGCGAAGGCGCCGACGACGTCCTCGCGTCCCACGGCGGTGTCCAGCGCGGTGCCGAGCACGTCGAGGAGGAAGCCGATGTCGGTCTCGGGGACCTCCGGGACGTCGGGGATGTCGCCGTCGACCGGCTCGTCGGTGAGACCCACGTAGACCCGCCCGTCGCCCTGCGGGAGGACGAGCACAAAGCGGTTGGACTCACCCGGGATCGGGATGTGCAGGCCCGCCGGGAGGTCGCCCAGCGGTGCCGAGCGCAGGACGAGGTGGGTGCCGCGCGAGGGCCGCAGCCGGATGCCGTCCACCAGCCCGCCCGCCCACACACCGGCGGCGTTGATCACGGCGCGGGCGCGGATCGTGGCCTCCTGGCCGGTGAGTTCGTCGCGTATCAGGGCGCCGGAGCCGGTGAGCGCGACCGCGCGGACCCGGGTGAGGACGCGTGCGCCGTGCGCCGCGGCGGTACGGGCGATCGCCGTCACCAGGCGTGCGTCGTCGGCGAGTTGGCCGTCCCAGGACAGCAGCCCGCCGCGCAGCCCGGACGGGCGCAGCGCGGGGGCGAAGTGCCGGGTCTCCACGGCGGAGAGCCGGCGCGGGGCCGGCAGCGTGGCGCGGGAGGTGCGGGCCGCCAGCCGCAGCGCGTCGCCGGCCCGGAGGCCGGTCCAGGCCACGGCGGCCTGGCCGCGCGAGACCAGCGGGGTGAGCGGGAGCACGAACGGCTGCGCCTGGACGAGGTGGGGAGCGGTGCGTTCCATCAGCACGCCGCGCTCGACGGCGCTCTCGTGCGCGACGTCCAGCTGGCCGGAGGCGAGATAGCGCAGACCGCCGTGGATCAGCTTGGAGCTCCAGCGGGAGGTGCCGAAGGCCAGGTCGTGCGCGTCGACGGCGGCGACCGACAGACCGCGCGAGGCGGCGTCCAGCGCCGCCCCCGCGCCGGTGGCGCCGAGGCCGACCACCAGGACGTCCACCACGCCGCCGCCATCCGCGAGTTCGGCCAGCTCACGGGCGCGCCGGGCCGCGGACAGCGACGACCCGGGCGGGGAGGGGGTGGCGGCGGGGCGGGGCGGAACCGGGCTGCTCGTGGGGCTCATGGCGTCAGGGTCCTCTCCAGCATGGTCCGCAACTCCTCCAGGAACGCGGCCGAGTTCAGGTCGGGGTCGTCCTCGTCGGTCATGGTGCGCAGCGACAGCGTGAACGACTGCGCCAGCAGCAGCACCGCCCGCGCCTGCCGGGCGGGGTGGGCGCGGCGGACGGAGCCGTCGGCGTGGCCCGTCTCCAGCGCGGTGGTGATCAGCTGCAGCAGCGCGTCCTGGCTGGCGCCGCGGCGGTCCAGCACGTAGGGGAGGAGCAGTTCGGGATCGACGTCGACGATCTTGACGAAGAGGGGGTGCGCCCGGAACGCGCGGATGCCGTCGACCAGTCCGCCGACCAGCTGAGACCGGGCGTCGCGGTCGCCGGCGTGCCCGGGGATCGCGTCCGTCGCGACGTTCACCCACTCACGGGTCATCAGATCCCCGACCAGGGTGCGCACATCGGGCCAGCGCCGGTACAGCGTCATGCGCGAGACGCCGGCGCGGCGGGCCACGTCGGTGAGGGTCGTGCGGCGCACGCCGACGGCCAGGACGCAGTCGCGGACCGCGTCGAGCACCGGATCCACCGCTGTCCGAGTGTTGTGACGAATAGGCGTCATGTGTCACAGTGTAACGCCCCGGGAAACAAAGGGAGATGGCCCCCTGACCCCCGATCCCTCGACCGATGAGGACGACGACGTGGACATGTTGTGGAGCGGCTGGGGCGACCCGGCCAAGGCGGCCCCACTGCCCGACACCGTGATCGGCCTGCTGCGCGATCTGCTCGGGGTCAAGCCCCGGGAGGCCGCTCCGGCCGGCCTGGCCGACATCGAGGTCCCGGAGAGCCCGCTCGGCGACGAGGCCCGCGAGGCGCTCGCCGACGCCGTCGGCGGCCTGTCCTTCGTCCGCACCGACCCCGAGAGCCGCATCCGGCACACCCGTGGCAAGTCCACGCCGGACCTGCTGCGCATCCGGGCCGGCGACGTCGCCGACGTCCCCGCCGCCGTCGTGCTGCCCGCCGGCCACGACGAGGTGCTCGCCGTGCTGGCCGTGTGCGCCGAACACGACCTGGCCGTCGTGCCGTTCGGCGGCGGCACCTCCGTCGTCGGCGGCCTGGCCCCGCAGGGCGGCCGCCCCTTCGTCGCCCTCGACCTGCGCCGCATGGACCGGATGCTGTCCCTGGACCCGGTGTCGCGCACCGCGATCCTCCAACCCGGCCTGCGCGCCCCGGAGGCCGAGGCACTGCTGGCCGAACAGGGCTTCACCCTGGGCCACTTCCCGCAGTCCTACGAATGGGCCACCATCGGCGGGTTCGCCGCGGCACGCTCCAGCGGCCAGGCGTCCGCCGGGTACGGCCGCTTCGACGAGATGGTGCTCGGCCTGACCGTCGCCACCCCGCGCGGGACCCTCGACGCCGGCCGCGCGCCGCGCTCCGCCGCCGGCCCGGACCTGCGTCAGCTCGTCCTCGGCTCCGAGGGCGCGCTCGGCGTCATCACCTCCGTCACCGTCCGCATCCGCCCGGTCCCGCAGGTCGCGGTCTACGAGGGCTGGCGCTTCCCCGGGTTCGCCGAGGGCACGGCCGCGCTGCGCCGGCTCGCCCAGGACGGCCCCCGCCCCACGGTGCTGCGGCTGTCCGACGAGACGGAGACGATGATCGGCCTGGCCCAGCCCGACGCCATCGGCGTCTCCGGCGGGCCCTCGGCGGCGGGTTGCGTCGCGATCACCGGCTACGAGGGCACCGAGGAGGACACCGCGTACCGCCGGGCGCGGGCCGCGGCCGTGCTGCGCGACTGCGGCGGCGAGTACATCGGCGAGGAGCCCGGGCAGCGCTGGGCCCACGGCCGCTACTCCGCGCCCTATCTGCGCGACGCCCTCCTGGACGCGGGTGCCTTCGCCGAGACCCTGGAGACCGCGACGTTCTGGTCGCGCCTGCCGGAGCTGTACGACTCGGTGCGCCACGCCCTGACCGCCACCCTCGCGGGCGCCGGCACGCCGCCCCTGGTCATGTGCCACATCTCGCACGTGTACGAGAACGGCGCCTCGCTGTACTTCACGGTCGTCTCGGCGCAGGGCGAGGACCCCGTCGCCCACTGGGCGCCCGCCAAGACCGCCGCGAACGAGGCGATCATCGCCGCGGGCGGCACCATCAGCCACCACCACGGAGTGGGCGGCGACCACCGCGACTGGTACGTGCGCGAGGCCGGCCCGCTGGGCATCGCCGCGCTGCGGGCCGTGAAGGACGCGCTCGACCCGGCCGGGCTGCTCAACCCCGGCATCCTCCTCCCGGGCCGCTGAGCCCCGTCCCCGTTCCGGTCCCCGTCCCCGTCACGGAGGCACGCGCATGCGACAGTTCACCGCCGTCGTCAACCCCACCGCCGGGGGCTCCACCGGGGCCGCCGCCCTCCTGCCGCTCGCCCGGCTGCTGCGCGAGGCCGGAGCGGAGCTGGAGACGGAGTACAGCACGAGCCTGGCGCACGCGCGGGAACTCGCCCGCCGCGCGGGCGAGCGGGGCCGCGTCGTGCTCGCGGTCGGCGGGGACGGCATCGCCGGCGGCGTCGGCGGCGCCCTCAGCGGCACGGACGCCGTCCTCGGCCTCGTGCCCGCCGGCCGCGGCAACGACTTCGCCCGCGCCCTCGGCCTGCCCACGGGGCCGGAGGAACTCGCCCGCGTCCTGCTCGACCGCGACCCCCGCCCGGTCGACACCATCGAGGTCGACTCCGCGGTCCACCACCGTACGGTCGTGCTGGGCAGTGTCTACGCGGGCGTCGACGCCCTCGCCAACCGGCACGCCAACGCCTCCCGTTTGCTGAGCGGCGCCGCCTCGTACTACGCGGGCGGCCTGCGCGCGGTCGCCGGCTGGCGCGCGGCCGCCTACCGCGTCACCGTCGACGGGGAGCTCCACGAGCGCCGGGGCTACACCGTCGTGGCGGCCAACTCGGGCTTCTACGGCTCCGGTCGCGCGATCGCGCCCGGCGCCCGCGTGGACGACGGGCTGCTCGACGTCGTCATGATCCGCGACGCGCCGCGCCGGCTCTTCTTCACTTTGATGAACGAACTCAAGACCGGCGCCCACGTGAACCGGCCCGAGGTCGAGATCCTCCGCGGCAGGGAGATCCGCATCGAGGCCGACCGCGACGTCCCCTACGGCGCGGACGGGGAGGTCGACGCCGTCCTCCCGGTCACCGCGCGCATCCGGCCGGGAGCGCTCAAGGTGCTGTGCTGACAGGCCTGCCCACCGGCTCTGCCGAAGCGCGGGCGAGCGGGCTTCGAGCCGGGGTGAGGGGCCACGCGGCTCACCGGACCCGCCCCGCCCGGCCGCACGGGTGGCGGCGGGCCGCTGCCGTTTCACGAGTCACGTCCATTCGGCCGAGCGCCGCCGGGCGCACGGCAGTTCCACCGGTGGTGCGACTGGTCGGCCTGACGTGACCGCCACGGTAGGCGCTGCGCCGCCGGGCCTGGTACCGCCAGCGCCTCGCCGGCGAAGGGCGTTCAGGCGCCGTCCGGCACGGCATCGGCAGTAGCCCCCCGCCGAGGACCGTCGCGTCGCCACCGGCCGGGGCGCCGGTCCCCCCGGGGAGGGAGGCGGCCGTCACGCCCCGGATAACCTGCGCGGATGAGACGCATCCTGGTCGTCGGCATCAGCGGGGCGGGCAAGACCACCATGGCCCGCGCGCTGGCCGCGCGCCTGGGCCTGACGTTCCACGAGATGGACGCGCTGAAGTTCACCGGGCCCGGATGGGCCGCCGACCCCGCGTTCCGCGAGCGGGTGGCGGAGATCGCCGCCGGCCCTGGGTGGGTCTTCGACTCCTTCGGCTACCCGGAGGTCCGGGACCTGGTGTGGACGCACGCCGACACCGTCGTCTGGCTCGACTACCCCAGGTCGGTCGTCATGCCCCGGGTCCTGCGCAGGTCGCTGCGGAGGACCGTGCTGCGGGAGCGCGTCTTCGGCGGCAACGTCGAGACCGCGGCCTCGTGGTTCCGCGCCGACCACCCGGTGCGATGGGCCTGGGCCCAGCACGCGGCCCGGCGCGCCGAGATCGAACGGCGCTCCCTGGACCGGCGTTTCGCGCCGCTGCGCGTCGTACGGCTGCGCAGCCCGCGGTCGGCGCGGGACTGGCTCGGCACCACGGGGTGAACAGCCCGCCCCCGACCCGGCGGACCGCCTTTTTTGCCGTTCCGTGACAACCACGGGTACCGCACCGGTCTCTATACCAGTGGCGTCGCAAGAAGGCGATGGCTTCCGGTGATCGGCCGTCAACAGTGAGTGAGACAAAGTGAGCGCGTCAGGTCGTCCGAACGAGGAACCGTCCCGGCTGCCCCGCAGGGCGTTCATGGGACTGGGAGCCGCGGGCCTGTTGTCGGCCGGCGGCTACGCGTTGTACCGCGGCGCCGGCGGCGAGGCCTTCGCGCGCGGCAACTCCTCCCCGTCGCCGTCCCCCTCGGCGCCCTCCGCCCCCGCGACCTCCGCGCCGCCGCGCCCCCTGCCCCCGAGCGTGGAGTCGCCGCGGCTGATAGGGGACGGCTCGACCTCGCTGACCGGCGCCCAGCCGCGGCAGCCGGAGGTGCGCAGGCTGGAGCCGGGGGAGCGGCCGCCGCAGTTCGTCGTCATCTCCTGGGACGGCGCCGGTGAACTCGACAACGGCCTCTTCGCGCGCTTCCGGAAGGTCGCCGAGGAGGCGGGCGCCGCCATGACTTTCTTCCTCTCCGGGCTGTACCTGCTGCCCGAGTCCAAGAAGCACCTGTACGACCCGCCCCGCAATCCGGTCGGCGCCTCCGACATCGGCTACCTGACCGACGCCCACATACGCCTGACACTGGAGCAGCTGCGGGCCGCGTGGCTGGAGGGCCACGAGATAGGCACCCACTTCAACGGCCACTTCTGCGGCGGCTACGGCTCGGTGAAGCGGTGGTCGCCCGCCGAGTGGCGCAGCGAGATAGAGCAGGCCACGCGCTTCGTGCGGGAGTGGCGGACCAACACCGGCTTCGACGACCTGGAGCCGCTGCCCTTCGACTACACCAAGGAACTCGTCGGCGGCCGCACTCCCTGCCTGATGGGCCAGTTCAACCTGCTGTCCACCGCGGCCGCCCTCGGCTGGCGGTACGACGCCAGCTCGCCGGGCGGACTCCAGGTCTGGCCCCGCCGCAAACTCGGCATATGGGACTTTCCGCTGCAGTCCGTGCCGTTCCCCGGGCACAGCTTCGAAGTGCTCTCCATGGACTACAACATGCTCGCCAACCAGTCCGGGACCACCCACGGAGACCCGGCACGCCGTCCCGCGTGGCGCGACCAGGCCCGCGGCGCCTACATGGCCGGCTTCGAGCGCGCCTACACCACCAACCGCGCCCCGTTCTTCATCGGCAACCACTTCGAGCAGTGGAACGGCGGCATCTACATGGACGCCGTCGAGCAGGTGATCGGCGACATGGCGGAGAAGGACGACGTCCGCATGGTGTCCTTCCGCCAGTTCTGCGACTGGCTGGAGGCGCAGCACCCCACCGTCGTGCGCAACCTGCAGGGCCTTAACCTGGGAGAACGCCCCGTCGGCGGCTGGAAGAGCGTCGTCACCGTCTGACGGAGGTGCCGTCGCACGCGTGAGGGGGAGCGAGATCAGGAATGGCGGGTTCGGTGTGAGCAGCGCAGCGGAGGAGGCGGAGGAGTTTTTCGAGTCCTTCTACCCGCGGCTGGCGGGCTGGTGCCGCAAGCTCGTGGACAGCGACTCCGTCGCGCACGAGATCGCGTCCGAGTCGTTCACGAGACTGTGGTCCCGGTGGACGACGGTCCGGGAACCCGCTCCGTACCTCTTCTCCATAGCGGCGAACCTCGTCAAGGACCACTGGCGCCGCCAGGAGCGGGAGAAGGTCACCGTGCGGCAGCTGGAGGTCGTGACCGTGGACCATGCCCCGGCCGCCGACCACGGCACCGACATCCGCGCCCTGGTGGAGGCCCTGCCGGGACGGCTGCGCGTCCCCGTCCTGCTGCACTACTACGCCGACCTGTCGGTGAACGACATCGCGGTGGCCCTCCACCGGCGCCCCGGCACCATCAAGAGCGATCTCCACGCCGCCCGGCAGCACCTGCGGGCCTCTCTCAGGGGGCTTCATGAAACGACCGTCTGACCCGGGCGACCTCCCCGGGTCCCGTGGGGGGAGCGCCGAGGACGAGCCGAGCGAGATCGCCGAGGTGTTCCGGCAGCCCGTCGTCCTCCTGGCACCGCCGCCCGGCGCCTTCGACGCCGTCCGGCGCCGGGCCCGGTCGGTGCGACGGCGCCGGGCGCTCGCGCTCGGCACCGCGGTGGCCGGCTGCCTGGCAGCGGGAGTGTTCCTGGCGCCGGTGCCCGGCGGGGGCGGTGGCGTCTCGACGGTGCGGCCCGCCGCGCCGTCCGTGAGCGGCCTGCCCTCCGGGGAGGGCGGCACGGCGACCGCCGCGCCCGCGCCGTCCGGAACGACGGGGTCGCCCTCGGTGCGGCCCTCCACCTCGTCCTCTTCGTCCCCTTCGTCCGCCTCTTCCACCTCGGTGTCCCAGGTGACCGGCTGCCGGTCCGCACAGCTCAAGATCGCCTTCGGCGGCTCCCAGGGCGCGGCGGGTTCGGTGGAGCGCGTGCTGGTCTTCGTCAACTCCGGGCCGCGTTCCTGCACCCTGTACGGCTTCCCGGGGGTCTCCCTGGTCGACGGCGCCGCGGGCCGGCAGGTCGGCAACCCCGCCGAGCGCACGGGCGGTCCCGGCAAGGCCGTCCTGCTGCCGCGCGGCGGCTCCGCCGAGGCCCTGCTGCGCATGACCCAGGTGGACAACTACGACCAGAAGGTGTGCGACCCGCAGAAGGCACGGGGCCTGCGGGTCTACCCGCCCGACGAGCGTGACGCGCTCTTCCTGCCGGACGACGCGCTGCTGGGCTGCGCCGCGACCGGCGTGAAGACCCTGTCGGTCACCGCCGTGCACGGTCCCGCGTCGCACTGAACCGGCCGGTGCGTTCCCGCCCGGGTCCTGTGCGCCCGGGAGCCGGGAGGCACAGTCCACGATCAACGCTGCCGAGTGAAAACCCATCACCACCGGGGGACTCGGGCCTGAAGGAGAGGCGGACGACTGCGGGCCAGCGGCCCCTATGCCCTGCTCTCCGACACGGTTCAGGCACGGGTGTTCCGGCGATGGGCCAGTGCGCGGATCGTCGACGTGGAGGGCGGCCGTACGCTCTGGTCGGGCCAGTTCGACAGCACGACCGTGGGTGCGCCCGCCGCGAGCGGCGACCTGATCGCCGTCCTCGACGGCGGCGGCACCCTCTGGGCGGTGCGCGTATGACCGCCAGGCAGCCAGGCCCACGCCCGTCCTGTCCGCCCCGGACGACACACCTTTCGCGGAGGTAGCAGCAACGTGCAGTACACGAAACTCGGTTCCACCGGTCTTGACGTCTCGCGCATATGCCTCGGCTGCATGAGCTACGGCGTGCCCGAGCGCGGCAACCACCCCTGGACGCTCGACGAGGACGCCGCGCGCCCGCTGATCCGCGCCGCCCTCGAAGCGGGCGTCACCTTCTTCGACACCGCCAACGTCTACTCCGACGGCACCAGCGAGGAGATCGTGGGACGGGTGCTGGCCGAGCACGCGAACCGCGACGAGATCGTCCTGGCCACGAAGGTGCACGGCCGCATGCGCCCCGGGCCCAACGGCGCGGGGCTGTCGCGCAAGGCGATCCACACTGAGATCGACGCCAGCCTGCGCCGCCTCGGCACCGACTACGTCGACCTCTTGATCACCCACCGCTGGGACTACGACACGCCCATCGAGGAGACGATGGAGGCACTCCACGACGTGGTCAAGGCGGGCAAGGCCCGCTACATCGGGGCGTCCTCCATGTACGCCTGGCAGTTCGCCAAGGCCCAGCACACCGCGGAGCGCGGCGGCTGGACGAAGTACGTCAGCATGCAGAACCACTACAACCTCCTCTACCGCGAGGAGGAGCGGGAGATGCTGCCGCTCTGCGCCGACCAGGGCGTCGGCGTCACGCCGTGGAGCCCGCTGGCCCGCGGCCGGCTCACCCGTGACTGGGACGCGGGCAGCGCCCGTCAGGAGACCGACGACTACGGGCGGGGCCTGTACGACGAGCAGGACCGCGTCGTCGTCGACGCGGTGGCGGCCGTCGCCGAGCGGCGCGGCGTGCCGCGCGCCCAGGTGGCACTGGCCTGGCTGCTGCGGCAACCGGGGGTGACCGCGCCGATCGTGGGCGTCGGCAAGGAGCGGCACCTGCTCGACGCGGTGGCCTCGCTCGACCTGTCCCTGGACGAGGCGGAAGCGAAGTCCCTGGAGGAGCCCTACCGGCCGCACTCCGTCGTCGGCTTCAACTGACGGCCCGTCAGTGCGTCGCGCCGCGGCTCACAGGCGGACGACCACCAGTGCCGTGTCGTCGGTGATCCCGCCGGGCGGCAGCAGCTCGCCGAGCACCGCGTCGGCGAGCCGCTCCGGCCCGGCGCCGCGGTGCCGGCCGAGAACGCCGGCGAGGCGGGCGAGACCCGTGTCGATGTCCTCGCCGCGCCGCTCGACCAGGCCGTCGGTGTAGAGCACGAGCGTGTCGTCCTCGGTGAACGGGATCACGGCCTGCGGCCGGGAGTCGTGCTCCGGACGGGCACCCAGCGGCGGATCGGTGGCCTGGTCGAGGAAGTCCACGGTGCCGTCGGCGTGCAGCAGGACCGGCGGCGGATGCCCGGCACTGCTGTAGGTGACGGTCCGCGCGTCCCAGTCGACGAAGGCGTTCACCGCCGTCGTCGACTCGGCACCGGGCACCGAGCGCGCGTACAGCCCCAGGACCTCCAGGGCGCCGGCCGGGCCGTCCGCGACCCGTGAGGCCGCGCTCAGCGCACTGCGCAACTGCCCCATGACGCACGCCGCCGGCAGGCCGTGCCCCACGACGTCGCCGACCGCGACCCCGATCCGGTCGCCCCCGCCGGGCAGGTCCACCAGGTCGTACCAGTCGCCGCACACATTGAGCGCCCCCGTGGCCGGCCGGTAGCGCACCGCCACGCGGTGCTGCCGCAGCGGCTGCGGGGCGGGCAGCATCGCCGACTGGAGCGCGAGCGCCACCTCCCGCTCGCGGGCGTGGGCGCGCCGCAACCGCTCGTTGACCTCCTGCAACTCGCGCGCCCTGCCGTACAGCTCGGCCTCCAGCACCCTGGAGCGGTCCCGGTCGGGGCCGCCCCGGGCGCGGATGAGCTCGGTGACCTCCTCCACCCGGTGCACCAGCAGTGCCACGCGCCCGTCGTCCCCGAACACCGGCATGTTGACCGGGCTCCAGTACCGCTCCTCCCACCGCCCGGGGTGCTCGGGGTCCTCGACGTCGTACTGCTGCAGCGCCATGGCGTCCCGTTCGCCCGTCGACGCGACGCGCCGCAGCGAGGCCCCGAGATTGCGCATCCCGGACGCCCCGCGGTGGTCGGGGTTGTCGGGGAACACGTCGAAGAGGAAGTGCCCGATCACCTCCGCGGCCGGCCGGCCCGACAGGGCGAGGTACTCCTCGTTGGCGTCGACGAAGAACAACTGCGGTGTCAGGAGCGCCACCGCGCTGGGCAGTCCGCGGAAGACCGCCTCGTAGTCGATTCCCGGTTGTGCCACGTCCCGACCGCCTCGGTGCCGACGTCCTGAGCCTGGCGATCATACGAACGGGACCCCGGCGCGGCGCTCATCCCGGGGCGCGCGCCGCGCGAGTCCACACGGGCGGGCCTCCGGTCCGGTGTCATGGTTCGCGTTCGGATCGGTCAACGGCGCACGCGATAGCTCAGGTGAAGCACCCGGTCGCCCTGGATCACCACGTCGGGATCCTCCAGCAGGTGCTGCGCGTGGACCGATCCGAAATAGCGCTTGCCCGACCCGAACACCACGGGTACGACGTCCATGCGCACCTCGTCGACCAGGCCCGCGGCAAGCACCTGGCCACCGACGTCGCCGGCGGCGACCTCGACGACGCGGTCACCCGCGAGCTCTTGCGCCTTGGCGACTGCTGCCTCGACGCCGTCGACGAAGTGGAACGGCGCCTCGGGGTGCCAGCCCTCGGGCCTGCCCCGGTGGGTCACGACGACGACGTGCTCGATCCCGCCCGGAGGCTTCCCGTCCCAGCCGTCCGTCATGTCGAAGACATGGCGGCCGACGACGGTCACCCCGATCCGGTCCCAGTACGGCCGGGTGTGGTCGTAGGACGTCTGCGACACCTTCAGCGCGCCGCTCCCGTCCAATGGGACGTCACCGCTGACCAGCCAGTCGAACAGCGGTCCGGGCTGGTCGTTCTCGTCCGCGACGAAGCCGTCCACCGACACCGTGCTGTACATGACCACCTTGCCCACGGCGCTCTCCTCTGCTTCGGGGTGCCCCAAATTAGCCGGTGGTGAGCGGCCGCACGTGCAGGAAATCCATCGGCGGGAACGGGTCAGGACCGTGGCCCGGAAACGGCCGGGCTGCGCACAGTGTGCTCGACCGGACCCCGCCACCCCGTCACCAGGCACCGGCATCCCGGATGCGGGCGCGCCACGTGCCGCCGCACCCCCGGCGCACGCCACCGCCCGCCCGACAACCGCAGTTGGCCTGGTGTTTCACCGCCTCTCGTGCACGGCGGGGCGGGCGCGGCGCGGAGCGAGAATTCCGTTTGCCGCCCCGCGGACGGCAATCCCTCGTTCACCGGGACGTCGCCACGAGACGGCTTGCTGGAGCGAAGTTATATAGACAACTTTGCTCACCCGGGTCCCGCCGCGGCGGTCCCCGGGCGGAGAGGACCCATCACCGTGCCACCTCTCACTCGTGACGCCGCGTCCGGGAGCACCATCGCGCTCAGCTCCCCGACGTCCCCGCAGCGGGGCGACAAGCTGACCTTCACCTGGACGACGGACGCCCCCGACCCGAAGAACTGGATCGGCGTCTACGACGGCAACCGCAAGCCCGCGAGCGGCAGCGGCTCCCTGGTGTGGACGTACACCCCCGGTGCCTCCGGGCAGGTGACGCTCGACACCTCCGGCCTCAGCGGCGGCCCGTACACCGTCTACCTCCTCGCGAAGGACGGCTACGGCATCCTCGCGCAGACCGCGCCGTTCAGCTTCGCCGGTGCGCCCACCGGCGACTCCATCACGCTGAAGACCCCCAACCCCTACGAGGGCGACCAGGTCGTCTTCCACTGGACCACCGACACGCCGTACGCCACGAACTGGGTCGGTGTCTACGACGGCAACCGGCAGCCCGGCAACGGCGGCTCGCTGGCCTGGGAGTACACGCCCGCCGCCTCTGGCGACATCACCATCAACACCGCCGGCCTGACCGGCGGCCCGTACACCGGCTACCTGCTGGCGAAGGACGGCTACGGCATCCTCGCCAAGACCGCGCCGTTCAGCTTCGTCCCCCGCCCCGTCATCCCGCGCCCGCACGCGGTGGTGGACGCCCTCACGACCGCCCCCCAGCTGACGGGCACGGACATCTCCGTGCCGCTGGCGGGCCTGTGGGCGCGTCCCGAGGGCAACCCCGCCGGCAGCGCGACGTTCCGGCGCGCCGGAGGCGACTCCTGGCTGTCGGTGGCCGCGGACGGCACCGTCACCGGCAAGGCGCCGGCCGCGACGCCCAAGAACCCGGGGCGCGTGGTCGTCTCCGTCACCGACAGCGCAGCGGGCAGCGACACGATCACCGTGCAGGTGCCGGTCCGCGACAACCGCGACCGCATCCCGCTCAAGGTCGCCTCGCTGAACCTCTGGGACGCCGGCACCCACATCGACGGCTTCGCGGAGAAGCTGCTGAGCCTGGTGCTCACCCAGGGCCTCGACGTCGTCGCCCTCCAGGAGTCCGGCGGCACCGCGGCCGGCAACCTGGCCAAGGCGCTCGGCTGGGACGTCCACCAGGCCGGCGGCCTCGGCATCGTCAGCCGCTACCCGCTCACCGACGTCGTCGCCCCCACCGCGGACCTGCCGGCCGCCGCCGCCACGCTGCAGCCGCCCGGCGGCCCCGCGGTGCGGCTGTGGGCCGCCCAGCTGGACGAGGCGGCCTACGGGCCGTACGCGCTCCTCGCGGGCAGCAGCGCCGCCCAGGTCGAGGCGGCCGAGGAGCAGACGCTCCGCTACCGGCAGGCCGTGGCGCTGGTCGCCGCGATGCGGGCGGACATCGCCTCCCGCGGCGCGGTCGTCCTGGCCGCCGGCCTCGCCTCGCCCTCGCACCTGGACTGGACGGCCAAGACGGCCGACCAGCACGGGGGAGTGGGCCGCGTGCGCTGGCCCGTCACCGGAACCCTGGAGCAGGCCGGCCTCACCGACGCCTTCCGCGCCGTGCACACCGACCCCGTCGCGGAGCCCGGCACCACCTGGTCCCCCGTCAGGCCGCAGCGTGACAGCGGCAGCGGTGCCGAGCCGCAGGACCGCGTCGACCAGATCCAGTACGCGGGACCGCTGCGCGTCGTCGAGGCCCACAGCCTCGTCACCGGCTGGCCCCGGCCCGTGCCCGGCACGGCGGCCAACGGCTGGCCCTCCGACCACGCCGCCGCCGTCGTCACCTTCTCCCTGTCCGCCCGCGGCTGACCCGAACGACCCGAAGGACCACCCCATGACCCAGTTCAGCCGCCGCGCCTTCATCGGCACCGCCGCCGCCGGGGCTGCCGTCGCAGCCGTCGGACTGCCCGGCACGGCCGAGGCAGCGAGCCACGACGACCGGGACGGCAGCATCGCCGACGTCAAGCACGTCGTCATCCTGATGCAGGAGAACCGCAGCTTCGACCACTACTTCGGCACGCTCAACGGCGTGCGGGGCTTCGGCGACCGCCAGGCCGTCGTGCTGCCCAGCGGCGACTCCGTGTTCCGCCAGCCCGACCGCAGCCGCTCCGAGGGCTACCTGCTGCCCTTCCGGATGGACACCACCAAGTACAACGCCCAGAACGCGGGCGGCCTCCCGCACGACTGGGACACCGGCCACTCCGCGGTCAACAGCGGCTCCATGGACAAGTGGGTCTCCGCCAAGGGCGAGCGCACCATGGGCTACTTCAACCGCGAGGACATCCCCTACCAGTACGCCCTCGCCGACGCCTTCACCCTCTGCGACGGATACTTCTGCTCCCTGAACGGCCCCACCGACCCCAACCGCCTCTACCTGTGGACCGGCACCGCCGGCCCCGGCGTCGACGGCACCACGGGCCCGTGGACCGACAACACCCCGGTCACCGACAACCCGGTGGCCGACTGGACGACGTACGCCGAGCGGCTGGAGGAGGCCGGCGTCAGCTGGCGCGTCTACCACAACCCGGACGGCTCGGACGACCGCTACGGCGACTACGACGACAACGCGCTGTCGTACTTCAAGCAGTTCCACGCGTTCCCCAAGGACGACCCGCGCTACGTCAACGCCATGACGAAGTTCGACCCCGCGGCGTTCGACAAGCACTGCAAGGACGGCACCCTGCCCACCGTTTCCTGGCTGGTGGCGCCGTACCTGTTCAGTGAGCACCCGTCGGCCGGCCCCGACTACGGCGCCCACTGGGTCAACACCGCGCTCCAGTCGCTGTTCTCCAACCCCGAGGTCTGGAAGCACACCGTCTTCCTGGTCATGTACGACGAGAACGACGGCTACTTCGACCACGTCATCCCGCCGATGCCCGAGGCGGGCACCAAGGACGAGTTCGCGAACGGCAAGCCGATCGGCCTGGGCAGCCGGGTGCCGCTGTGGGTCGTCTCGCCGTGGTCGCGCGGCGGCTGGGTCAACTCCCAGGTCTTCGATCACACGTCGGTGGTGCAGTTCCTGGAGCGCGTGACCGGTGTGCGGGAGCCCAACATCTCCGAGTGGCGGCGCACCGTCTGCGGCGACCTCACCAGCGCCTTCGACTTCACCAAGCCCGACTACAGCATCCCGGCCCTGCCGGACACGGTCGCGCTGATGGCGAAGGCGGACGCCGGCAACTCCCTGCCCGG
The DNA here is from genome assembly GCF_044751185.1 of Streptomyces sp. NPDC088733. NCBI lineage: Bacteria > Bacillati > Actinomycetota > Actinomycetes > Kitasatosporales > Streptomycetaceae > Streptomyces > Streptomyces sp. NPDC088733. The sequence goes on from NZ_JBIVLH010000008.1 coordinate 183,548, forward strand.
CGTCAAGATCCCCACCGCGCAGTCGATGCCGGCGCAGGAGGAGGGCGAGCGGCCGCACCGCCCGCTGCCGTACCTGCCGTGGGCCGACGTGACGGTCGACCGGGCCACCGGCAAGGTCACCTGCACGCTGACCAACGACGGCACCGTGGGCTACCACTTCACCGTGCTGCCCAACATCGCCCTGCCGCGCGTCGGCACCCCGTTCACGGTGCAGCCGCACTCGTCGCGCACCTACGTGTGGGACGCGGCGGCCACCGACGGCCGCTACGACTTCTCCGTGCACGGCGCCGACGGCTTCGTCCGCCGCTTCGCGGGCACCGTCGTCCGCGACGGCCAGGACGACGTGGCCGCGCCGCTCGTCGGGGCGGCGCTGCGCCGTGCCGACGACCCGGGCCACACCACGGTCGAGTTGGAGCTGCGCAACGATGGCGGCTCCGACGTGGCCTTCACCGTCACGCCGAACGACTTCGACGGTGAGGAGGAGATCGTCTGGGTCCGGGCCGGTCACCAGGACACCGTGAAGTGGCGCACCGACGACGGCCGGTACGACGTGACCGTCACGGCGGGCACCGGCACCCGCTTCGTCCAGCGGTACGCGGGCACCGTCCACGCCGTGTGACGGACGTCCCGAGGGGTCCGGGCCGGGGCACTCGCCCCGGCCCGGACCCTCGTCGTGTCCCACCTGCGCCTGGACCGGCGGTCCGGGCCGGATAAGGTCTGTCCGTGGCCGGCCGGACCGCCGGCCCGGTGGACACGAGAGCGGCCGGGAGACACGTTGCGTGAGGACCAGGGCAGCGGCGACAGCGACCTGCGGTACCGCAGGGTCGCCGCCGAACTCCGCGCGGCGATCATCGCCGGCGAGTACGCCTCCGGCTCCAAGCTGCCCCCGGAGGGCACACTGGCCGAGCGCTACGGGGTCTCCCGCGGCACGGTGCGGCACGCCCTGGCCGTGCTGCGGTCGGACGGCCTGGTCACCTCGCGGCGCGGCACCCCGCGCACGGTGCTCGGCGGCCCGCGGTCGCAGAGCTTCTCCGAACTGCTGAGCTTCACCAACTGGGCCCGCTCCCTCGGCGAGACGCCGGGCGGGCGCGTCGACCGCGTCGTACGGCGGCCGGCCGAACCGGCCGAGGCCGCGCAACTGGGCCTGGAACCCGGCGCGGAGGTCCACCTCGTCCTGCGGGTGCGGACCCTGTCCGGCGAACCGGTCATGGTCGAGCGCTCCCTGTACCCCGCCCGGGTGGGCGCCCTGGTGGCCGAACTGGCGCCCGACGTCGTGTCGCACACCGAGGCGCTGGTGGGGCACGGGGTGCTCTTCACCGACGCCGACCACACCATCGACATCGCGTGGGCCGACGAGGACGACGTCCGGCTCCTGAAGTGCCCGGCCGGCCAGGTCCTGCTGCGCGAGCGGCGCCGTACGACGGACCCGGCGGGTGTGCCGGTCGAGTGGTCCGAGGACCGCTACCTGCCGGGCACCATCGCCTTCACGGTGCACAACTCGGTCGCCGCCTCCACCCTCGGCCGCCACCACAGCCCGCGCACGGACCGGGCCTGACCGGGCCGCCGGGCGAGCACGAACGGTGGGCCCGGTACCGCCTGGCCATGGACGACCCCGCCCGCCTGCCCGAACTCTTCGACGCCGTCGCCACCGAGCCCGACGACGCCATCGCGCTCGGCATCGTCCTGCACGCCCTCGGCCACGTCCCGGCCGCCGACCGCCCCGCCTGGACCGACCGCCTCGGCACCGCGCGCGCCCGCGCCTACGCCGCCCGCCGCGCCCGCGAACTCGGCGTCCTCGAAAGCCCGTCGCTGTCCGCCCAGCTCGCCGACCCGTCCGTCCAGGACTCCTGGTCCGACTGGCTCCAACTCCGCCTCGCCGCCTCCTCGCAGGAACCCGCCGTCCTGCACCGCCTCGCCACCACGGGCCGCACGAAGCGCATCCGCCGCCTGGCTTCCGGGCGCGCCCGCTGACCGGCGGGGGCGCGGGGAACTGCGCGCTCAGCCCCCGCGGACCGGCACTTGACCCACCGGCCGGGGGTAGCGCCGGGCGTGTCGGCGCGGTGGGTTCGTGCCCGGGTGGGGGCGCGGGGAACTGCGCGACCAGCCCCCGCGCACCCGCACCCGACCAACCCGGCGAACCGGAACGGCAACCTCAGCCGCGCACCAGCGCGGTGAGCAGCGGGACGAAGTGCTCGAACGCCGGCGTGAAGGCCTCCGGGTCCTTCGCGGCCTCGTCCCAGCGGCGGACGGCGACCGCGTCGGCCGCGCCCGGGAGGGCGGCGAAAACGGCCGCCTGCTCGGGGGTCATCGGGCCGCCCTGGACCGCCAGCGTGTGCTTGGAGGCCTCCGACAGCCGGTCGTAGTACTCCGGCTCCACCGCGCACAGGTAGCGCTTCGCCGCGACGTGCAGCCGCACCGGCTCGGTGACCTCGGGCCCGAACCAGCGGGCCAGCAGGTCGGCGCCGGTGTGGCTGTGGCGGTTGTCGGTGCCGTCCATGAGGTCCTGGCCGGTGTCCTCGCCGGCGAAGTGCCCGACGTCGTGCAGCAGCGCAGCGGCCACCAGGTGCGGCGGGGCGCCGGCGGCCTCGGCGCGGGCGCCGGCCTGGAGCATGTGCTCGGCCATGGAGACCGCCTCGCCCAGGTACTCCGCGGAGCCCGCCCCGGCGAACAGCTCGGCCAGCGGCTCCACGGTGTCCGCGCGCCGCACCACGGCCAGGCTGCTCGCGAGGCCGTCGAGGTCGGCGTAGCAGCCCTGGAGGTGGCGTGCCCCGTCCTGGGCGAAGGCCGTGCGGGCGTGCAGGAGGCGGGTGTTGTCGAAGACCAGGCAGTCGCCCGGCGACAGGCGGAAGTTCAGCTGCAGCTCGGGGCGGAGCAGCAGCTCCGCGAAGGTGCGGTACGCCGCGTAGAAGGCGTCGAGCTCGGCGGCCGGCAGCCGCAGCGCGCTGATCGAGCGGTTGTTGAAGCGCACCTCGCGCACCCGGCCGAGTGCGTCGGTGCCGATCAGGGGGTGATCGGCGCGCAGCTCGGTCCCCGCGTCGCGGAAGACGAACGGCACGGGCGTCCGGCTGAGGACGGCGAAGGCCTCCGGGTCCTCGCGGCGCAGCAGCGCGGCCGCGGCGAAGCCGTCGACGAGGCCGGAGTCGCCGCCCTCGGCGTCGTTGACCAGGCAGTGCAGCAGCTGGATCGTCGGGACCGGGTCGCGGTACGGGTTGTCGGTGTGCGGCGTGATGGCGACCGAGGTGAAGGCGAGGTTGTTCGGGTCGGGCTCGACGCGCACGTCGAAGAGCTTGCCGTAGTTGGTCTCGCGGACGAAGCCGAAGGTCTCGGCCACGGCGAGCACCTGCTCGTCGCGCTCGGGCACCTTGTGCAGCAGCATGAAGCCGAGCCGCAGGACGGACTCCAGCAGGCGCGCCCGCAGGCCCGGTTCGGCGATGTAGGCGTCCCAGTCCGCCTCGGGCAGCCGCCCGGCCAGGTCGCGGGCCTTCCACAGCTCCTTGCCGTCCTCGGTGCGCCGGTCGCCGTACGAGGTGCCGCCGGGCCGGTGGGCCGTGAGCCAGGTGACGGGGTACGTCGAGCGGTGGCCGTCGGGCGCCCAGACGACCTCGATCGCGGGCTCCCCGGCGGTGCCGGTGGCATCGGTTGCCGTCTCGACGCGGAGTCCGTCGGGCAGCGCGCCGATCTGGAAGAGCTTCTGGCCCGACCGCGGGTCGCGGCAGTCCGTGCAGGGGCAGTTGTCGCGCAGCCACATCGCGGGCAGCTCGGCGACCGGGAAGGCGGTCAGGGGGGTCATGCTCACTCCTCGGCGAAAGTTGTATAGCCAACTTCCCCGACCGTCACAGGGCGACACGACCGTTCGGTGACCGGGAGATGTCGGTGCGGCGAAGCCCCGCCGACCCGCGGGACTCGGTCACTTTCCGGCAGCACGCAGGAGCTTTGTGCTCACGGCGCGGATCGCCGCGCGCTCGCCGGGCGTGAGGACTTCGGTCAGCGCCGCGACGTGCTCGTCCATCTCGGCGGTGCACTGTTCCGCGAGCCGCTTCCCGAGCGGGGTGAGGGCGACCAGGACGCCGCGCCCGTCGTGGGGCGAGGGCAGCCGCTCCACCAGTCCGCGCTTCTCGGCGCGGCCGACGAGCCCCGTCATCGAGGACTTGTCCAGGTCCAGGTGGCGGGCCAGTTCGAGCATGCCCGGCCGGCGGTCGCGCAGGATGCCGAGCAGGCGGATCTGGACGAGGGACAGGTCGTGCCGCGCCGCGACGCGTGCCAGCGTTCCGTGGACCAGGAACGACAGTTGGGCGAGCGCGTCGGTCGTGTTCGTGGGGCCGTCGGTGAGGTCCGGTTCGCGCTGTTCGGTCATGGCTGCCTCCGCTTGACTTGGTACGTGACGCAAACTACTTTGAAAGTGGTACGCGATACAAACTATATGCGTCCGCCCCTCCCACCTCTCTGGAGGCCGCCATGCACGCAGCCGTCGTCCACTCCTTCGACGCACCTCCCCGCTACGGCACCGTCGCCGAACCCGAGCCGCGCGGGGAGCACGAGCTCCTCGTCGACGTCCTGGCCGCCGGGCTCCACCCCCGGGTGCGCTCGGGAGCCGACGGGAGCCACTACACCTCCGAGGGCGTCCTGCCGCTGGTCCCCGGCATCGACGCGGTCGGCCGCACCCCGCAGGGCGAACTGCTCTACTTCGTCGCCCCGGACGGGGTGGCCGGCACCATGGCCGAGCGGGCCGTGGTCGACCGCCGCCGGGCCGTGGGCCTGCCCGCGGGCACCGACCCGGTCGCGGTGGCCGCTGCGATGAACCCCGCGATGTCCTCCTGGATCGCCCTGCGCCGCCGCGCCCCCCTGCCGCCCGGCGCCACCGTCCTGGTCCTGGGCGCCACCGGCAGCGCCGGCCGGCTGGCGGTCCAGGTCGCCAAGCACCTCGGCGCCGCACGTGTCGTCGCCGCCGGCCGCGACCCCGAACGCCTGGAGCTCCTCCCCGGTCTCGGCGCCGACGAGACCGTCCCCCTCCTCGGCGACCCCGAGCGGACCGCCGGCCGGCTCGGGCGCGCGGCCGGCGACGCCGACGTCGTCCTGGACTACTTGTGGGGCCCCGCCACCGAGCACGCCCTGCCCGCCGTGCTGACCGCCCGTGCCGAGCGTGCCAAGCCCCTCGCCTGGGTCCAGATCGGCTCCGTCGCCGGACCGGACATCACGCTGCCCTCGGCCTACCTGCGCGGCGCGAACCTGCGGCTCATGGGCAGCGGCCAGGGCTCCGTCAGCACCGAGGGCATCCTCGCCGAACTCCCCTCCCTGGCGGGCCTCATCGACTCCGGCACCTTCGCCGTCGACACCCTGCCGGTCCCGCTCTCCCGGGTCGAACACGCCTGGACCACCCCGGAGGCCCCCGGGCAGCGCACCGTGCTGACCCCGGACGCCTGACCCGCCCGACGTACGACCGGGGTCAGCGCCTGAAGGCGCCGAGGAGGCGGCCGGCCGGTCCTTCCCGCAGGCCCTCGCTGGTGAGCGCGTGGTAGAGGATCACCACGGCGATGCAGGCCATCCCGAAGGCCGGGCCGACGAACCAGCCTCCGACCCCGCAGACCACGTACAGCACGAGACCGGTCAACGGCCGGATCCGCTGCGCGCGGAGGTAGCCGGTCGGGACGCCCGGCTCCAGCAGTTCCGGGTGGTGGCACAGGTACGAGAACACCCCCCACCACGGTGCCGACATGACGGCGGCGACCAGGGCGTAGAGCACGACGGCGACCCGCTGGTCGTCGGTGCCCCCGCCCTCGGCCACGGCGTCCCCGAGCACGGAGGTGGGAAAGGGGACGATCACCGTGCTGAACAGGATCGCGAGGTTGATCCACAGCAGGCCGCCGTCCATCCGGTGGATCCGGCGGAAGAGCGCGTGGTGGTTGAGCCAGATGACGCCGACGTAGACGAACGAGACCACGAACGCCGCATAGGCGGGCCACCGCGCGAGCAGGTCCGACGCGAGGTCGCCGGGCCGGACGTCGTGGTCGTAGAGGTCGAGCACCAGGAGCGTGATCACGATGGCGAAGACGCTGTCGCTGAAGGCTTCGACCCGGCCGGTGTCCGACAGGCGCATACCGCCCTCACCGGACGAATCCGACGCATGGTCACCATGGTGTTGGCCCGTCATGCAAGGGATCTTACGGACAGGTTCGCGGTGCGCCGGGCGCGCCGCGGGCCGTCGGCCGGCGCGTCCGGTCCGTGCCGACCGGGGTGCCGGTCGCGGCGCCGCGGGGGAGTGCGCCGGACGGATCCTCCCAGGTCGGACCGGACTCCACTCCCGAGCGGCCCCCGCCGGACCATGCCGATTGGCCGTCCGTTCACTCAGGGAAAAGGTGATATTCACAGTTCCCCTTCCTGATCCGGTCATGTCCCTTACAGGTCGTCCCCTGCCGCCGGTTGACCGTTGACCGTCCGAAGAGGCCCAGGGTTTGATCAGCCGCTGCTGTGTAGATCTTGTGAGTCCATGGTGGGGGCTATGAAGTGGGACAGGTCACGCCGTGCTGACGGCGTGAAGCCGGGTACGGCGAAACGTTGGACATCTGCCGCTACGTCATTGGCGCTTCTCGCCGCGCTGCCGGCCCTGGGGTTCTCCGCCCCGGCCGCGCACGCCGCCGCGCCGGCGAAGACCCCGGTGGTGGGGACGGCGTCCGAGCACGCCGCCTTCAGCCAGGCGAAGCGCTCCGGCAAGAAGGTCGAGATCGCCTCCCTGCGGGGCGAGATGAGTGAGACGTACGCGCTGCCGAACGGCAACTTCGAGGCGATCGAGCATGTGCGTCCGGTCCGCGCCCGGGTGGACGGCGCGTGGAAGCCGGTCGACACCGGCCTGGAGAAGCGCGCGGACGGTTCCGTCGGGCCGAAGGTGGCCACGATGGACATCGCCTTCTCCGGCGGCGGCGACAAGCAGCCGCTGATCACCCTGGGCCGGGTGGGACGGACGCTGTCGCTGTCCTGGCCGACGGCCCTGCCGGAGCCGGTCATCGACGGCAGCACCGCGACCTACCGGTCGGTGCTCAAGGACGTCGACCTCCAGGTGAGGGCGAGCGTCGACGGCGCCTCGGAGGTGCTGGTCGTCAAGACCCCGCAGGCGGCGGCCGACCCGAAGCTGGCCGAGCTGAAGCTCGCGATGGACGCGGACGGCATGGACGTGCGCACCACCGCCGACGGCGGCCTCGCGGCCGTCGACAAGGGCGCGGGCGGCCCCGTCTTCGTGGCGCCGCGGCCCGTGATGTGGGACTCCGCGACGACCCCCGCCGCCCCGGCCTCCGCCGCGCGGTCGGCGAAGGCGGCCGTGGCCGACGCCCCCGTCAGCCCCGCCAACCCCGCCGACGGCCCGGACGCCTCCGCGAACGTCGCCCCGATCGCGGTGAGCGTGCCCGCGGCCGACGACCGGCTCGTGCTGCGGCCCGACCAGGGCCTGCTGAAGAACGCCACGTTCCCGGTCTTCATCGACCCGCAGTGGTACTCCCCGAAGGCGTCCAACTGGACCTTCGTGTCCCGCTTCTGGGCTTCCTCCCCGCAGTGGAAGTTCAACGGCAACTCCGACTCCGGCATGGGGTACTGCGCGGGTGACGTGCGGTGCGCCCCCGAGGACGTGAAGCGGATCTTCTACACGATCCCGACGTCCAAGTTCTCCGGGAAGTCGATCCTGTCGGCGACCTTCGTGGCCAACGAGACGTACTCGGACAGCTGCACCAAGTCCGACGTGCAGCTGTGGCGCACCAAGGGCGTCAGCTCCTCGACGACGTGGAACACGCAGAACAACGACAGCTTCTGGATCGACCTCCAGCAGACGCTGAGCGAGGCCAAGGGCTGGGGCAGCAACTGCCCCGGCGGCACGGTGGAGTTCTGGGCGGGACGCGCGGTCCAGCAGGCCGCGGCCAACGGGTGGTCGACCACGACGTTCGGCCTCAGGGCGAAGGACGAGAACTCCTCCTCGGGCTGGAAGCGGTTCTCCGACGACGCGTGGCTGCGGGTGGAGTACAACCGTCCGCCGACGCAGATCCGCATGTCGCAGCTGACCCAGGACCCGGGCGGCGCGTGCTCCTCGACGATGAAGCAGGTCAGGAGCCTGCCGACGATCCGTGCCAACGACGTCACCGACCCGGACGGCGACAACGTCGCGGTGCAGTTCCAGGCCTCGTGGGACACCGGTGACGGCAAGGGCTACACGGCGCGCTGGACGTCGGCGATGACGACGTACAAGAAGTCGGGTTCCGACTTCTCGATCAAGCTGCCCTCGACGCTCCCCAAGAGCAAGAAGATCGGCTGGCACGCGCGCTCGTACGACAGCGCCCAGTGGTCGCCGTGGAGCTACTCGGGGTCCGCGACCGACTGCCTGGTCTACTACGACCCGAACGCCCCCGCCGGTCCCTCCATCACCTCGACCCAGTACCCGGCCTCCGACCCGGAGGACCCCAACGACCCCTGGCTGGACGGCGTCGGCCGCTACGGCACCTTCACCATCGACTCCAGCGCGACGGACGTGGTGAAGTACTGGTTCGGCATCAACGGCGACCCCACCAGCGCCCACACGCTCACGACGACCGCGGGCGCGGCGCAGACCACCAAGTTCATGCCGACGAAGTCCGGCGTCAACTTCATCACCGCGCAGGCCTTCGACGGCGCCGGCAACGGCAGTGAGATCCGCACCTACCAGTTCCGGGTCAACGCCGGCCAGCCGGACCGGCTGAACATGAAGCTCAACGAGTCCGCCGGCGCGACCACGGTCAGCGGCTCCGGCGGCGAGTGGCCGGCCCAGCTGTACGGCGGCGCGACGACGGGCGGCGACGGAGTCTCCGGTCACGGCCTGCACGTCGACGGCGTCGACGGCTACGCGGCCACCGCCTCGCCCGTCCTGAACACCGGCAAGAGCTTCTCCGTGTCGATCTGGGCGAAACTGCCCGCCGACTACCCCGGCGGAGCCCCGGTAGCCATCTCCGAGGCCGGCGCCAACACCAGCGGCTTCGAGATCTACTACTCCACCGCGCTGGGCGGCTGGCAGCTCCTGCGGCACGTCCAGGACGCCCAGGGCACGACCGCCGTACGGGCCTCCCAGCCGCCGTGCCCGGCCGGTGACACCGCCTGCGCCGCGTCCCGCCTGGGCACCTGGACGCATGTCGTGGGTGTCTTCAACAACACCACCAAGGAGCTGAAGCTGTACGTCAACGGTGCCCAGGTCGGCACCGCGAGCTTCCCCAATCCTTGGGACGCCCGCGGCCGCACGATCATCGGCGCCGCGCAGCACTACGGCGTGGTGAGCAACTGGTTCACCGGCGACCTGGACGAGGCCCAGCTCTTCGACTACCAGCTGACCGACAGCCAGATCGCCAAGCTCTACGCCAAGCAGCCCGTCAACACCGCGCGTCCGGCCAAGCTGGTCTGGCCGCTGGACGAGGACGCGGGCGCGACCTCGGTTGTGGGCCGGGCCCAGCAGGTCAACGCCACCGTCAACGGCGGGGCTCTGCTCGGCACCGCCGGCGTGGACGGCACGGCGGCCACCTTCGACGGGGTCGACGACGGCATCGTCACCGGGCAGCCGGTACTGGACACGTACCAGAGCTTCGCGATCTCCCTGTGGGCGCGGTTGCCCAAGGACAAGGCCCAGAAGGCCATGACCGTGGCCACCCAGGGCTCCCTCAACACCGCGGGCTTCGAGCTCTACCACTCCTCCGCGCTGGGCGGCTGGGTGTTCATGCGGGCCAAGGAGGACACGACGACCGCGGGTCTCATCCGGGCCCAGGAGAACGCCTGCGACCCGAACGTGAACTGCGCGGCTGCCCGGCTCGGCGAATGGACCCACGTGGTCGGCGTGTACGACCTCGACGCCGCGCAGATCCGGCTCTACGTCGACGGCGTGCTCAAGGACACCCAGCCGTTCACCACTCCGTGGCTGGCGGTGTCGCACATGACGCTCGGCTACAAGGAGACCGGCGGTGCCCAGGGCTTCTTCAAGGGCGACCTCGACGACGTGCGGGTCTTCGACCGGGCACTGTCCGACGACGAGGTCAAGGACCTCAACAAGGCACGCCCGGTGGTCCAGGGCCGCTGGAAGCTCGACACGGGCACCGGAACGCCGGTCACGTCCCCGGACGACTCCTCGGGCAAGCGCACACTGACGCTCGGCGGCAACGCCGTCATCGACACCTCCGGCAACTCGAACTGGGTCGGCACGGGCGGCCTGTCGCTGGACGGTGACGGCGACTACGCGTCCACCGCCACCTCGCCGGTGTCCACGGGCACCAGCTTCACGGCGGCGGCATGGGTCAGCACCGCGGCCCGCCCCGATCACCCCGTCACGGTGTTCTCCCAGGCCGGCTCGGTCAACAGCGGCTTCTCGGTGCGCTACGTACCGAGTGCCACCGATCCGGCGAACGCCGGGCGATGGCAGCTGGCGATGCCGGGTTCGGACGTGAAGGGCGCCACGGTGGCGACGGCCGAGCACCCCAACTTCATGAACAACACGAGTTGGAACCACCTGGCCGTGGTCTACGACGCCTTCGCCGACCAGATGCGGCTGTACGTCGACGGCAACCTGGAGCAGGTCGTGTGCGCCGACGACGACCAGGACGGCGACCCCGACGTGCCCGGCTGCACGGACGCGGTGTCCTGGAACTCCAACGTGCTGCCGTTCAACGCCACCGCCGGGCTCCAGCTCGGCCGCGGCAGGACCGACGGCACCTGGGGCGAGTACTGGCCCGGTGTGATCGACGACGTGTGGACGTTCCAGGGCGTCGCCTCCGACGACCAGATCGCCCGCCTCGCCAACGGCGAGGACCTGGCCACGGTCCCCGGGCCGTAACAACCCGGCACCACCAGCAGCATCCTCCCCGCGCGGGGGCGAACCCACTGGGTCGCCCCCGCGTGTGGGGGCTTCTTCGGCATGCACGGATTCGACAGGACGGGTAGGGAATGCGCAGGCAGTCAAGGCTTCGGTTGCGCCGCAGAATCGCGGTGGCCGTCGCCGGAGTGTTGGTCGGGACGGTGCTGCAGGGTGTGGCGTCGCCGACGGCGGTGGCCGACGACATGCCGGGGATTCCGGCTTCGGAGAAACCGCTGAGCGGGCACGGCGTGAAGTCGTCGCCGCGTGGCACGGACGGTCAGCGCAGGATGCCCGCGGGTGCGCCGCGGCATGCGCTGCCGAAGGCCGGGTCGGCGACGGTGACGCTGCATGCGGGTGCGAAGGCGGTGACGCGGCGGGCGGGTTCGCTGCCGGTGTCGCTGACGACGCCCGCAACGCTTGTGGCCGGCAAGTCGTCCGGGGTGGTCGACGGGCGGGCGACGGTGCGGGTGCTGGACGCCGCCGCCACGCGGAAGGCCGGCGTGGACGGCCTGCTGTTCTCGGTCGGTCGTGAGCCGGGCGCGACGGCCGGCCGGGTGGGTGTGGACGTGGACACGTCCGCGTTCGCGCAGAGCTACGGCGGTGCGTACGCGGCGCGCCTGAAGCTGGTGCGGCTGCCGGCGTGCGCGGCGACGACGCCGGAACTCGCGCAGTGCCGTGCGGGTCAGCCGGTCGCGACACGCAACGACGGCGGCAAGCTGTCCGCCACCACGACTCTTTCCGCCACGGGCCCTGCGCTGTTCGCGGCGACGACGGCCGCCGCGGGCGGCACGTCGAGCGACCACGGCGACTACACGGCCAGTTCGCTGTCCGCGTCGGCGACGTGGTCGACGAGTCTCAACTCGGGCAGCTTCTCCTGGTCCTATGACATGCCGGTGCCGGGTGTGCCGGGCAAGTTCGCCCCGAAGGTGGGCCTGTCGTACTCCTCCGGGGCGATTGACGGCCGTACGTCCTCGTCCAACAACCAGTCCTCATGGGTCGGTGACGGCTTCAGCCTGTGGCCGGGTTCCATCGACCGGAGCTACAAGCCCTGCGCCGACGACGATGTGAAGAACGCGGACGGCAACAAGCCGGGCGACATGTGCTGGGCGTACGACAACGCCACGATCTCCTTCGACGGTCACGCGGGTGAGCTGATCCCGGACGGTACCGACACCTTCCGCGTCAAGGGCGACGACGGCACCAAGGTGCAGCGCGTGTACGGCTCGACCAGTGACGTGCGGGGCAATGGTGCGCGCAACGACGAGTACTGGAAGGTGACCACGACCGACGGCACCCAGTACTTCTTCGGTTACAACCGCCTGCCGGGCTGGGCGTCGGGCAAGGCCACCACCGATTCCACGTGGACGGCCCCGGTCTTCGGCGACGACGCGGGCGAGCCCTGCCACCAGTCCGCCTTCGCGGATTCCTGGTGCCAGCAGGCGTACCGCTGGAACCTGGACTACGCGGTCGACGTGCACGGCAACGCGATCGCGTACTACTACAAGAAGGAATCCAACTACTACGCCCGGAACCTGAAGGCCGCGGACGAGACGGTCTACGACCGTGGCGGCTACGTCGATCACATCGATTACGGGCTGCGCAGCAACTCCGTGTACTCGGCGAAGGCGCTGGGGCAGGTGACGTTCGCCAACGCCGAGCGGTGTCTGCCGGAGACCGGTGTCACCTGCGACGCCTCGACGATCGAGGACAAGAAGTTCTACTGGTACGACACGCCGTGGGATCTGAACTGCAAGTCCGGTGAGGACTGCACCAAGTCCGCCTCCCCGAGCTTCTGGACCCGCAAGCGGCTGACGGGTGTCACGACGCAGGTGCTGAAGTCCGACGGCACCTACACGCCCATCGACACCTGGACGCTGGGGCAGCGCTGGGGCATGGCGGACATCGACTACCAGTTGCTGCTGGACTCGGTCCAGCACACCGGCAAGTCCGCGACGCCGGCGATCACCCTTCCGAAGGTCACGTTCGGCTACAGCCAGGCCGCCAACCGCCTGGACATCCCCGGTGACGACACCGCGCCGTTCATCAAGGAGCGCCTGTCGACCGTCGCGGACGAGGCGGGCGGGCAGATCGATGTGAACTATTCGGCGGCCGAATGCGATGCGGACCACCTGCCGACGCCGCAGACGAACACCACCCGCTGCTACCCCGTGTACTTCACCAAGTCCGGTGATGCGGATCCGTCGATGCAGTGGTTCAACAAATACGTGGTCGACTCGGTGACCGAGACCGACCGGACCAACTCCTCGCCGGACATGGTCACCCGCTACCAGTACCTCGACGGCGGAGCGTGGCACTTTGCCGACGACGACGGGCTGACCAAGGAGAAGTACAAGACCTGGTCGCAGTGGCGCGGCTATGGCCACGTGCGGGAGCTGACCGGCGGCCAGGACGCGATGAAGTCGCAGACCGACCACTGGTTCCTGCGTGGCATGGACGGCGACCGCAAGGGCACCTCCATCGATGACGGCACCAAGTCCGTGACGGTGTCCGACGACAGCGGCGGCACGATCACCGACCACGACTCCGCGGCCGGGTTCGAGTACAAGACCGAGGACTACAGCGGGCCGAGCGGCCGGGTGCTGAACAAGACCGTCAGCACGCCGTGGCACTACACCACCGCCACGCGCATACGTTCCTGGGGCACCACGACGGCCAACCTGACCGGCACTGCCTCGGAGCGGACCTGGACATCGCTCGACGACGGCGTGGGCACCGACTGGCGCCAGACCTACCAGACCAGCACGCATGAGAACACGGCCGGCCGGGTCACCCTCAGCGATGACTTCGGTGACACGAGCACGGCCGCGGACGACCGGTGCACCCGAACGACCTACGTGGACAACACCACGGCCTGGATCCTGACCAAGCCGTCCCGGGTGGAGACGGTCGCGGTGAAGTGCGACGCGACTCCGGACCGCAAGAAGGATGTCATCTCCGACGTCCGCACCGCCTACGACGGGTTGGCCTACAACGCCGCTCCGGCCAAGGGCGACCCCACCCACGTCGCGAACCTGACGTCGCACAACGGAACCACGGCCACCTACCTGGAGGCCGGGGCCAGTTACGACCCGACGTACGGCCGCATGCTCACCAGCACGGACATCACCGGAACGGTCACCGCCACCGACACCGGCACCCCGTCGCGCACCAACCGGTCCGACGGTCGCACGACGACCACGGTCTACGCGCCGACGACCGGCTTCCCGACCACGATGACCGTCACCGGCCCACCGGCCACCCCTGGCAACGCGGCGACCGCTCAGTCCGCGACGACGACCTACGACACGGCGCGCGGTCTGGCGATCACGGTGCTGGACACCAACAACAAGCGTACCGACACCACGTACGACGCGCTGGGCCGCAATCTCAAGGTGTGGCTGCCCAACCGTTCACAGGCCAACAACGAGACCCCGAACTACGAGTTCGCGTACACGATCACCGACGGCAAGCCGGTGGCCGTGGCCTCCAAGACAGTGAAGAACGACGGCGGCCAGCGCACCTCGTACACCCTGTACGACGGCTTCCTGCGGCCTCGCCAGGCCCAGGCCCCCGGCCCGAACGGCGGTCGGCTGGTCAGCGACACCTTCTACGACGAACGTGGCCTGACAGCGAAGGCCTTCGCCCCGTACTACAACACGGCCGCGCCCTCCACCGAGCTGCTGAAGCTCGATGACGCGCTGGCTGTGGAGTCCCAGACGTGGAACACCTACGACGGCATGGGCCGCGTGGTGAAATCCCAGCAGGTGGCGGGCAACAGCGACGGTGGCACGGTGCTGGCGACCACCAGCACGGTGTACGGCGGTGACCGCACGACGGTGACCCCGCCTGACGGGGGCACCCCGTCCACGACGGTCACCGACGCACGCGGCCGCACCACGGACCTGATGCAGTACGACGCCGCCACCGCGACCGGTACGCCGGTCACCACGCACTACGGATACGACCCGGCCGGGCACCTGACCGGCGTCACCGACACGGTCGGCAACCAGTGGAAGTACGGCTACGACCAGCGCGGCAACAAGGTCACGGATGACGACCCGGACAAGGGCCATACCGATTACGCCTACGACGACCGCAACCTGCTGACCTCCAGCACGGATTCGCGCAGCCCGAAGCAGACCATCAGCTATGTCTACGACGGGCTGGGCCGTGAGCTGGAGACCCATGACGGCACGGTGAGCGGTCCGCTGCTGACCAAGCACGTCTGGGACCCGTCCGGTGCCGAGGGCCAGCTCGCCGCGGCCACCCGCTACATCGGCGGCGCGTCCGGGCAGGCGTTCACCACGACCTACAACGTGTACGACACGCTGTACCGGCCGAACCGTGTCACCACCACGATCCCGGCGTCGGAGGGCGCGCTGGCCGGCGCCTACCAGGTCAACACGAAGTACAACCCTGACGGTACCGTCCAGTCGTCCAGTTACCCGGCGGCCGGTTCCCTCGCCTCCGATGTACTGACCCCGACCTACGACGACGTGCTGCGGCCGATCAAGCTCACCGGCACCGGAGGCGTCACCTACCTCACGGACACCGCTTACAGCCTGACCGGCAAGCCGCTGCAGTTCACGTACCAGAGCGGCGGCAAGAAGACCCAGGTCACCAACACCTACCAGTGGGGCACCCAGCGTGTGGACACCTCACGGGTGGACCGTGAGGGTGTGCCCGGGGTCGACAAGTACGCCACCTACGGGTACGACCAGGCCGGCGACATCACCTCCATCTCCGACGTCTCGCGCGACGGCACCGACAACCAGTGCTTCCGCTACGACCACCTGGGCCGTCTCACCGAGGCCTGGGCCCAGGGCAGCGGCGGTTGTTCGTCGTCGGCCGGTTCGCTGCTCGGCGGCCCGGCTCCGTACTGGCAGTCCTACGCCTATGACGCCACGGGCAACCGACGCACCGAAACGCAGCACGACCCGGCGGGCAACGCAGCGCAGGACGTCACGCGCACCTACGACTACCCGCCCGCCAAGGCCCCCCGGCCGCACGGCCTGACCCAGGTCACCACGGACGGCCCCACCGGCAGCGCCATCGATTCGTACTCCTACGACACCGTCGGCAACACCCATACCCGCACCATCGGCGGCGACCAGCAGACCCTGGACTGGGACGCCGAAGGCCGCCTGGCCAAGGTCACCGAAGGCACCAAGACCACCTCGTACGTCTACGACGCCGACGGCAACCGCCTGATCCGCCGCACCGACAACGAGACGACCCTCTACCTCGGCTCCACCGAACTCACCCTTACCAAGGGCGCCTCGGTCGCGAAGGCGACCCGCTACTACGACCTCGGCGGCGGCAACCAGGCCATCCGCACCGATGACGGCAAGCTCTCCTTCCTCCTCGGCGACCACCACGGCACCTCCGAACTCGCCGTCAACGCCACCGACCTGACCATGCAGCAACGCCGTGCCACGCCCTTCGGCGGTGCCCGCGGCGACGCCCCGGCCGGCTGGCCGGGCGAGAAGGGCTTCGTCGGCGGCACCGACGACCCCACCACCGGGCTCACCCACCTCGGCGCCCGTGAATACGATCAGGCCACCGGCCGCTTCCTCAGCGTCGACCCCGTCATGGACACGGGTGACCCGCAGCAGATGAACGGTTACGCCTACACGGAGAACAACCCGGTCACCTTCAGCGACCCCACCGGCCGCACCAAGTGCGACGCCGAGCCGGAACTGTGCGGGCACCACGACAACAGTTGCGACGCGGCCTGTGTGAAGGCCAACAAGAAGAAGGTCGACGAGGCCAACAGGCGCACTCACGAGTACTTCGAGAACAAGAAGAAGAAGGAAGCGAAGAAGCTCTACGACTACTTCTTCAAGCCGAAGAAGTGCTTCGGTGACCCGATGGGGCTCAACCGGTACACGGTCTGTGAAACCCAGGCGGAGATCGACTCCGACACGCAACTCCTGAAG
This sequence comes from Streptomyces sp. NPDC088733, assembly GCF_044751185.1. NCBI lineage: Bacteria > Bacillati > Actinomycetota > Actinomycetes > Kitasatosporales > Streptomycetaceae > Streptomyces > Streptomyces sp. NPDC088733. Next base: position 200,327 of record NZ_JBIVLH010000008.1, read on the forward strand.
ACCGTCGCGTCCGCCTTCGGCGACATGACGATGATCGAGCCCTGGTATCAGTGCACGTTCAATCACAACCAGGACAAGTGCGACACCCTGGGCCTGGCCATGTCGACCGTCGACGCCGGCGGCGTCGAGGTCGGTGCCGCCCGCTTCCTCCGCGCGATGAGCAAGGTCGGCGGGGTCATGTGCAGCGGTGCAAAATGTGGTCCCGAAATCGGTACTAAGCTGGAATACTTCTTCGGGAACGCCACAGGGAATGCCCACAACATCCAGCGCAGTGGCGACATGGCCAGCCAGTTGAACCGGATCGGGATCGCGGACAATGTCAGAGGGCGTGCGCTGTTCACTGAGCATCTTGAGGAGGTCTTCAGTGACCCCAACTCTCTGGTGCGGATTCAGGAGAATGGGCGCGTAGTGCGAGAAGGCTTCCTTAAGGGGCCCGATGGAATGCTCAAGACAGAGACGGTGTGGGAAGGAAATCGATTGATCACCGGGCAGCTGTACGGATCTAATTCGAGGTACCGAAAGTAGGTGGTGATCGTGCCGATGTTCGCGATCTCGTTCGGTAGCGACTCAATGGAATGTTCGGTCTGGTCGAGTTCCGGTGAGGCGCGTGCCGGATTGTCCGCCGATCTGGACATTGCGAATGAATACGGATCCGGCTCAGGTCCCGTGTATGTTTTCTCGTCGGCGGATGGTGGCGGGCGGGGGGGCCGGGGATCGGCTGTGGGGATTCAAATGGATTCAGAATTTGAGTCCCCCACGATCTTCGGTGATGAGTGGGGTGGGGCGCGTTGGATTGGCTGCAACTCGCACCTCTATCGAATCATGCCTGGCATGACCGTTGATCGTGAGATCGACCTCGAGTCAAGATTCGACAGCCTCAGGTTCATTTCTCGACTGGACAGGCTGCTCGTTCTCGCCGAAGCCGGACTGCTCGCTGTGTGCGGTAATGGCGACATTGATTGGCGGGTGAGTCTCGATGTCGTCACGGATGTGCGCTGGGAGGGTGAGAGCGCGTTGATCTCGCAGATGGATCGGCCGGACGTACGCGTCGACCTTCGAAGTGGGTCTGTGGCGTCGCCCTGACCGATCTTCCCTGATCGTCCGACGTCAAGGGGCTCCACCGGTAATGCCACCGGTGGGGCCCTTGGCGTTGCGGGTGGCGTTCCGGGGGGATCTCTGCCTCGCGTACATGGCGGCGCAATGCGGATTTGCCGTTCGTGTGACGACGGCGTGCGCCGTCAGGTGTCGGCCGACATCAGTCGGTGCTCGCCCCGCGGTGACGAAGTGGAAATCCTGTCGTTGCCGATGTCGACGAGGCGGCGGGAGTAGGGCGGTTCTGAGTCCCTGGCCCCGACGGTCGTCCTTCGGGGGGGGGGTGTCCCCGCCCGGCGCTCATCGAGGTGCTGGGTAATCCCAGCAGTACCGTGGCGGACACGTGCCCTCGCCCCCGCAATCCGCCTCTGCCCCGCCTCCGCGGAGCCCCTCAGGCCGACAGCGCCGCCCCCGAATCCCCCGCGCCCGGGTCGGTGGCCGCGCACGCGGCGACCAGGACGTCCAGGGAGATGCCGAGGGCCGCGGCCAGGGCCGCGACCGTGAAGAAGGCCGGGGTCGGGGCGCGGCCGGTCTCGATCTTGCGCAGGGTCTCCGCGGAGACCCCCGCCGCCGCGGCGACGTCCACCATGCTGCGGTCGCCGCGGGCCTCCCGCAGCAGCGCGCCGAAGCGCTCGCCGCGTTCGCGTTCCCATGGGGTCAGGGGCGTTCTCACCATGACCGTGATACTAATACCGGTATAAGTATTGGGTCACGTCGACCCCCCGAGAAGAGGACACGGCACATGGTGGAGATCAAGACCGATGCGGCCCTGGAGGCCATGCGGGAGGCCGGCCGCGTGGTGGCCCATGCGCTGGCCGCCGTACGCGAGGCGGCCCGCGTCGGGGTGTCGCTGCGCGAGCTGGACGAGGCGGCGCGGGCCGTCCTCGACGAGGCGGGCGCCCGGTCCCCGTTCCTCGGGTACCGCCCGTCGTTCGCGCCGACACCGTTCCCCGCGGTGATCTGCGCATCCGTGAACGACGCCATCGTGCACGGCATCCCGGACGGCTACCGCCTGCGCGACGGCGACCTGGTCAGCATCGACTGCGGCGCGGAACTCGACGGCTGGACCGGGGACGCGGCGATCAGCTTCACCGTCGGCACCCCGCGCCCCGGCGACGCCGAGCTGATCGACGCCACGCAGCGCGCGCTGGACGCCGGGATCGCCGCGGCCACCGTGGGCAACCGCATCGGCGACATCTCGCACGCCATCAGCCGCGTGGTCCGCGGCGCCCGGTGCGGCATGCCCCAGGACTTCGGCGGCCACGGCATCGGCCGCCGCATGCACGAGGACCCCCACCTGCCCAACCACGGGCGGCCGGGCCGTGGCTTCCCCCTGCGCCACGGCCTGACCCTGGCCATCGAGCCGATGCTGATGGCCGGCGGTCACGACGGCTACCACGCCGCCCCCGACGGCTGGACCCTGCGCACCGACGACGGCAGCCGGGCCGCCCACATCGAGCACACCGTCGCCATCACCGAGGAGGGCCCCCGCATCCTCACCGCGCTCTGAACCGCCTTGCCGGTCTCAGCGCCTCGCCGGCCGGCGGCCCGGCGGCTGCTCCGGCTCGGGGCGCGCGGTCACCGCCGGTACGGGGCGGCTCTCCGGAGCGGTACTGGACACCGTCAGCGACTCGTCGAAGTGCCGGATCTCCAGCGGGTCGCCCTCCAGCAGCGTGTACGTGGCCACCGAGTCGGTGATCGCGACGCGCAGCCGCCGCCCCAGCACCTGCACCGTGAAGGCCAGCCGGCGCACCTTCTCCGGCAGCCGCGGGGCGAAGCGGACCCCGCTCGCGTGCCGCCTCATCCCGCCGAACCCCGCGACCAGGGCCATCCACGTGCCGGCGAGCGAGGCGATGTGCAGCCCGTCGCGCGTGTTGTTCTCCAGGTCCTTGAGGTCCATCAGCGCGGCCTCGCCGAGGTAGTCGTACGCCAGGCGCAGATGGCCCACCTCGGCCGCGATGATCGCCTGCACGCACGCCGACAGCGAGGAGTCCCGGACGGTGAGCGGTTCGTAGTAGGCGAAGTTGCGCGCCTTCTGCCGGTCGTCGAAGCAGTCGCCCCGCACGAACATCGCCAGCACCAGGTCCGCCTGCTTGATGACCTGCTTGCGGTACAGGTCGAAGTACGGGAAGTGCAGCATCAGCGGGTACTGGTCGGGGCGGGTCGAGGAGAAGTCCCACACCTGGTGCCGGGTGAAGCCGGACGACTGCTCGTGGACGCCCAGGGAGCTCTCGTAGGGCACGGTCATGGCCTCGGCGGCGTCCCGCCAGGCGGCGGTCTCCTCGTCGTCGACGCCCAGGGCCGCGCCCTGTTCCGTGTGGCGCTCGACCGCGTCGGCGGCGTGGCGCAGGTTCGACTGGGCCATGAGGTTGGTGTACGTGTTGTCGTCGGCGATCGCGCTGTACTCGTCCGGGCCGGTGACCCCGTCGATGTGGAAGCGGCCGTGGTGGTCGTGGTGGCCGAGCGAGAGCCACAACCGGGCCGTTTCGACGAGCAGTTCCACACCGGTCTCGCGCTCGAAGACCTCGTCGCCGGTGACGGCGACATAGCGCACCACCGCGTCGGCGATGTCCGCGTTGATGTGGAAGGCCGCGGTGCCGGCGGGCCAGTAGCTCGACCCCTCGGAGCCGTCGATGGTCCGCCAGGGGAACGCGGCGCCCTTCAGACCGAGTTGCGCGGCCCGCTCCCGGGCGGCGGGCAGGGTCGCCTGCCGCCATTGCAGCGCCTCGGCGACGGCGTTGGGGGAGGTGTAGGTGAGCAGCGGCAGCACGAAGCTCTCGGTGTCCCAGAACGAGTGGCCGTCGTACCCCGACCCGGTCAGGCCCTTGGACGGGATCGCGCGCTGCTCGGCGCGGGCGCCGGCCTGCAGGACGTGGAAGAGGGCAAAGCGCACGGCCTGCTGGATCTCGGCGTCGCCGTCGATCTCGACGTCGGCGCGGGACCAGAACGAGTCCAGGTACGCGCGCTGTTCGTCCACCAGGCCCTGCCAGCCGGTGGAGCGGGCGCCGGCGAGCGCGGCCTCCACCTGGTCCCGGACCGCGGGGAGCGAGCGCACCCCGGACCAGCCGTAGGAGACGATCTTCTCCATGCGCAGCGTCTCGCCGGGGGACAGGTCGCAGGTGATGGTGAGCCGGCTGGTCTCCTCGTTGCTCTCGCTGAAGCTCTCCGTGGACTCCGGCCCCTCCACCCTGTGGTCCGCGGCGGCTGCGACCCGCAGCCCGGTCACGGCGGTGCGGTGCACCAGCCGCAGCCGGGTGTTGACCGCCACGTTCTCCTCGGGCACCAGAGGTGACTCCAGCACGGCGGAGACGCGCGGGTCGCCGGAGACCTGGGGCAGCTGCTCGTTGGCGACCAGCTCGGACTGGACGACCAGCCGGACCGTGGACTCGACGGCCTCCACCTCGTACAGCACCGCGGCGATGGCCCGCTGGGTCAGGGAGACCATGCGGGTGGAGCGGACGCGCACGGTGCAGCCGGCCGGTGAGGTCCACTCGCAGGTACGTTTCAGCAGTCCGGTGCGCAGATCGAGCTCGCGCTCGTGGGAGCGCAGCCGCCCGTAGCGGACGTCGAAGGGCTCGTCGTTGACCAGCAGCCGGATGAGCTTGCCGTTGGTGACGTTGATGACCGTCTGCCCGGCCTCCGGGTAGCCGTAGCCGGCCTCGGCGTACGGCAGCGGATGGCGTTCGTGCACGCCGTTGAGGTAGGAGCCGGGCAGTCCGTGCGGCTCGCCCTCGTCGAGGTTGCCGCGCCAGCCGACATGGCCGTTGGACAGCGCGAAGACGGACTCGCTCTGCGCCAGCACGTCGAAGTCGAGCCCGGTCTCGCGCAGCGTCCACGGCTCGACCGAGAACGCGGAATGGGTGATCACGCGTGGTCCTCCAGCAGCTCCGCGAGGTCCTGCACCACGATGTCGGCCCCGTGCTCGCGCAGCGCGTCCGCCTGGCCGACCCGGTCCACCCCCACCACGTACCCGAACCGCCCGGCGCGGCCCGCGTCCATCCCGGCGAGCGCGTCCTCGTAGACGACCGCGGCGGCCGCCTCGACACCGAGGTCGCGCGCCGCCTCCAGGAAGGTGTCGGGGCGCGGCTTGCCGGGCAGCTTGCGCTCGGCGGCCACGATCCCGTCGATCCGGACGTCGAACAGGTCCTCGATACCGACCGCGACCAGCACGTCGCGGCAGTTGGCGCTGGAGGAGACCACGGCGGTACGCAGCCCCGCCGCGCGCACGGCGTGCACATAGCGGACCGAGCCCTCGTAGGCCTCCACGCCGTCGGTGCGGATCTTCTCCAGGAGGATGACGTTCTTGCGGTTGCCGACCCCGTTCACCGTGTCGCGGTCGGGCGGGTCGTCGGGCGTGCCCTCGGGCAGCTCGATGCCGCGGGAGGCGAGGAAGGTGCGCACGCCGTCGGCGCGCGGGCGGCCGTCGACGTACTCGTCGTAGTCGGCCACCTTGTCGAAGGGGCGGAAGTCCGCGCCGTCGCGGCGGCGCAGGAAGTCGTCGAACGTCTCTTTCCAGGCGGCCGCGTGGACCAGCGCGGTCTTCGTCAGCACACCGTCGAGATCGAAAAGGCAGGCCCGGATGCCCTCCGGGAGACCGGTCTTCGTCATGCAACCCGCCTCCCCGCCCGGACACCCCGGCATGCCTGCCGAGGCCCTCTACCAGCCGGACGCGGGAGCGCCGGTCGGCCGTACCGGCGGTAGGACGCGCCGGAATCGGCGACCGGGTGCCGCCGCGGGCCCGTTCGGTTTAGCGTTCGGGCATGGCAGTACGCTTCCCTGCTTCCGTCACCATCGACGGCCGGTACGCACGGCTGGTACCGCTGTCGCGCAGCCACGTCCCCGACCTGTACCAGGCGGCCCGGGGCGACGAGGAGGTGTGGCGCTGGCTGTCGACCACCCCGCCGCGCTCGAACGCCGAGATGGGCGCCGTGGTCGACCAGCGGCTCGCCCAGGCGGCGGCCGGCGAGGCGGTCGCCTTCTCCGTGGTGCCCCGCTCGACCGACCGCCCCTCGGGCTGGGCCGCCTACGTGGGCATCGCGCCCGCCGACGAGCGCGTCGACATCGGCTGGAGCTGGCTCGACCCCGCGCTCTGGGACACCCCCGTGCACCTGGAGACCCACTTCATGCTGGTCTACTACGCCTTCGAGGACCTCGGCTTCGGGCGCGTGCAGTGGCGGCTGGACGGCCTCGACCGGCCCACGCAGGACGCCGTCACCAGGATCGGCGGCATCCGCGAGGGAGTGCTGCGCCGCCACTGCCGGCGCGTCGACGGCACATGGCGCGACACCGTCTACTACTCCCTCGTGGCCGCCGAGTGGCCCGCGGTGAAGGAGCGGTGGATGTCCGGGTGGATTCTGGAGTAGCGCGGTCACCGCCGCTTGCGGCGCGTGGTGCGCCGCCAGGAGAACGGGCCCGGCAGGTCCATGGACTCGGTGCGGTCCCCGTGCGTGTTCACGGTGTGGTGCGCGTGCGGACCGCCGGTCGTGATCGACAGCGACTTCTTGTTGATGTTGAGGCGGACGCCGGGAAGGATCCGGAAGGACTTCCGGAAGTTCAAGGGCATGCGAGCTCTCCTCACGGCAGTACGGACGGTGACGTTGTCGTCTGGTGACCGCCTGCCCCCCGGAGGCACTTTCATGACCGACGACCCGTCAGATCACTTCCGTTGCGCCGCCGGTGGGGAGGCCGCGGCGGGTCCCGCCGCGCGTGCGCCGGCGGCGTCCCGCCGGGGCGTGGTGCCGCGGCCGGACCGGGACCGTCACCACCCGTAGGCGCGGTTCATGATCAACTGGGCGACGACGGGTTCGAGCCGCGGATACGCGACCAGCACCGTGAGGCCGTTCGGGTCGCGTCCCTCCACCACGGTGCGCCCGTCGACCGAGGTGGTCTCCACATGCGCGTCGCGCTCCCTGAGCAGGCGCTCGCACCGGCCCAGGTCCTCGGCGTCCCGCGCGGTCCACACCGTCGCCTGGACACCGACACCGCCGAGCGAGTGCTCGCCGCGCGGCATCGCCCGCAGCACCACCATCGAGCCCCCGGCGTCCGTCAGCAGCAGGGCCGTGGTGTCCCGGGTCGCGATCACCATCCGCAGCAGGTCGCCGTAGAACGCGGCCGACTGGTCCAGGTCGCGTACGTAGATCACGAGCGCCGACAGCCGCGGCCTCCCGTCCGCGGGGTCCTGGCCACCGGAGGACGCGGGGGTGCCCGTGTGCGGCGACGAAGGCGTCATCGGGGTTCCCGTCTCATCGGCCCGTACGGAACGGCGGCCGGTCGCGGAGCCGCGGCCGGTGCCCTGTCCACGCTATCCGGCCGGGCGCCGGGTCGCTCCCCGCGCGGGGCGCCGCGTGCTCACGCCGCCCGGCAGGACGCGCACGCGGCGGCCTCGCCGCCGGCACCCTCCGGGGCCCCGAAGCGCGCGAGCACGTGCCAGAGCCGCTTGAGCGCCTGCGGGTCGTGGCGGCCGGAGCGGGCGGCGTCCCCGATCGTCCGCGGAACCAGCATCCCGCCGGAGGACAGGGCCGCGCCCAGGTCCGTGTATTCCCGGCCGCGGTAGTCCGCATGGCGCAGCAGGTGCTCCGCGGTCAGCCGGAAACCGCCGTGCCACTCGACGCGGCAGGGCAGGCGCCGGGCGGCGGTCTCGACGTCGGTGCCGCGGAAGGAGGGGTCCAGCACCAGCGCCTCCACGTCGCCGTCGAGCACGACCGGACCGTGCACCTGGGCCTCGATGTGGCCGTCCAGGGTGTCGAGGCCGTCGGCCGCCGCCGGTTCCAGCAGGGAGAAGCGGGCCGCCACCGCGAACAGTTCCGGTTCGGTGGAGCTGTCCGGATAACAGAACGTGGTCCGGGCCAGGGTCGGCGGGGCGAGCCGGAAATGGCAGGAGCCGAAGCGCGGCGCGCCGCCGACGGGGTCGCGCCGGTGGTTCAGTGCCCCGTACACCGGGCGCTCGTGGGCGGCGGCCCGGTCGTAGGCGCCGCCGAAGATGCGGCTCTCCCAGCGCCAGCGGTCGCCGCCGGGGTGGGCGGTCAGGCCCCCGTTGCTGGTGCCCGTCACGAACTGCGAGCGGTAGACGCCGTCCTGGGCGATCCTCGCCAGTGTCGGCACGCCGCCCGCGTCCCGGTCGGGGTGGAAGTTCAAGGTGACGGGGAGGCGCGGGTCGAGCGGGCCGCCCGAGGAGCGCGCGGCGACGTGGCGCAGGGCGTGCTCCTGCGGTGTGCGGGCGGCGGCACGGGCGTTCATCGAGCCAGTCTGCCCGGGCGCCGGATCGCGCCGCACCGGGGTTTTCCGCGGCGGCCGGTCAGGCAGGGTCGAGCGCCGCCAGCATGATCCGGCGGGTCTCGTCCAGATACGTCCGCGCCGCCGTCCGCGCGGCCGCGGCGTCCCCCGACTCCACGGCGGCGACCAGGGGTTCGAGGCGGGCTGCGGCCTCGGCGGGGTCGCGGAAGGGTGCGACGAGCCGCGCCCGCAGGGGGAGGTAGGCCGCGAAGAGGGTATTGGTGAGCAGGACGTAGACGCGGTTGCCCGTGGCGTGGGCCAGCGCCCGGTGCACCTCGGCGTCGGCGAGTTGCGCCGCGTCCGGGCCGGGGGCGTCAGCGACCGCGTCCAACAGCTCGCGCAGCCGGACGCGTTGGACCGCCGTCGCGGCGACGGAGGCGCGCTCGGCGATGAGCGCCCCGACGCCGGCGCGGACCTCGAAGATGTCGGCCAGCCAGCCGGGGTTGTGGCGGACGAGCATCGGCAGCAGGTCGGCGCCGCCCAGGCGGAGGTAGTCGCGCACGCGGGTGCCGACGCCGTGCCGCGTCTCCAGCAGCCCGGCCTGGGTGAGCCGCCCGAAGGCGTGCTTCACGGTGGTGCGGGTGACGCCGTAGCCCTCGGCGAGGCGCTGCTCGGGCGGCAGGAGGGCGCCTGCGGGGTGCACCCCGCCCAGGATGTCGTCCTGGAGGCGGCGCTCCAGGACGTCGACGAGGGTCTCGCGGGTCAGTGGGTCCACCGGGGCCGTCCTCTCGAGCAGGCGTACCGCGTGTGCGGGTGTGCGGTCCCAGCCCAGCCGTCCCGGGGGCGGCGCGTCAACATACAGGGACAGTGGCTGAGCCACTGATTCAATGAGTCTCTGTACAACCTCTTGCCCTGACGTCACGTCAGGAGCATTCTTCGGTGGTGCCCCCGGCCCGTCCCCACTGACCACCGGAGTGTGCCCGTGTCCCCGTTCCCCCGCCCCGCCCGCCTGCTGACGGCGGTCGCCGCCGCCCTCGTCGCCCTCACCGTCGCCGCCGGCCCCGCCGCGGCCACGGAGCCGTACACCGAGCCCGGGTTCACCGATGCGTGCGCCTGGCACTCCTACGGCGAGGGCGAGACGCCCGACCCCTGGCTGTGGCTCACCGACCCGGTGTGCGTCGAGTACTCCAAGCGCGACATCACCCTCGACAACGGCGGCGCCATCCGCTTCCTGCTCGCCGAACCCTCGCGCTTCGCCCTCGCGCTGCCCGTCTGCCGCTACTACCAGCGCGACCACTGGAGCGTGCAGGCGACGACCGGCGCCGTCCCGTACGTGACGTGGAACGGCCGCTACTGGTTCGACAAGCGTGCGCGGCGCGCCGCGATGCGGCTGACGGACTTCCGCGTCGACGGCGTCAGCGTCGGCATCGGCGACGTCGTGACCGCACTGCGGCCCCGGCTGCCCGAGGTCGCGGACGTCCTCGCGGCCTACGGCGACGAGGCCGGCGAGACCGGCCTGGCCATATCGCTGCCCTACAGCCTGTTCTGCCCGGCGCGGTAGCGGTGGACGCGGGCATCGACCGCCGCGCCCTGCTGCGCGGACTCGCCGCCGCCGTCGCCGCCCTGCCGGTCCTGGGCACCGGGGCGGCAACGGCGGCCGCCGCGGCCACGGCCGTGACATCGGCATACGGCTCCTGGCCGGTCTCCACACTGGAGGCCTTCGCCGATACCTTGGTGCCCGGCGAGCGGCGCGGTCCCTCCGACCGGGCCGTCGCGGGTGCCGCGGCGGGCCCCGGTGCCGTCCAGGCGGGCGCCGTCACGCTGCTGACGGCGCCCGAACTCCCCCTGGCCCCGCTGCTGCCGGGCATCGCCACACTGCTGGACGCCCGGGCCACCTCGTACGCCGTCACCCATCTGATCCTGCTGCCCCTGGACCGGCCGCCCTTCGTCGGACTGGCCTTCCCGCACCGCACCGCCGTGGTCGCGGGGCTGTTCCAGTCCGACGACCCCGACCGGCCGGTCTGGCAGTTGCTGTCCTTCCTCGTCGGGCTCGCCTTCGACACCGCCGCCCACCTGCACACCGCGCAGGCCCTGGCCGACGGCCACCCCGGGCTGACGTGGATCGGCTTCCCGCCGCCCGGCCCGGACGGCCTGTGGCGCTTCCCCGACCACTCGTACGGCAGGGCCCTGGCCGCGCCCCACCCCGCCACCACGCGCTCCGGGAGCCCCGCATGAGCCCGCAGACCACCGATGTCCTCGTCGTCGGCAGCGGCTTCGGCGGCGCCATCCCCGCCTACCACCTGGCCGCCGCCGGTGCCCGGGTCACCGTGCTGGAACGCGGACCCCGCCTGGCCACCGAGGACTTCACCCACGACCTCAACCTCGGGGCCTACCCGCGGATCGTGGACGTCATCAAGGGCGACGGCATCTCGGTCGTGGCCGGCAACTGCGTGGGCGGCGGCAGCGTCGTGTACTTCGCCGCGTCACTGCGCGCGCCGTCCTTCGTCTTCGGACGACGCGACCCCGCAGGGCGCCGGCTGTGGCCCGCGACGATCACCCGGGCCACCCTCGACCCCTGGTACGACCAGGTGGAGCAGGCCCTGCCGGTGACCCGGCTGGACTGGCCCGACGTGTCCTATGCGGGCGGAGTCCTGGCCGCCGCGTGCGACCGCGCAGGGCACACCTGCAACCCGGTGCCGGTCGCCGTCGACCGCGCGCGCTGCACCGACTGCAACTGGATGCTGTCCGGCTGCCGGTTCGGCGCCAAACGCTCCATGCTGCTCAACTACCTGCCCGCCGCCGAGGCGCACGGCGCGGAGATCAGGCCGCTGCACGAGGTCCAGCTCGTACGGCCGTCGACCGAGCCCGGCTACCGCTACGCGGTCGACTGGACGACGCTCGACGCCGACGACTACACGTGCCCCACCGGGGTGGGCACCATCCACGCCAGGACCCTGGTACTGGCCGCGGGCGCCGTGGGCACCCCGGTCCTGCTCCAGCGCTCGGCACCGTTGCTCGGCGGTGTCCCGGCCGCCGTCGGCGGCTGGTTCTCCGGCAACGGCGACCGTGTCAGCGTCGCGGAACTCGACGAGGGCAAGGTCCGCTCGCTGCTCGGACTGGCACGCAGCTCCACCGTGGCGTACGAGGGTCTGCCCATCGGCATGCCGATCACCTCCGCCTCCTACGACCGACTGGACGCCGCCGCCCCTGAGTTCACCCGCTTCACCCTCCAGCAGATCTACTTCCCCACCGTCACCAACACCCTCGCGCAGACCGCCGCGGGGCTGTGGTCCGGCGTGGACAAGAAGCGGATGCGGGCGCGGTGGCGCTCCTGGCTGACCGTGCTCGCGATGACGGAGGACGAGACCGAGGGCCGCTTCGGCGCCCCGCCCCTCACCGGCAGCTTCACGCGACTGGCCAACGGGATCGGGCTGGGCACCATGCGCTTCGCCCCCGGCGCGGGCACGCGCCGCGGCTGGGACGCGGCCGACGCCCATCTGCGGTCCGTGCTCGAGAAGGACGGGCTGGCGACCGTACGCCCCTGGGACGAGCACGTCACGGGGACGGTGACCGCGCACCCCCTCGCGTCGTGCCGCACCGGCGACTCGGCCGCCCTGTCCGCCCTCGACGACCTGCACGAACTCCGTTCCCATCCCGGCATTTTCGTCACCGACGGCTCCGCCGTGCCGACCTCCCTGACCGTCAACCCCTCGCTCACCATCGCCGCCCTCGCCGAACGCGCCTGCCCGGCGATCGCGGCCCGCTGCGCCCAGGCGGGCGTCGCGCTGGACTACACCCCGAGCGACCCGCTGACGGGGCGGGCCCAGGGGGGTGCGGTGGCCGTCGCGGCACGGGAGTTGGCGGCCCGTGCCGCGCGCGGATGACGGGCGGTTCCGCGGTGGCGGGACGTGCCTTTCGGACGGTCGTGGGCCGCCGTGTCGGGCCGCGCATGTGAGGGCGGGTGTGCGGTGCCGTTGCTGTCGCCGTCGGGGCGGGGGAGTCGGCCGTCCGGGTCGTGCGCACATGACGGGGGGCTCCGCCGTACGGGATGTGCCGGTCGGGCGATCGCGGCCCGATGTGCCCCGGGTGATTCGTCTGCCGGGTTGCCCCGGGCGATGCGGTCACCCTCGGGGCGGGGGAGTTGGCCGCTCGTGCCGTGCCGGCCTGCCAGAAGGCGTCCGTCCGGCGGCTGTGGCCCGTTGTGCGGGACCGCACTCCGAGCAATTCGCCCGGCTGGGCGCGGTGCCGCCGTGGGAGCCAGTGGGCCGGGCCGTGCGCGGCCGGGATGGGCCTGTCCGGCGAGTGTGGCTCCGCTGGCGGGGCGGGCTCAGGGCGGTGGCGTTGCGGCGGGGGAGTCGGCCGTCCGGGTCGTGCGCACATGACGGGGGGCTCATCCGTGCCGGGAGGTGGCGGTCCGGCGGGCGACCCGCCTGCCCCGCGCGGTGCCGCCGCGCGAGCCTGCGGGGACCGGGCATGATCGGGGTCATGGGCACGTTGGAGGACGTCAAGGAGCGGGTCGCCGCCGGGCACACCGTGGAGTTCGGCTGTGCTGTCGGGGCCGTGCCGCCGCTGCTGCACGGCGGGGAGCGGGTGGTCGTGGCCCCGGCCGATCCCGCGCGGGTCGCGGCCGGGGACATCGTCCTCGCCAGGGACGCCGGCGTCCACGGCCTGCACCTGGTGACCGCCGTGGACGGCGACGCCGACGGCCGCCGCGTGCGGCTCGGCGGCGGTGAGTGGGCGGACGGCGAGTGCGTCGTCGGCGTGTGCGTGGCCGTCGACGGCGTCCCGCGCTCCGCCCGCCTCGACCTGCTGCCGCTGCGCGCCGGCCATGCCGACGAGATGGCCCGCGTCCTGTCCGACCCCGCCCTGCACGCCTTCATCGGCGGCAGGCCGGAGACGCTCGACGAACTGCGCGCCCGCTACCGGCGCGTGCTCGCCGGTTCCCCCGACCCGGCCGTCTCCTGGCTCACCTGGGTGCTCCGGCTGCGCGACGAGGGGTGCCTGACCGGTTACGTGCAGGCGACGCTCTCCCCGGGAGCCGCGGGCCCCGAGGCCGAGATCGCCTGGGTCGTCGGCACCCCCTGGCAGGGCCGCGGCCTGGCCGGGGAAGCGGCCCGCGCCCTGACCGGTTGGCTGGACTCCCGGGGCGTGCGCACGGTCGTCGCGCACATCCACCCCGACCACCGCGCCTCCGCGTCCGTCGCCCGCGCCTGCGGCCTCGCCCCGACCGGACACTGGCAGGACGGTGAGCGCCGCTGGCAGCGCGACGTGCCGGACGGTGTCCCGGAAACCGCTTGAGTCTCCCCCGGGGGGAGACGCGAGGGTGGGGGCATGCACGACGGCACGCTCCATTCCATCGGCGACCTCGCCCGGCATGCGGGGCTGACGGTCAAGACCGTCCGGTCCTGGTCCGACCGCGGGATCGTGGTCCCCGCCGGCCGCAGCGCGGCCGGGTACCGGCTGTACGACGCTCGGGCCCTCGCCCGCCTGGAGCTGGTGCGGACCCTGCGGGACCTCGGACTGGACCTCGCCACGATCCGCAAGGTCGTGGACCGCGAACTCACGCTTCCCGAGGTGGCGGCGGCCCACGCCGAGGCGCTGGCGGCCCGGATCCGCGTGCTGCAGCTGCGGCGTGCCGTACTGACGGCGGTCGCCGAACGCGGCGCCACACCCGAGGAGATGGATCGCTTGAACCGACTGGCCATGCTGACCGCCGAGGAGCGGCGCCGGGTGATCGAGGGCTTCCTGGACGCCGTGCTCGGCGGCCTGACCGACCCCGCGGTTCCCGGCATCCGCCGCACGCTGACGCCCGAACTGCCCGAAGACCCCGCTCCGGAGCAGCTCCGCGCGTGGGTGGAACTGGCCGAACTCGCCGAGGACGAGGCCTTCCGTACGCGTCTGCGCGCCCTGGCCGAGGACCTGACGGCCCGGCGTGCCCGCGACGGCGACGGGCTGCCGCGCCGCGACCTGGTCGCGGTGGTCCGGGACCGGGTGGGCGCGGCGGTCGCGGCCGGAGTCGATCCGCTGTCCGCGGGTGCGGAGCCGGTCGTGGCGGCGCTGACCGCCGGCTGCGCCGAGGCGCTGGGCACGGCGGACGACGACGTCCTGAGCGGCCGGCTGCCCGCCCTGCTGGCGGCCGCGGACGACCCGCGCCGCGAGCGCTACGCCGTGCTGCTGGCGACGGTCAACGGCTGGCCGGCACCGGAGTCCGCCGCCCCGGAACTGGCCTGGTCGCTGAAGGCCCTCGCCGCCCGTCGTGCCGGTGCCGCGGATCGGGCGGGCACCGCTGTGACCAGTGGGGGAGGCGGGGCACCAACTCGCGGCCGGACCCGGTAAGTTGTCCATTGATCGGATCGGTTTTTCGATTTCTCGAGTTTCAGGGGATGGTCCCATGGGCAACGACAGCGAGGCCTCCACCGCCTACGAGTCCGCCGAGCAGCTCCGCAAGCGCATCGACACCACGCGGGCCCACCCGGCCCGCGTCTACGACGTGTTCCTCGGGGGCAAGGACAATTACCCCGTCGACCGCGACGCCGCCGCGGCCGCCCTCGCCGCCAACCCGCGCGGCTACCTCGACGTCCGGCACAACCGGGACCTGCTGCGCCGCGCGGTGAACCACATCGCGGGCGAGGTGGGCATCCGCCAGTTCCTGGACATCGGCACGGGTCTGCCGACCCAGGAGAACGTCCACCAGATCGCCCAGCGGATCAGCCCCGACGCCCGCGTGGTGTACGTCGACAACGACCCCGTCGTCCTCGCGCACGCCCGCGCCCTGCTCGCCTCCAGCCCCGAGGGCCGGACCGACTACATCGACGCGGACCTCCGCGACCCGGCCACCATCCTCGAACAGGCCGCCCGAACCCTCGACTTCGACCAGCCGATCGCCCTGGTGCTGGTGGCCGTGCTGCACTTCGTCGAGGACGACGAGGCGTACGGAGTCGTCAAGCACCTCGTGGACGCCCTGCCCTCGGGCAGCCATGTGGTCCTGACCCACCTCACCTCCGACCTGAACGCCGAGCAGATCGCCAAGGTGGCCAAGACCTACCAGGACCGGGGCTTCTCCTTCGTGCTCCGGCCGCACGCCGAGGTCCTGCGCTTCGTGAGCGACAACGGCCTCGAACTGATCGAGCCCGGGCTCGTCCCCGTCCACCACTGGCGTCCGGACCACTCCCCGGACACCGGTGCCTCCACCGCGGACATGGACCCGGCGTTCATCGAGGGCATGGAGGACATCGACAGGATCCGCTACAACGACATCAACGACGTGACGGACGCCGACATCAACGTCTACGGCATGGTGGCCCGCAAGCCCTGAGCCGAGCGGCCCCGAAACCGGACGTCGGACGCCGGGCCCACGGCCCGGCGTTCAGCGCCGGTAGATCGTGATGGAGTGCCCGACCTCGTCGACCGGAACGGCACTCTCCAGGAGCGCGGCGAGCGGCCCCTCGGCCTTGGCGGCCGCGGAGTCGGACACGACGAGCAGGCCGTGCACGTCGTCAGCGGGCACGGACAACGCGTACCGTGACGTGATGCCGTAGTACGACGGCACGCCGCTGCCCTTGTAGACCAGCCAGACCCGCTCGCCCGGATAGCGCTCCCTCAGCCGGTCCGCGAGCCGCCCGAGGTCCTGGCCCCAGTCGACGTTGGAGTCGTGCAGGCGCCGATGTGTCGCCGCAGGACCGCCGAACGCCTCGTTGGAGTACGGCAGGTAGAAGGGGAACGTCCGCAGCGAGCTGACCGCGGCGAAGGCGGCCAGCGCGACGGCCGCCGCCCGGACCCACCGCCGCCGTACGGCCGTGACCCCCGCGGCCGCCACCGCCCCGAACACCGGAACGAACACCGCGTAGCGGACACCCAGGTCCCGCGACCCGGTCATCGCCGCGGCCAGCAGCACCAGCGGTGGCAGCAGCACGTAGGCCGCCGCGGGCCGCAGCCGGTGCACGGCGAGCAGCACGCCCGCACCGGCCGCCCACAGGGCCAGCATCCCGAGCGGCGTCTTCACCAGCAGCGCCGCCGGCAGGTAGTACCACAGTGCCCCGCGATAGTGCCGGCCGAAGAGGAAGCCGTCCCAAGTCGCGTTCTCGAAGCCGAACTGGAGGCGCATGCCGTCCCGGTAGGCCTCGGGGAACGGCAGCAGCGACGTCACCAGCCCGCGCAGTCCGTGGACCGCGGGCACCCCGTCCGGCGTCGTCCACCGCAGCCGCGGGTCCACGGCGAGATAGGTGGCCCACACCACCGCCACCGCGACCAGGGCGACGCCTGCCGCCGCCGCGAGACCGCGTGCCCAGCGCCCCTTCCTTGCCTGGTCGACGGCGGCCAGGAGCAGCACCACCGGTACCACGGCCAGCATGTTCATCTTGGTGGCGAGGGCCGCACCGAGCGCCGCACCGGCGAACGGCAGCCACAGGCGCGGCCGTTCGCGGGCGCGCCACAGGCACCACGCCGCCGTCAGGACGAAACCGGCCGCGGGCACGTCCAGGGTGGCCAGCGAGCCGTGCGCGACGACGTCGGGCGAGAAGGCGTACAGCGCCACGGCGAGCAGCGCTCCCGCAGGGCCGAACAGGTCCCGTGCGAACGCCATGACCACCAGTCCGAACAGCAGCGTCAGCACGATCACCGGCAGGCGCGCCGCGAGCATCACCCGCCACGGGTCGTTGCCCGACTCGTACAGGACATGGCGTCCCAACTGCGTCTGGTTCCCGGTGAATCCGCGGTCGAAGTGCACGTCGGTGAACGCCAGCCCGCTCGCCACGACGAGCTTGCCGAGCGGCGGGTGCTCGGGGTTGAAGCGCAGGCTGTGCTCGTGCAGGTAGACCTCGGCCGTGCCCACGTACACCGGCTCGTCGATCGTGGGGGTCTGCTGCACGGCGGTCGTCACCATGGCGAAGGCCATCTGCGCCAGCAGCGCGACCACGGCCAGGACGAACAGCCACTGCCGCCATCGCCTCCGGTCCCACGGGCGCCGCGTCCGGCCGGGCTCCGGTGCGGCGGCGGGGGGCGCGGCCGCGTCCGGGGCCGCCAGGGGCTGTCGTCGTGCCGGCCCTGGTCCCATGATGTCCGCACCCCGTGCAATGCCGCGCGCCGCACAGGGCCGTCCCTGTGCCTTTCCGCCCCGCATCATGGCACGGGTTCCGGCCGCGCCCCGCCTTCTCAGCCGCGCAGCACCTTCCGGCCGAGCTCCCGGCGCGCCGGAGCGAGCCCCGCGTCGATCTCCTTGGCCCGCGCGACGTCCGCGACGACACCGGCCTCCCGGGTCGAGCGGGCCGCCAGCGCGGCCCTGCGCAGGTGGGTCGGCGGGTGCGTGCTGTTCTGGGCGTGGGCGGTCAGGACCGACACCCGGCGGCGCCGCTCGACCTCGTGCGGGGGGATCGAGGCCGTGTACTCCCACAGCCGTTCCCAGACCGCCTCGCCGGACCCCTGGTCCTGGGTACCGCCCCTGCCGCGGTGCAGGGTCCTGGACGAGACGCCCTGCTGGTGCAGCCAGAACGAGGCGGCGTCGGCCAGCAGCAGGAAGTCCATGACCTCCACGGCCGCCGCCGACGAACCGATGCGCGCCGCGAGGTCGTCGGCGAGGTACTCGGCCTGCTGGGAGGCGCGCAGCGTCAGGTGCTCCAGCACACGAAGAAGCAGGAGCGCGACGTACGCCGGGGGGAACATCAGCAGCCGTGCGACGGTCTCGACCGGGCCCAGCCCCCGGGTGTCGTCCGAGGGGCGCAGCAACACGTACCACTGGGCGAGCGCGCGGCCCGCGGAGCCCACGAACAGCCCTTGCCGGGCGTCCCCGTTGACCAGGTGGCCGAACTCGTGGCCGAGCACGGCGACGCGCTGCTGCGGGGTGAGCGCCTCCCACAGCCCGAGCCCGATGCTCAGTACGGTGCGGCGGCGCAGGCCCGCCACCCCGACGGAGGCGCCCACCCCTTCGTCCACCACGACCACATGGGCCCGTGGCGCCCCCAGCGTGTCGGCGACCTCGTCCAGGAGCCCGTACAGCGCGGGCGCGTCGGCGCGTTCCACCCGCACGCCCTCCCGCGGCACCGAGTACAGCCGCGGGCGCATCAGCCACGCGAGGACCAGCAGCAGGATCCCCACCACACCCGGGACGACCGCCTCCCAGCCCGTCAGGGCGAGCCACACGCCACACACCGCGATCGCGAGCGTCAGCAGGTGCACCGACCCCGCCAGCGCGAGTGCCGCGGCGTACGTGGCGCCTCGTCCTGGGCGCGGCGGGTGCGCCGACGTCATCCGGCCGAACAACTCCTCGCCGTAGGTCCGCGAAAGTCGCCGCCGGAACCTGTCGATGCGGCCGGCGTCGTCCGTGGACTCGTCGGCGCCGCCCCGCACGTTCCAGGCGCACTCCACGCACCACGTCACGAACCGGTCGTCGGACGGCAGTACCGCCCCGCACTGCGGGCACCGCCCGCTCACGTCGTTCCCCACCCCTGGCCCTCCCCTTGATCATCTCTGCGTGGTGAGCGTAGGCCAAGCCACCGGCGCCGCGCGCGCAAGGGACGGGCGCGGAAGGGAGGTTCACCCGGGATTGGTTGTTCCGCTCCGGCGCCGCAACGGAACATGGGGGCATGAGCCATGACGAACGCCCCGCCGACGGACACCACGAAGGGGTCCGCGGCCTCGTCGCGCGGATCGCCGAGCACCACTGGGAGGCCGTGCGGAAGCACGAGGAGGACGAGTTGACGGAGACGGTCGACGAGGCCGCGTTCGACCTCGGCGCGGACATCGCCCACCCCGGCGCGGGGCACGGGCCGGTCGGCTACGACGTGGAGACCGACCTCGGCCGGGAGAAGGAGCCGCCGGAGCTGCGCCCGTAACCGGCGCTTCCGCCGCCCCCCCCGCATGCCGTGCCCGGCCAGGGGTAGCCGGGCAGTGAGGGCCGAGGGGCGGGGAATCTCCGCCGGCGATCCGTCAGCACCGTGCAGTCCGCGGTGCGAGGGCCGGTTCGGCCGGGATCACGGGAAGGGCGGAGCGATGCCGGACAGGGAAGAGGCGCCCGGGCAGTGGCGCACGGACGCGGCGCGGGCCCGGCGGGAACTCGGCGGCGCGGTCGCCCGGTTCGCGGCTCGTACCGAGGCGAGGGTGCACCCGCGGGAACGGGCCGCCGCCGCGCGGCAGCGGATCGGCGCACGGACGGCGCAGGCCAAGGACACGGCCGCACGTGGACTGGAGCACGTGCACGAGCGCACCCCGGCCCCCGTCCGGCAGCGGGCCCGGAAGGCCGCCGT
Organism: Streptomyces sp. NPDC088733; assembly: GCF_044751185.1. Lineage (NCBI taxonomy): Bacteria > Bacillati > Actinomycetota > Actinomycetes > Kitasatosporales > Streptomycetaceae > Streptomyces > Streptomyces sp. NPDC088733. The sequence continues at coordinate 219,868 of NZ_JBIVLH010000008.1, forward strand.
GGTCGCGGGCCGCAACCGCGACCAGATTCTCGCCGTCGTCTCGGGCATCGTGCTGATCTACCTGGCCGTGCGCCGCACCAGGCGGTGAACCCCGGCCATGAGGGCGTCCCGGATGCTGTACCGGCCGGTGGGCCTCGCCCTCGGCGCGCTCGGCGGCGCAGTCGCCGGCGCGCTGTTCACGAGGGCGTGGAAGCTCCTCGGCGACGAGACCGAGGCGCCCAAGCCCACCGACGAGGACCGCCGATGGCGGGAAATCCTGATCGCCGCCGCCCTGCACGGCGCGATCTTCGCCACGGTCAAGGCCGCCGTCGACCGGGCCGGCGCGGCGGGCGTGCGGCGGCTCACAGGGACCTGGCCCGGGTGACGGTGAGGCCGTGCCGGCACAGGAGCTCCGGGCTGCCCCCAGCGGGGGTGCATCGCAGGACGCAGAGCCGTCTCGCGGTCGTCCGGCCGCGCGCACGGTGCGGCACGGGCACCTCCCAGCGGTAGCTGGGGTGGGGGCACCTCCCAGCGGTAGCTGGGGGAGTGAGGACACGGCCTACCGCGCGGTCAGGGGCTGTTCGCCGTCCCCGGCCGTCCGGCGCAGGTACGTCCGCGCGATGTCGTGCAGCCGCGCCCGGTCGAAGCTGCGGCCGTGCCCCGGGTGCACCACGGACACGTCCAGCCCGCACAGGAACTCCATGCTGCGCCGGTAGGCGGCCACGTCGGACCCGGGCAGATCGTCGACCAGGTACCCGTCGTAGACGACGTCACCGGGGTACAGCGCCCCGGTGTGCTCCTCCAGCAGCGCGACGGACCCGGGGGTGTGCCCCGGCAGGTGCAGGACGGTGAGCGACCGGCCGCCGAGGTCGATGCGGTCCCCGTCCTCGACCGGGCGGGTCAGCGTCACCGGGGCGACGCGGTACGCCGCCGGGTCGTACCCCGGCCCGGGGAGGGCGTCGATCATCCGGCCGGGGAAGTCCGCCCCCACCTCGCCGGCGCCGAGCAGGCGGGCCAGCTCCGGCCCGTCCAGGCTCGCCGGGACGCCCGCCGCCAGGGCGGCGGCATCGGCGGGGTGCCCGGCCCGCTCGCGGAACTCGTGCGCCCCGCCGACGTGGTCCAGGTGCGCGTGGCTGAGAACGGCCAGCGGGTCGCGTGCGAAGAGCGCGGGCACTTCCTCACGCAGCGTGACGACGCCCAGCCCGGTGTCCACCACGACATCGCGGTCCGTGCCCCGGAGCCACCACACATTGGCCTTGAGGATCTCGTGGACATGCGGTTCGGTGAGGCGGATCAGGCCGTCCCCGTACGGCTGTTGCTCGAACCAGGGGCTCATGCGCGGCCATTCTGCCCGGCGTGCGCCCGGCCCCCGCCGCGGGGTCCCGCCAGGCGGCGGGGGGCCCGCACCCTCCGCCCGGCGGGGCAGGACCGGACGCCTGCCGGATACCGGCCGGCGGTCCCGCCCGGGGACCATCGAGACATGGCGCACGATGTTCTCTTCACCGTGTCGGCCCCGGGGCGACCGGTAGCGGAGCGGGCGGCTCCCACCGGCGCCCCGGAAGCCATCTCCCGGAACGTTCCGGTGGGGCGCATGGTGGGGGTGGACCTCGCGCGTGGACTCGCGGTCCTCGGAATGTACGCGGCCCATGTGGGCCCGGATCCCGAGATCGGCGGATTCCGGGGCTGGCTGATGGAACTGGCGCAGGGCCGGTCGTCGGCCCTCTTCGCTTTCCTGGCAGGTCTCTCGATCGTCCTCCTCACCGGACGGCGGACCCCCGCGACCGGCAGGGCCGGCCGGCAGGCGGTCGTCCGGGTGGTGATCCGCGCGGTGGTTCTGGTGGCCCTGGGCACCGCGCTGACGATGCTCGGCACCTCGATCGAGGTGATCCTGGCGTACTACGGCGTGTGCTTCCTGCTCGTTCTCCCGCTGTACCGGCTGCGCCCCGCCGCTCTCGCGGCGATCGCGGCGGGCAGTGTGCTGGTGCTGCCCCAGGTGCTCTTCGTGGTGCAGCGATCGATCGATCAGGGCTCGTGGGCCGAGGCGGTCACGCGGCACGACCCCCTGGCCCACGTCGGCGGCACGGACGGTGTCATCGGGCTGATGTTCACCGGTGACTATCCCGTCCTCGCGTGGGTGCCGTTCCTCATCGCCGGCATGGCGGTTGCCCGTCTCGACCTCAGGTCGGCGGCCGTTCGTGCGCGGCTGGCGATGGCAGGTGGAGCGCTGGCCCTGGTCGGCTACGGCGGATCATGGCTGGCGCTGCACCTGATTCCCGGCGTGGTGCCGGGAATCTCCATGTTCGGGCAGGACGCGGTGCGCGGCGGCGCGCGGTCGGCCTGGTGGTCGGACGCCGCGGGCTTCCCGAGCGGCGACGGGGACAGCGCGTCGTGGCTGTGGGCCGCCTCCCCGCACAGCGAGACCACGCTCTCGGTGATCGCCGGCACGGGTGTCGCCCTGCTGGTGCTCGTCGTCTGCACGGACGCCGTCGCCCGGTGGCGCGCCGTTCGGCGGGTGGCGATGCCGGTGATCGCGGTCGGCTCGATGCCGCTGACGGTCTACGTTCTGCACATCCTCGCCGTCAAGGCACTGGGCCTGGACCTCGGCGACCTTCCCGGCCCGCCGATGGCCGTCCTGCTGGCGTTCGCCGTCGCGGCCATGCTGCTGGCCGTGGTCTGGTCGTCCTTCTTCCGCCGGGGGCCCCTGGAGTACGTCCTGCACGGGGCGACCCGCATCAGCCGCTGCGTGGCCTGAGTGCCGGCAGTCTGATTCACGGTGTGCGCCCTTCCCCGTGCCGGTGGCGCAGCAGTCCCGCGCGCTCGGCCAGCAGGGCTGCCTGCACACGGCTGCCCACCCCCAGCTTGGTCAGGATCGCGCTGACATGGTCCTTCACCGTGCCGGTGCTCAGGTGGACCCGGTTGCCGATGTCGGCGTTGGACAGCCCTTCGGCGACCAGCACGAGCACATCGCGCTCCCGGTCGGTCAGCCCGGCCACCGCGTGCGCCGCGGTGGTCTGCTCCTCGCCCTCCAGGTAGCCGTCCACGACGGTGCGGGTGACCTCGGAGGCGAGCACGACCCCGCCGGCGGCCAGGTTCCGCACCAGGTACGCCAGCTGCTCGGGGTCGGTGTCCTTGAGCAGGAAGCCCGCCGCCCCGGCCCGGAGGGCGGCCGTGACGTACTCGTCGGTGTCGAAGGTGGTCAGCATCGCCACCACGGGGGGCGCGGGCATCCTGCGGATCTCGGCGAGGATGGTGAGCCCGTCCACGTCGGGCATGCGGATGTCGAGGAGCACGACGTCCGGGCGCAGCTCGTCCACCGCCCGCAGGGCCCGTCCCCCGGGCACCGCGGCGACCGTCTCGATGTCGTCCGCCGCGTCGAGGATGTGCTGGAAACCCGTGCGGATCAGTGCCTCGTCGTCCACCACCAGTACCCGGATCACGGTCGATCCCTACCCCGCCGCGCTCCCGGGGCTGCCGGATATGGTGTTTTTTGCCGGGAACAGAAACATTTGGCCAATGTGTTGCATGCCCTGCACGATGGTTGGTGCCGTCGTACCGGGTCCGGGCCGGGCCGGACCGGCGGGGAAGGAGCCAGGATGGACGCGTGGTGGCGTGACCGTCCCCGTGACGCGGGGAGCGGGGAGGCCGCCGTCGTGTGCCCCCGTGACGGCGTCATCACCGTCATGGCCGCGCTGCTGATCGTGGCCGTACCGGTGGCCGATCTCTTCCTTCCGATGAACATCCACATCGCGCACGTCCTGGTCGTGCCGGTGGCGTTGGTCGCCGCCTTCGCCGGGCCCCTGCGCGGCGCGCTGACCGCGCTGCTCGCGGTGCTCGCCCTGATCGCCGCCGGCGCCGAGCGGTCCGCCCTGACCACCGAGAACGTCCTGGTTCAGCTGGCGTCCCTGGTGATGGTGTCGGTGCTGCTGGTGGTCTTCGCCCTGTCGACCGAGCGGGGACGGCACGAGCTGGCCGGTGAACGCCGGATCGCGGAGGCGGCCCACCGGGTCGTCATGCGGCCCCTGCCCGGCCGCTCGGGACCACTGACGATCGCCTCGGCCTACCGCTCGGCCGACGACGGCGCCCGGGTCGGCGGCGACCTGTACGCGGTCGCCCGCACCGCGAACGCCACGCGCCTGCTCATCGGCGACGTGCGCGGCAAGGGGCTGAACCTGCTGGGCGAGACCGAGACCGTGCTCGGCGCCTTCCGCGCGGCCGCCCACCGCCAGGAGCCGCTGCCGGAACTCGTCGCCTCGCTGGAGGGCAGCGTGCGCTGGGGGTTCGCGGAGTTCTGCGACGCCTCGGCCGAGGCCGACGTGGGGGAGCGGTTCGTGACGGCCGCGGTCGTCGAGATCCCCGACGACGAGCCGTACGTCCATGTGGTCAGCTGCGGCCACCTGCCCCCGCTGCTGCTGCACGAGGGCCGGGCGACCCTCCTCGCCGTCGAGGATCCCGCCCCACCGCTCGGCCTCGGCGCCCTGGTCGAGAGCACGTACGCCCCCAGCACCTTCCCCTTCGTCCGCGGCGACCAGCTGCTGCTCTACACCGACGGGCTCACGGAGGCCCGCGACGCCCAGGGCGGCTTCTACCCGCTGCTGGAACGCGCCGCCGGCCTGACCTGCTCGGGCGGCCCGGCGACCCTCGTGCAGGCGGTCACCAGGGACCTGCTGGGCCATGCCCACGGTCCGCTGGGCGACGACATGGCCGTCGTCGCCCTCCGGCGCGAGCACTGACGCCCCGCCCGTGGCCCCCCGGCGGCCGCGGACGCCCGTTCCGTACGACCGCCCGTTTCCGGCCGCTGTCGCGGGCCGGCGGCATCAGGACCGCTCTGCCGGGCAGGCGCGAGGACATGGGGATGCTGCGACGCTGGGAAAGGGCGATCGAGCGCTGGGAGCAGGCGCTGTACGCCAAGGTCTTCGATCACGAGCCCGTGGAACTCCTCGACGCGCTGCGGCGCGAGTGCGACGGGCACGCCGTGGTGTGCAGTGCCAGCCGGGTGGTGGTGCCCAACGTCTACACCGTCGAACTGGCGGCCCCCGTCCACGAGGAACTCGGCTCGGACCGCGAACGGGTGGGGGAGGCGCTCACCGACGCGCTCCAGCGGCACGCCGAACGCCGGGACTACGAGTGGGCGGGCCCGCTCGCCGTGCACATCACCCGCGCCGCCCGGCTGCCCAACGGCCGCTACCGCGTGGTCAGCAGCCCCATGCGGCAGATCAGGGCCGACGTGATCGCGCCGCGTCCCGGGGCGCCGACGCGGACCCGGCTGCGGCCGTCCGGTGGCGCCGCAGCTCCGCGTTGAAGTGGGCGCCGCTCAGCAGTGCGAGGTTGGACACCCACAGCCACATCAGGAACACCACCGTGCCGGCCAGCGGCCCGTACAGGCGGCTGTACGTTCCGACGTGCGACACGTACAGCGTCAGCACGGGGGTCGACGCGAGCCACAGCAGGACCGCGAGCACACCGCCGGGCAGCATGACCCGCACCGGCCGGACCTGCGGCGGCCCGGAACGGAACAGCACCAGCACCAGCAGCGTCGTCAGGCACAGCAGCAGCGGCCACTTGAGGACGTTCCACGCCGTCACCGCCATCCCGGACACCCCGAGCAGTTCCCCGGACCGCCGGGCCAGCCGCCCGGTGAGCATGAGGGTCATCGGGCCCAGCGCCAGCAGGGCCAGCAGCACCGAGGCGGTCACCGCGATGCGCGGTGCCGTGCGCCAGGACGGCCGGTGGTCCCGCACCCGGTTCATCGCGTGCAACGCCCGCCGGAACACGGCGAGATAGCTCACCGCGGACCACAACGCGGCCGCCGCGCCGGCGATCGCGAGCACCCAGGCCGCCGACCGCTCCCGCGCCACGTCCCGCATCGTGTGCGCCAGCATCTCCCCGGACCCGGCGGGGGCGAGGGCGCTCACCCGCGCGATGAGGTCGCCCGTGGCCGACGCGTCGGCCAGGCCGATGACCGACACCGTCAGCAGCATGCCGGGGAAGAGCGTCAGCACGCCGTAGTACGTGAGGGCGGCTGCCTTCTCCGAGGCGTCCTCGTCCCACAGTGCCACGGCGGCGCGGCGTGCGACGACCAGCAACTCCGCCGCCCTGTACCGGCCGTCCGCCGGCCGCGGGCCCCGGCTCCCGGGGAGGCCGCCGCCCGTCACCGTCCGCTGCTCCGCCATCGCGTTTCCCGTCCGCTGTGTTCCGGGGCTCCGGGCGGGCCCGTCCCGCGTGACGCGTCTGCCCTGGCCGGGGTGCGGCATGCGCCGTTTCCCCCGTTCGACGGGCGTCGCCCACCGGTTCACCCGGGGAGACGATCCTTGGAATAACCGGTGTCAGAGCGGGGCAAATGTGGTGACGAAAGCGAAAGGGAGTGATTCTTCGTGCAATTGAAGACTCGCGGGATCGTTTTCGGCGCGGCACTGACCGGCGGTGCGCTCGGTGCCCTCATCGGCGCCGTGTTGACGGGCGGCCTGGTCAACACCTTCTCCGCCGCGCTGCTCTGTGCCGCCACCGCGGTCGCCGGCGTCGCCCCTTCGCACGGGGCCGGCGGGTCGCGCCGCCGCCCCGCGCGGCGGGCCCGGCGTCCTGATCAGATCCCGCACCAGCGTCGCGTCGGACACGTCGGCGGACAGGACGCGCTGCGCTGGTGACCGCAGCCGCGCACCCTGCGGCGCCGGAACGACGGCCGCCCGCCGTCGGGGTCGGGCGGCACGTCGTCGGTGGCGGAAGCGCTCGGGCTGCCCCGTGCGGGGCCTCTCGCCGGTCAGTTGAAGGTGTCGGGGTCCGGCCCGATGCGGCCGCCGTCGTCGAGGGCGTCGATCGCGGCGATGTCGGCGTCGGTGAGCTCGAAGCCGAAGACGTCGAGGTTCTCGCGGATGCGCTCGGGCGTCACGGACTTCGGGATGACGACGTTGCCGAGCTGGAGGTGCCAGCGCAGGATCACCTGGGCGGGCGTCCTGCCGAGGCGGCCGGCGATGGAGGTGACGGCCGGGTCCCCGAGCAGCGCGCCCTGCGCGAGCGGGCTCCAGGCCTCGGTCGCGATGCCGTGCCGTGCGTGGAAGGCGCGCAGTTCGCGCTGCTGCAGCCGCGGGTGCAGCTCGACCTGGTTGACCGCCGGGGTGACGCCGCTGTCGTCCATCAGGCGCCGCAGGTGGGCGGGCTCGAAGTTGGAGACGCCGATGGCGCGCGCCCGCCCCTCGGAGCGGATCTTCTCGAAGGCGCGCCAGGTGTCCGTGTAGCGGTCGTGGGCGGGCGCGGGCCAGTGGATCAGATAGAGGTCCACGTGGTCGAGGCCCAGCCGGGCGAGGGAGGCGTCGAAGGCGGCCAGGGTGCTGTCGTACCCCTGGTCGGCGTTCCACAGCTTGGTGGTGACGAAGAGCTCGTCGCGGGGGATGCCGGAGGCGGCGAGCGCCTGGCCGACGCCGGTCTCGTTGCCGTAGATCGCGGCGGTGTCGATGCTGCGGTAGCCGCTCTCCAGGGCGGTGGTGACGGCGGCGGCCGTCTCGTCGTCGGGCACCTGGAAGACGCCGAAACCGAGCTGCGGCATGGTCACGCCGTTGTTGAGCGTGATGTGGGGGACGGGTGTGGTCATGGCGCTGATCCTTTCGCGTCACGGCCCGGCGGGGCCGTGGGGGCGAGTGCGGACGGGTGAACGTCCGGGCGGAGGGGGGAACCTTCCGCGCTTCCGCCCCTCACGCTATTTGCGTTCAAAGGTATTTGCAAACGCGGCATATGTGGGAGGGTGTGAAGGGAGCGCACGCCGCATGTCCGCGTACGGACCCTCCGTGCCGGCATGAATGGGCCGCGCTTGACGTTATGTGGCGTGTGCAAATATTGTGGACGCACGCTAGGCGTCATCGCAACCTTTGAGAGGTCCCCACCATGCCCATCGCGCTCCTGGCCCTCGCCATCGGGGCCTTCGGGATCGGAACCACCGAATTCGTGATCATGGGTCTGCTCCCGCAGGTCGCCTCCGACTTCGGCGTGTCCGTTCCCACCGCAGGCCTCCTGGTGACGGGCTACGGCCTCGGGGTCATGCTCGGCGCGCCGATCATGACGCTGCTGGGCACCAAGATGTCGCGCAAGAACATGCTCATGCTGCTCATGGCGCTGTTCGTCGCCGGCAACCTGGTGTCCGCGTTCGCCCCGGTGTTCGGCGTCATGCTGGCCGGCCGCATCCTGGCCTCCTTCACCCACGGCGCCTTCTTCGGCATCGGCTCGGTGGTCGCCGCCGAACTGGTCGCGCCGGAGAAGAAGGCCCGCGCCATCGCACTGATGTTCACCGGGCTGACCGTGGCGAACGTCGTCGGCGTGCCGCTCGGGACGTTCATCGGCCAGAGCGCCGGGTGGCGGGTGACCTTCGTGCTCGTCGCGGCCCTCGGCGTCCTCGGCCTGGCCGGCGTCGCCAAGCTGGTCCCCGACCTGCCCAAGCCCGAAGGCGTGAGCCTGCGGCACGAACTGGGCGCCTTCCGCAACGTGCAGGTCGTGCTGGCCATGGCCATGACCGTGCTGGGCTTCGGCGGCGTCTTCGCGGCCATCACCTACATCGCGCCGATGATGACCGACGTGGCCGGCTTCGCGGACTCGTCGATCACCTGGCTGCTCGTCCTGTTCGGCGCGGGCATGGTCGTCGGCAACCTGATCGGCGGCAGGTACGCCGACCGGGCCCTGATGCCGATGCTCTTCTCGGCGCTCGGTTCCCTGGCCGCCGTGCTCGCCCTGTTCACCCTCACCGCGCACAGCCGGCCCGCCGCCGCCGTGACCATCTTCCTGATCGGCGCCCTGGGCTTCGCCACCGTGCCGCCGCTCCAAAAGCGCGTCCTCGACCAGGCGTCCGGGGCGCCGACCCTCGCGTCGGCCGTGAACATCGGCGCCTTCAACCTCGGCAACGCCCTGTCCGCGTGGCTGGGCGGCATCGTCATCGCCGCGGGGCTCGGCTACACCGCGCCCAACGTGGTCGGCGCGGCCCTCACCGGCTCCGCCCTGGTCCTTGCCGTGGTCTCCGCGCGCCTCGACCGGCGCCGCGGCGGCCAGGGCCGGGCCGCCCGCGGCGGGGTCGTCGCCGATTCCCACGGCCACGAGCGGCCCTCGCTCGCCGGCCGGCACTGACCCCGCCCACCGCGGGCGCCGCGCCCGCGCCACCGCACCCCCACCGCGTCCCGGAAGGACCCCATGAACATCACCCGCATCCTCACCGACCGGATCGGCTTCGGCACCGCCCCGCTGGGCAACATGTTCCGGGCCATCCCCGAGGACGAGGCCGCCGCCACCGTGCAGGCGGCCTGGGACCAGGGCATCCGCTACTACGACACCGCGCCGCTGTACGGTGCCGGCCTGGCCGAGATCCGGCTCGGCGACGCCCTCGCCGGAAAGCCGCGCGATGAGTACGTGCTGAGCACCAAGGTCGGCCGCATCATCCTCGACGAGGTCGAGCCGGCGGCCCGTGAACTGGGCGAGAAGGGCAACCTCTTCGAGCACGGCCGCCCCAACACGATCGTCAACGACTACACCGCGGACGCCACGCTGCGCTCCGTCGAGGAGAGCCTCAAGCGCCTGCGCACGGACCGTGTCGACATCGTGTGGGTCCACGACATCGCGCAGGACTTCTACGGCGACGCCTGGCTGGAGAAGTTCGAACAGGCCCGCACCGGCGCCTTCCGCGCCCTGTCCCGGCTGCGGGAGGAGGGTGTGATCAAGGCCTGGGGCATCGGCGTCAACCGCGTCGAGCCGCTGGAGACCACCCTCGAACTCGACGAACCGCGCCCGGACGCCTTCCTGCTGGCCGGCCGCTACACCCTGCTCGACCACGAACGGGCCCTGCAGCGGCTGATGCCCGCCGCCGCGGCTGCCGGAGTCGGCATCGTCGTCGGCGGCCCGTACAGCTCCGGCGTCCTGGCCGGGGGCCGGCACTTCGAGTACGCGGAGGCCTCCCCGGAGATCCTCGCCAGGGTCGGGCGGATCAGGGACCTCGCCGACCGGCACGGCATCGGCATCAAGGCCGCGGCGCTGCAGTTCGCGCTCGCCAATCCGGCGACCGCCGCGGTCATCCCGGGCGCCACGAAGCCGGGCCGCATCGCCGAGGACCTCGCCGCGCTCCGCGAGCCGGTCCCCGCCGCCTTCTGGCGGGACCTGCGGGCGCAGGGCCTGGTGGCGCAGGACGCACCGCTGCCCGCCGCCTGACCGGCGGCGTACGGCGGGGCGGGCACCGGCGGGCACACACCGCCGGTGCCCGCCCCGCTTCGGGGTGGTCCGTGGGCCGGTCAGCCCTGGAGTGCCTTGAGGAGGGCGTCCACGCCGTCGCGGTAGATCCCGGTGAAGAGGGCGACCACGTCGTCGTCGGCGACCCCCTGCGGGACGAAGCGGCCGGACCACTGGACCTCGGCCGCGTCCTTCTCGCCGGGGACCGCGTGCACCCGCAGTGTGGCCAGGTACCCGGTGGCGGGGAACGGGGTCTCCACGAAGGTGTAGGCGTAGGTCCGCTGCTCTTCGTCGAAGGACACCATGCGCTCCACGACGACCTCGCCGTCGGCGGTGCGGAGGCGGCGGACCCGCCCGCCCTCCATGAGGACGGTCTCGGTGATGGAGGGGTTCCACTCGGACAGCGAGCCGAAGCCGCCGATCAGTTGCCACACGCGCTCGGGGGACGCGGGGACGACCTGGCTCACCGAAGTCGAGGCCATGGGGGTTCTCCTGGTGTCGTCGGCTGGGTGCACCGGTGCACGGGGACGGGACGTCCGGCGGGGCGGGCGGTTCAGGCGCCGCCGGGCAGGGGCGCGAAGGGGCTGACGAGCGCCGCCTCGCGCAGGTCGTGCCAGAACGCGGCCGGGATCTCCTCCCGGGCCGCCGCGATGTCCTCGGCGATGCGGCTCGGCCGGGTCGCCCCGGGTACGACGGCGCAGGCGACCGGATGGGCGAGCGGGAACTGCAGCGCGGCCGCCTTGATCCCCACGCCGTGCCGGTCGGCGATCTCCTTGATCCGCCGGACCTTCTCGAGCACTTCGGCGGAGGCGGGACGGTACTCGAAGTGGTCGCCGCCGGCGAGCACTCCGGAGCTGTAGGGTCCGCCGACGACCATGCCGAGGCCCTGCTCCCGGGCGGTGGGCAGCAGCCGCTGCAGGGCGCGCTCGTGGTCCAGGAGCGTGTAACGGCCCGCGAGCAGGAAGCCGTCGGGCTGCGGTTCCTGCAAGTCCAGGGCGAGCTCGATGGGTTCGACGCGATTGGTGCCGATGCCCCACGCCTTGATGACACCGTCGTCGCGGAGGCGGGTGAGCACCCGGAAGGCGCCGGTGCGCGCCTCGTCGAACTTCTCCAGCCACGCGTCGCCGTGGAAGTCCTGGGCGATGTCGTGCACCCACACGATGTCGATGCGGTCGGTGCCCAGCCGCTTGAGACTGTCGTCGAGCGAGCGCTCGGTGGCGTCCGCGGTGTACTCGGTCACCATCGTCTTGGGCCGGCCGTGCTCGAACAGGCCGCCCTTGTCGCCCAGTTCGTGCTCGCGGGCGCTGGGGTCGCCCATCTCGTCGAACACGACGCGCCCGACCTTGGTGGACAGCACGTAGGTGTCCGAGGACTGCCGGGACAGGAGTTCACCGAGGCGCAGTTCCGCCAGGCCCGCTCCGTAGAACGGCGCCGTGTCGTAGTAGCGGATGCCCTGGTCCCAGGCCGCGCGGAGGGTCGCCCGTGCCTCCTTGTCCGGTACGGCGCGGAACATGTTGCCCAGCGGGGCGGTGCCGAAGCCGATGCGGTCGGGAAGGATCGAGGCAAGCCTCATGACGTGTCCCTTCAGCGATGTCCGGACATTCCAGCCTGACACGACTGAACAAACGATCGCAAAAGGGACTTCATGCCTGATCGTGCCGCGAACGGCAGCGCTTCTCACGGTGAGTTGAGGCCGGTCGCGCAACGCGACCGGCCTCCCGCGTGCTGCCCGGGGCTCAGACGGAGGCCGGGAGGTGCAGCCCCTCGACCGTCCTGACCAGCGGGGCCAGGTCGGGGTTCTTCGCCGCCTCGTCCAGCGCGTCGCGCAGCGCGCCGTCGTTGGTCGGCCGGGCCTCGGCGAGCAGCGCCAGGCCGGGCTCGGTGACGTCGGTGTAGATCCCGCGGCGGTCGGTGACGCACAGGTAGCGGCTGAGCAGCCCCCGGTCCTCCAGGCGGGTCACCAGGCGGGTCGTCGCGCTCTGGCTGAGCACGACGGCCTCGGCCACCTGCTTCATCTGCAGGTGGCCGCCCGGTCCGTCGTGCTGGCGGCTGAGCACCTCCAGCAGGGAGTACTCGCGCACGCTCAGCTCGTGTCCCGCCTGCAGGGCACGCTCGATGTGCGCCTCGATCCTGCCGTGCAGGGCCGAGAGGGCGTACCAGCTCTGCGAGAGCGCGGTCAGGGCCGGATCCGTCGCGGTCATCGCGGCCTCCCAGTCATCTACATCTGCAATAGTCAACGTCTGCAACTATTGTGAACGTCGCCTTGCCGCGGCGCAAGCATCCTGGTCAGCCCCGGCCGCCGGCGGCGCCCGCGGTGTCCAGGGCGCGTGCCGCCCTCTCGGCCGCCGCCGTGACCTCCGCGGCGGCACGCGCGGCACGCCCGGAGATCTTCCACCCCGCGACACGCAGCGCGACGGCCGGCGAGGGCGGGAAGACGCCGAGCTGGCCGAGCATCGTCAGGTCGTCGCGCAGGGCCTCGTGGCGGACCACCTTGCCGTCGCGGATGTCGAGCAGGTGCACCTGCTCGAAGTCGACCTCCCGGCCGGTGGGCGGGACGGCCTGGTCGAGCGTCCCGTCCTTGAAGCGGACGAACGGGCCCGTGTGCCTGCCCTGCATGCGCAGCCGCACCCAGACCTGGTGGTCGTTGGCCGCGACCCCGAGGATCGGGAAGCGCAGGCCGTCGAAGGCGGACCGCAGCCACACGCCCGAGGCCAGGGTTCCTGCGGGACCGGGGATCGCGCAGGCCGCGGGGGCGACCGCGGCCTCGCGGTTGTGGTTGTCCGCGCCGACGACCTCGGCGGCCAGCGCGGCGTCGCCCGTCTCGAGTATCCGGAAGAGCCCGTGTGCCAGTTCCACGGCGTCCATCGCCATTGTCGTGTGCCTTTCGCCCGCGTCGGTCGGTTCGGTGGCGCGGGTGATCGCGGGCCCGCGCATATTGAGGTTACTGAGCGCCCAATGAATAGGTCAAAGCGGGTCTCATTTTGACTAGGATGATCCCCGTGACCCAGAAGCGCGCATACGTCTCACCGCTCCGCGAGCAGGCCGCGGCACGCACTCGCGAACTGATCCTCGACCGGGCCGCCGCGCTCTTCGCCGACCGCGGCTACGCGCGCGTGACCGTCGCGGACATCGCCGCGGCGGCCGGTGTGGCGGCGAAGACGGTGTTCGCCAGCGTGGGGAGCAAGGGCGACATCCTGGACCGGATCGTCGACACCGCCGTCGTCGAGTCCGGGTACGGGGACGCCGTCGCCCACGTGCTCGCGCTGCGCACTCCCGCCGAGGCGCTGCGCGCCGTCGCCCACGGCACGCGGGCCGGCAACGAGAGCCAGTTCCGGGTCCACGAGGCCATCCGCAAGGCGCTGCCGGTGCACGAGAACGGCGAGGCGCTGTGGGAGCGGGCCACCGCCGCGTACCGAGAAGCGCTGCGCACCGTCGCCGTCCATCTGCACGGGCTCGACGAGCCGCCGTGCCATTGCGCCGTCGAGGAGACGGCCGACCTTCTGTGGTTCTGGTTCGGGCCCACCGGCTGGCGCACCCTCGTCGTCGAGAACGGCTGGCCGTGGGAGCGGGCCGAGGACATGCTGCACCGCACGGCCGTCGCCACCCTCTACTGACCGCTCGCCGCGGCCGCCGGCGGCTGGGGCGGTTTGGTTGTGCGTGCAATTATCATGCGCTTGCATTTATAGGCGCGTGCAATTATTGTCTCTGCTTGTAAGGCGCTGTTGCACTGATGTGGCGGCCTGGACGCCCGCGCCGAATGCCCCAGGCCCCCCGACGCCATCAGAGGAGACACCCCGCGTGACCACCCTGTTCGAGCCGTACACCCTCAGGTCGCTGACCATCCCCAACCGCGTCTGGATGGCGGCCATGTGCCAGTACAGTGCCGCACCGGACGGCCCCGAGGCCGGCGTGCCGAACGACTGGCACTTCGCCCATCTGTCGGCCCGCGCGGCCGGCGGCACCGGCCTGATCATCACGGAGGCCACCGCTGTCGCCGCCGAGGGGCGGATCAGCCCCTACGACCTCGGCATCTGGAACGACACGCAGGTCGCGGCGTTCCGGCGCATCACGGACTTCCTGAAGTCCCAGGGCACCGTCCCCGGCATCCAGCTCGCCCACGCGGGCCGCAAGGCCTCGACCGAGCGCACCTGGGTCGACCGGGGCGCGCCGATCCCGCCCGGCGAGGGACACGGCTGGACGCCCGTGGGTCCGAGCCCCGTTCCCTTCGCCGAGAGCTCGACCACCCCGGCGGAGCTGACGACCGATGAGATCGCCGAAATCGTCGAGCAGTTCGCCGACGGGGCCCGCAGGGCGCTGGCCGCCGGCTTCCAGGTCGCCGAGATCCACGGAGCCCACGGCTATCTGATCCACCAGTTCCTCTCGCCCTACAGCAACCGCCGCACCGACGCCTACGGCGGCTCGTTCGAGGGCCGCACACGCTTCGCCCTGGAGGTCGTCGACGCGGTCCGGTCCGTGTGGCCCGAGGAACTGCCGGTCTTCTTCCGGACCTCCGCGACCGACTGGCTCGCCGAGAACGCGGACGACGACCGCGAGGGCTGGACCGGCGAGGACACCGTCCGCTTCGCCAAGGAACTGCACGCCCGCGGCGTGGACCTGCTGGACGTCTCCACGGGCGGCAACGTCCCGGACGCCAGGATCGAGGCCACCCCCGACTACCAGGTGCCCTACGCCGAGCAGGTGCGCACGGCGACCGGCATGCCGGTCGCGGCCGTCGGCCTGATCACCGACCCCGAGCAGGCGCAGGCCATCGTCGCCTCGGGCCGCGCGGACGCCGTGCTCCTCGGCCGGGAACTGCTGCGCGACCCGTACTGGGCCCGCCACGCCGCGCGAAAGCTCGGTGGCGAGGTCGCCACGCCCGTGCAGTACCACCGGGCGTAGGTCGCCGTGCGAGGGGCGGAGCGCGGGATGCGCTCCGCCCCCCACCCATGCCGTCGCCGGTACGGGCCTCGGCCCTGTCGGCCGTTGCGGTGGGGACTGCGTCCGGTTTGCTCCGGGGGGCGGTTCCGGTGGTCCGTGGGCGTTGCGCGGTTGCGCCGGAGGAGGTGCATGGTCTGTCGTGTGCCGTACCCAGTGGGTCGCGCTGCGTGCCGTCGCTGGTGCGGGCCTCGGCCTCCGCCGGCCGTTGCGGTGGGGACTGCGTCCGGTTTGCCCCGGGGGGTGGTTCCGGTGGTCCGTGGGCGTTGCGCGGTTGCGCCGGAGGAGGGGCACGGCCCGCCGTGTGCCGTATTTAGTGGGTCGCGCCGCGTGCCGTCGCCGGTGCGGGCCTCTGCCCCCGTCGGCCGTTGCGGTGGGGACTGCGTCCGGCTTGCTCCGGGGGTGGTTCCGGTGGTCCGTGGGTCTTGCGCGGTTGCGCCGGAAGAAGTTGACCGGCACGCAGCGTGGCCGCCGGCCCGTTGGGCGTTGCGTCTCGCTCGGAACGTCGTCGGCGCCAACTGCGCCTCGGGGCAGTCGGGCGCCGGTCCGGGCCGCCCACGGTGAACTCGTGGACCCCGTACGGCTCCGCTCGGAGAGGTTGGCCGGTCCGCAGCGCCGCAGGCCCGCGGGGCGCCGTGCCCTCGCTCGCGACGACGTCGGCGCCGGGCCACAACTGCCGCTCCGGGAAGCGATGCCGGCCCGCCGCGTGCTGTTGCCGGCACGGGCCTCGGCCCCCCGCCTGCCGCTCCGGCGGGGACTGCGGACGGCTCGCCCCGGGGGCGGTTTTGGTCGATCGTCCGCACGCATTCCTCGGCGCCCGCCCGCCGAGTGGGGCTGCGAGATCGCCGAGTCGGCGTGAAGCCGGTCCCGGCGGCGAGCCTGTGACCCCTGCCCGGCTCGGGCAGATGCCGGCACGAAGGCTGACCAGCAGGTAGCGCCGACGGCTGCCAACTGCTCCTCCGGGCCGCCCCTGTGGACCTTGCGCGGCTGCGTCGGAAAGGTCGGCCGGCGCGCGGCGTCGCGGTCCATGAGGCATCGCGGCCTTGCTCGCGTCGGCGTCGGCTCCCAACTGCCGTTCCGGCGGGAAGTCGGCGGGCGCCCGCCGCGTGGGGGTGACGGAGCGGCCCGCGGTGAGGCCGCGTCCGACGGGGAGCCCGTGGACCCCGACTCCGTCGGGAAGGGGTTGGCCCGCGCGCAGCGTCGCCGGCCCGTGAGGTGTCGCGGCCTTGCTCGCGTCGGCGCCGGCTCCCCACTGCCGTTCCGGCGGGAAGTCGGCTCATGGCGAGGACCCCGTACGGCTCCGCCGGGAAGGATTGGCCCGCACGCAGGGAAACGGTCCGGGCCGCCTCTCGGTGGCGCCGCGGTCGAGCCCGTGTACCTTGCGCGGCACCGCCGGGGGCCCCCAACTGCCCCGCCGGACCATCGCGTTGGGCCGATCGGCGGCTTCGCCGCCCACTCAGGGGTGCGCCCGTGCCCCCGTGCCGCGCCGGACGGCAAGCGCTTCGCCGCCGCCGGGGAGCGCGTCGCACTGCGCCCCCCACGGGCGGCCCCGATGCCGGCAAGGCCGTTCACCTGCTTCCGGCTGCCCGCCGGCAAGCACTGGTCGTTCATTTGTTAACACCATTGACATATGACCCGCCCCCTCATACGGTCCTGCGTCGAAGCGCTTCGACGCGTCGCATCGAATCCATTCGATGAGGCGTCTCTCCGTTCGTACAGCCCAGGTGGAGGTCACTTCAATGTTGAAGGTGCGCAGACCGGCAGCTCTCGCGGCAGCTGCCCTGGCGGGCGTCCTGCTCATCACGTCGTGCGGCAGTTCCGGCGGCAGTGAGGAAGGCGACGGCAAGACCCTCAAGCTCTGGCACTACGAGGCCCCGAACAGCGCGATGGGTGTCGCCTGGGACCAGGCGATAGCGGAGTTCAAGAAGTCGCACCCCGGAGTCAAGGTGGAGTTCGAGGCCAAGGGCTTCGAGCAGGTCCAGAAGACCGCCTCGATGGTGCTCAACTCCAGCAACGCCCCTGACCTCATGGAGTACAACAAGGGCAACGCCACCGCCGGCCTGCTGGCCAAGCAGGGCCTGCTCACCGACCTCACGCCGGAGGTCACCAAGCACGGCTGGGACAAGCTGCTCAGCCCCAGCGTGACCACCACCAGCCGCTACGACGCCAAGGGCGTCATGGGCTCCGGGAACTGGTACGGCGTCCCCAACTTCGGCGAGTACACGATGGTGTACTACAACAAGGACCTGTTCCAGAAGAACGGCGTCCAGGTCCCCACCACGTTCGAGGAGTTCGAGCAGGCACTGGCCGCCTTCAAGGCCAAGGGCATCACCCCGCTCGCCAACGGAGGCGCGGAGTACCCGGCCCACCAGTACCTGTACCAGCTGGCGCTGACCAAGGCCGACCGCAGCTGGGTCGACGCCTTCGAGCTCTACAAGGGCAAGGCCGACTTCCACGACGCCGCCTGGACGTACGCCGCCAACACCCTCTCGGACTGGGTGAAGAAGGGCTACATCGCCAAGACGAGCAGCGGCGCCAAGGCCGAGGACGCCGGTGTCTCCTTCATCAGCGGCAAGTCCCCGATCTTCTTCTCCGGCAGCTGGTGGTACGGCCGCTTCCGTGACGAGAACAAGTTCCAGTGGGGCTCGTTCCTCTTCCCCGGCTCCAAGCTCACCCTCGGCTCCGGCGGCAACCTCTGGGTCGTCCCGAAGAACGCCAAGAACAAGCAGCTGGCCTACGACTTCATCGACATCACGATGAAGAAGGGGATCCAGAACACCCTCGGCAACAACGGCGGTGTGCCCGTCGCGGCCGAGCCCACGGCGATCACCGACCCCAGCTCCAAGGAGCTGATCGAGAACTTCAACAAGGTCTCGTCCCAGGACGGTCTGGCCTTCTACCCGGACTGGCCGGTCCCCGGCTTCTACGACGTCCTGGTCACCGAGACCCAGAAGCTGATCACCGGCAGCGCGAGCCCGAACGACGTGCTCGACGACCTCCAGAAGGCCTATGACGCGGGTGCGCCCACGTCATGAGTGCCCGACCGCTTCGGCTGCGCAACCCCTACGCGCTCTACCTGATCCCCGGTGTCATCGCCTTCCTGGCGGTCATCGTCGTGCCGTTCGTGATGAACATCTGGTTCAGCTTCACGCACTGGCAGGGCGTCGGCTCCCCGCAGTGGGCGGGCCTGGCCAACTACCGGGAACTGATGAAGGACGAGCGCTTCTGGGAGTCCTTCCGGCACAGCCTCGCCATGGTCGTGGCGATGGCGGTGGTCCCGACCGCCATCGGCCTCGTCGTCGCCGCGGCCCTGTTCGACTTCATCGGCAAGCACTTCGGATCGAAGCTGGCCAGCGTGCTGCGCGCCTGCTTCTACCTGCCCCAGGTCCTGCCCATCACCGTCGCCGGCATCGTCTGGAGCTGGATCCTCGCTCCCGAGAACGGCTCCCTCAACGAGGTGCTGAAGGCGGTCGGCCTGGGCTCGCTCCAGCAGGACTGGCTGGGCGACCCGAAGTTCGCGCTGTGGAGCGTGATGGCCGTGATGGTGTGGGTGCAGCTGGGCTTCCCCGTCGTGATCTTCATGGCGGGGCTCCAGCGGGCCGATCCGGCGCTGTACGAGGCGGCCGAGCTGGACGGGACGAACTGGTGGCAGCGTTTCTGGCACGTGACGCTGCCCCAGATCCGCCCCGAGATCTATGTGGTGATGCTCTGGTGCACCATCGCCGCGCTCAAGGTCTTCGGCGCCGTGTACGTCCTCACCAAGGGCGGACCGGCCGACGCGACCATCGTCCCGTCGTACTTCTCGTTCGCCACGTTCTTCGAGAAGACCGACGTCGGCTACGGCTCGACGATCGCGACGGTGCTCACCCTGCTCATCCTGGCGCTGACCATGGTCGGCCTGCGCTTCCAGACCCGCGCGGAGGACGCCCAGTGACCGCGGCAAAGCGCTACCCCGTACTGGTGGCGATCATCCTCGGCGCGATCTTCATGGTGCTGCCGCTCCTGATCGTGCTCAACAACGCGCTGAAGTCGCCCGCCGACTACTCCGCGCACGGCCCGCTCGCCTTGCCCCACGGCCTGCACTTCGACGCCATCTCCGACTTCTGGACGCGGGTCGACTTCGGGCAGATGCTGCTGAACTCGGTGCTGATCTCCGGCCTGGTGGCGGTGTTCGGCGTGATCCTCTCGGTGCTCAACGCGTACGCGATCGGCATCGGCCGGATCAAGGGACGCGCGTGGATCCTCGGCTTCTTCGTGCTGGCCAACGTGCTGCCGCAGGAGGCCCTGGTCTACCCGCTGTACTACCTGTCCAAGCAGGTCGGGCTGTACGACACCCGGGTCAGCCTGATCATCGTGTTCAGCGTCATCCAGGCGGCGTTCGGCACCTATCTGCTCTCCTCGGTGCTCGGGGCCTTCCCCAAGGAGGTCATCGAGGCCGCCCGGATCGACGGCGCGAACAGCTGGCAGGTCCTGTGGCGGATGGTGGTCCCGATGAGCCGGCCCACCCTCGGCGTCCTGATGGTGTTCTTCTTCATCTGGACCTGGAACGAGTTCCTGCTGCCCCTCGTCATGCTGCCGTCGAACGACAACCAGACCGTCTCGGTCGCGCTCGGCGTCCTCCAGGGCCAGCGGCTGATGGACGCGACGATGACCAACGCGGCCGGCCTGCTCGGCGCACTGCCCGCCATCGTCTTCTTCCTGGTCTTCCAGCGGACCCTGACCCGCGGCATCGCCGTGGGCGCGGTGAAGTGACCCGGCCGCCGGCCGGTTCCGCCACCACCGCCCGCCCGCGGGGCGGCTGACCGCCCCGCGGGCCCCCCGCCGCTCTGCCTCCCGCCCCGCCTCCCCGGGCCGGAGGCAGAGCCCCCCATGCTTCCCACACGTACCGAGAACGCCGGTGGGCATCCACCGGGAAAGGCATCGCCATGAAGTTCACCGACGGGTACTGGCTGCTGCGCGAAGGCGTCACGGCGGCGTATCCGGCAGAGGTCCTCGATGCCGTCCCCGGAAACGGCACGCTGCGGATCTACGCACCCACCCAGCACATCCGGCACCGCGGCGACACCCTCAAGGGCCCGGTCGTCACCGTCGACTGCACCGCGCCGATGCCCGGCGTCATCGGCGTGCGCATCACCCACTTCGAGGGCGGTGTCGACGCCGGCCCGCACTTCGCCCTGCACGAGCAGCCGCACGAGCCCGTCGTGACCGTCGACGACAAGGAGGCCGTCCTCACCTCCGGCGAGCTGAGCGTGCGCTTCGCCCGCGACGGCGAGTGGCGGATGGAGTTCCGCGACGCCGACGCCCGCACGATCACCAGCAGCGACGTCAAGGCGATGGCGCTGATGAGCACCGCCGACGGCGGCCACCACGTCCGCGAGCAGCTGCGCCTGGGCGTCGGCACCTCCGTGTACGGCCTCGGCGAGCGCTTCGGGCCGCTGGTCAAGAACGGCCAGACCGTGGACATCTGGAACGCAGACGGCGGCACCAGCAGCGAGCAGAGCTACAAGAACGTCCCCTTCTACCTGACCGACGCCGGGTACGGCGTCTTCGTCGACGACCCCGGCAAGGTCTCCTTCGAGGTCGCCTCGGAGCAGGTCTCGCGCGTCCAGTTCAGCGCCGAGCGCCAGCAGTTGCAGTACTACGTCATCCACGGCCCCTCGCCGAAGGAGATCCTGCGCAAGTACACCGCGCTCACCGGCCGGCCGGCCCTGCCGCCCGCCTGGTCCTTCGGTCTCTGGCTGACCACCTCGTTCACCACCTCCTACGACGAGCAGACCGTCACCGGATTCGTCGAGGGCATGGCCGAGCGCGACCTGCCGCTGTCGGCCTTCCACTTCGACTGCTTCTGGATGCGCGAGTACAACTGGTGCGACTTCGAGTGGGACCCGCGGGTCTTCCCCGACCCCGAGGGGATGCTCCGCCGGCTCAAGGAGCGCGACCTGCACATCTGTGTGTGGATCAACCCCTACATCGCGCAGCGCTCCCCGCTGTTCGCGGAGGGCAGGGCCGCCGGCTACCTGCTCAGGCGCCCCGACGGCAGTGTCTGGCAGTGGGACCTGTGGCAGCCCGGCATGGCCCTGGTCGACTTCACCAACCCCGACGCCCGCGCCTGGTACGCCTCCAAGCTCGAAGGGCTCCTGGAGATGGGCGTGGACTGCTTCAAGACCGACTTCGGCGAGCGCGTGCCCACCGACGTCGCGTACTTCGACGGTTCCGACCCCGAGCGCATGCACAACTACTACCCCCAGCTGTACAACCAGACCGTCTTCGACGTGCTGCGCAAGCACCGCGGCGAGGGCGAGGCCGTGGTCTTCGCCCGCTCGGCGACGGCCGGCGGCCAGCAGTTCCCGGTGCACTGGGGCGGCGACTGCGAGTCCACGTACGAGTCGATGGCCGAGTCGCTGCGCGGCGGCCTGTCGCTCGGCCTGTCCGGCTTCGGCTACTGGAGCCACGACATCGGCGGCTTCGAAGGCCTGCCCGACGCCGGGCTGTTCAAGCGCTGGACCGCGTTCGGCATGCTCTCCTCGCACAGCCGGCTGCACGGCTCCTCGTCCTACCGCGTGCCGTGGTTGTTCGACGAGGAGGCGGTCGACGTCCTGCGGCACTTCACCAAGCTCAAGCTGAGCCTGATGCCCTACCTCTACGGCGCCGCCCACCAGGCGCACACCGAGGGCGTCCCGGTGATGCGGGCCATGGTGCTGGAGTTCCCCGACGACCCGGGCTGCGCGCCGCTGGACCGCCAGTACATGCTCGGCGGCGACCTGCTGGTGGCGCCGGTGTTCTCGGAGGACGGCGAGGTGTCGTACTACGTGCCCGAGGGCACCTGGACGCACTTCACCACCGGCGAGCGGGTCACCGGACCGAGGTGGGTGCGCGAGACGCACGACTACCTGAGCATGCCGCTGCTGGCCCGGCCCGGCTCCGCCATCGCCGTCGGCGCGGTCGACGACCGCCCCGACTACGTGTGGGCGGACGACGTGACCGTCCGGGTCTTCGAGCCCGCCGACGGCTCCCGAACCACCGTCCGGGTCCCCGGCCAGGACGGCCCGGCCGCCGCCGAGATCACCATCGTGCGCGACGGCGCCACCCTGCGGGCGGAGACCTCCGACGCCCGCCACCCGTGGGGCGTCGAGGTCGCGGGCGGGCCGGCCGCCCGCGCGGCCGCGGGCACGACGGTGCTCACGCTGGAGCTGCCGGGATCCTGAACCGCGGTTCGCGGCGGTGAGCGGCGGGAGGCGGGGGAGGCAGGGCAAGGGGACGAGGGAGTCGCATGGTCAAGATCACCGATGTCGCACGGCACGCGAACGTGTCCCCGAGCACGGTCAGCTACGCGCTGAGCGGCAAACGGCCGATCTCGCCCGAGACCCGCGAGCGCATCGAGAACAGCATCCGTGAACTGGGCTACCGGCCGCACGCCGGTGCCCGGTCGCTGGCCAGCAGCAGGTCACGGGTGCTGGGTCTCGTCCTGCCCCTGCGCAAGGGCATCCACGTGCCCGTGGTGATGCAGTTCGCGACCTCCGTGCTCACCGCCGCCCGCGAGCACGACCACGATGTCCTCCTCCTCACCCAGAGCGAGGGTGAGGAGGGGATCATCCGGGTCGCCGAGAGCGCCATGGCCGACGCGTTCATCATCATGGACGTCGAACTGGAGGACCGCAGGCTCCCGCTGCTGCGGACCATGGACCGCCCGTCGGTGCTCATCGGCTTCCCGTCCGACCCGGCCGGACTCACCTGCGTCGACCTGGACTTCACCGGGGCCGGCGAGGCCTGCGTGGAGCACCTGGCCTCGCTGGGCCACCGCACGGTGGCGCTGGTCGGCTCGCCCCCCGAGGTCTACGTCCGCGGCACCGGCTTCGCCCGCCGGGTCACCGCCGGCTTCACGGCCGCAGCCGACCGGCTGGGCCTGCGCTCCAGCGTGCACCCGTGCCCGGAGACACCGGCGGCCGCACGGGCGATGGCCGAACAACTGCTGCGGGAGCAGCCGTTGTTGACGGGCGTCGTGGTCCACAACGAACCGATCACCCAGCCGCTCATCGACGCCTTCACCGCCATGGGACTGCGGGTGCCCGAGGACATCTCCGTCACCGCGATCTGCCCCGACGAGATCGCCGAGCAGACCCCGCTGCCCATCACGTCCGTCGCCCTCCCGACAGCGGAGATCGGCACGCGCGCCGTGAACCTGCTCATCGCCAAGCTCGCGGGCGAGGAGGCCCCGGAGACCACGGTCCTCCCGGCCCGCCTCACGCCCCGGGCCACCACGGCGCCGCCCCCGGCCGGGTAGTCCGGCCGCAGGCCGGAATCCTGGTGTGCCAGGATCTGCCGTTGTGACGGACAACGACCCTCTGGCCGGCCTGGACGACGTGCCCTGGGCCCAGTTGCGGCACTCCTACGGCACGGCCGAGGACGTCCCCGGACACCTCCGGGCGATGCGGGGGGACGGGGTGTGGGAGGGCCAGTACCCGCCGATCGAGCAGCTCGCCCACCACATCGTGCACCAGGGCAAGCGCGATTCTCCCTGGCCGCTCGGAGTCGAGGACGGCATGCGCCGGTGGAAGATCCCGACCAGGCGCGCCGCCCTGCGCGACTACCTCCGTGACGCCTCGTAGGCCTCGCGGATGGCTGCGGGGACACGCCCACGCTCATTGACGAGGTAGCCGTTGGCGTGGGCCCAGAGGCGTACCGGCACGTCCTGTGGACGGGGTTCGAGCGCGCGGGCCCGGGCAAGCCCGCCAGGGCCTCTCCACTCTCCCGAGGAGACCCCTTCCAGGCGGTCCGCCGCCTCGTGGAAGAAGGCGGACAACGAGGCGTACTCGTCCTCATGGGGAAATTCGGCTTCGCTCCACGTGCCGATGGTTCCGTCGACCGTGTCGAGGAACGTCCCGTAGTGACCGTCCGTCTCCGCGGCGATGGGCACCCACTCACGGCGCCACAACTGGTCGTCGGGATCCTCGGACGGACAGGCGTCCGCCATGCCCATCCGGCTCTGGTAGACCCACTCGATGTCCTTCAGGCCGAGCAGGAGACGGCCGTCGGGGAAGACCGCGTCGCACGTGTCGAAGTCGTTCGCCAGAAGCCACTGCCGCATGTCCCTTGGCAGCTCCAGACCCATGCGCCGTTCGGCACGGCTGATGGCCGCCTCGCTCCCGGGACCGCCGAGGGCGGCAAAACCCGCGGGATCGTGCCGCCGCATCCACGCCGTCACCCGGCCCCACGCCTCGCGTACGTCTGCCGTCCCCTGCGTCGGGGGTGACGTCCGTTGATCGTCCATGGTGTGACCGTACGCGGGCCCACTGACAGACCAGGGCTTCGGCAGCCCGAACACGGTCCGTCGGGCCGTCCTCCCGATGGCGCAGTCCCGCGTGCTGTGCCCATGATGGTGCGATAGGGACTGCGTGGCGTGCGGGCGCGTGCACGCTGCCCGTGGGGGAGACCAGGGCACGCCGGCCCGGCACACTCCGTGTGCGGCGCCTCGCGGTGGCCCCCGCCGATCCATCGGCTTCCCGCAGACGTATCACGTCAGGCAGGTGAATCATGGACACCTCCGCAGGCAGGGCCGGCAGGCTCGTCGCGCTCGTGGCAGCGCTGGCGGTCGTCCTGCTGGTCTCCTTCAGCGCGGGCACCGGAGCCAGGGGCGACAGCCGCGGGCGGGGCACGGCGTCGGAGCAGTCCCCGTCGCCGCAGTCCTTCCCGCAGGGGCGGCCGCCTGCCGGGTTCACGTCCAAGTACGCGGAAGTGAACGGCTTCCGGATGCACTACCTGCGGGGCGGCAAGGGCTCACCGGTCGTCCTGATCCACGGGTTCCCGCAGTCGTGGGCCGAGTGGCGGGACCAGATGGGCCCCCTGTCCAAGGACCACACGGTGATCGCGGTCGACCTGCGTGGCGCCGGCAACTCCGAGGTCACCAAGGGCGGTTACGCGAAGGCGCAGATGGCCCGGGACGTGCACGAGCTGCTGAAGCAGCTGAAGCTGAACAACGGCGTGCAGGTCGTCGGGCACGACGTCGGTCTGTGGGTCAGCTACGCCTACGCGGCCCAGTGGCCGCGGGAGGTGCGCCGGATGGCCGTGATGGAAGCGCCCGTCCCGGACGACGGCATGTACAGCTTCCCGGCCCTGAACGCCAACCCGAAGGTCCCGTCCATGTGGCACTTCGGTCTGTTCCAGCTGCCCCTCGCCGAGCGCCTGATCGCCGGTCACGAGCGTGTCTTCGTCGAGGGCTTCGTCGGGGAGCTGCTGCAGAACAAGTCCGCGTTCACGCCGTCCGACTACGACTTCTACGCCCACTACCTGAAGGAACCGGGCCGTACGGTGGCCTGGATGAAGATGTACCGCGAGCTGCGCGGGGACGTCGAGCAGAACAAGAAGTTCCTGGCCCAGGGCAAGCTGAGGATGCCGGTCCTGGCGGTGGGCGGCCAGTCGTCGTTCGGCGGCAGGATCGCCGACCAGTGGCGCACCTACGCGGTGGACGTCGAGGGCCGGGTCGTCAAGGGCTCGGGCCACTGGGTGACCGAGGAGCAGCCCCAGGACGTGACGAACCTGCTGAAGTCCTTCCTGCAGAAGTAGTCCCGGCCGGGCCGCCCGCGAGGGGGCGGCCCGGCCGCCGGGCTATTCGGTGCGCAGTCCGTCCGGCCGCATCATCCGCACCAGCGCCGGCAGGCTGAGCGCGGTCACCAGCAGGACGACGCCCGCCGCGATGCCGGCCATCGCGGCGACGCCCGGCCAGTCGACGCCGACCGCGGCGTCGACCATGCGGAGCAGGACCGCGCCCAGGCCGATGCCCACCGCTGTGGCCAGCGCGAGGCCGAGGGCGACGGGCAGGGCCGTCTGCCACAGGACGGACAGACTCAGTGTGCTGCGCCGGGTGCCGAAGGCGATGAGCGTCGACAGCAGCCTGCGGCGCTCGCGCAGTTGCTCCAGCTGGGAGACGAGCAGACTGGCCCCGATCAGCAGCAGCACGCACGTGGCGCCGACCAGCAGGCCGGTGCGGATGGTGGAGAAGCGCCGGTTCTGCTCGGTGGCGGCGAAGGCCGCCGGGAACGCCAGGGGGTCGATCCGGGCGGCGGCATTGCGCAGCAGGTCCCGGGCGTCGGGCACGGCCGGGTCGAGGGAGACGTACACCTTGCCGGTGAGCGCCGCTCCGGCCGCGGCGGGAAAGGCGCCGGGCGTGACGAGCACGCCGCCGCGCTCGTATCCCGAGGGGTCGCTGCGCAGCGACGCCGCCTTCAGGGTGCGCGGCAGCCGCCAGGGGACGCGCAGTGCGGCGGCGTCCTCGCCGTAGCCGGGGTCCACGTACACGGTTCTGCCGGGGCGGGCGAGAGCGGCCGTGTCCCGGTCGTACTCCCGGTTCCCGATCACGAAGGTGTCCCCGTCCCGGCAGGAGGGCAGCGTGGCGACCTCGCGGAGCGCGGCGCAGCCGCCGACGGTGAGTTCGACGTAGCGCTGCGCGGCGTTGGCCCGTTCGCCGAGTACGCCCTCGGAGAGCCCGGTCGCACCCCGTACGCCCCGGGTGGACTCCAGGGTGCGTGTCGCGTCGGCCACGGGAACGGCGGCGGGCAGGGCGACCGCCATCTGGGCGCGCGTCAGGTCGTTGCCGGTGTGCCGGGTGTAGTCGGCCTGGACGCCCGCGAACAGCATCTGCAACGCGATGGCGCCCGCGACCGCCACCGCGATGCCGTTGACCGTGCGTGCCGCGGTGCCGCTGCTCAACTGGAGTCTGCGCACCGCGAGTTGCCAGGACGGCGAGCCCGCGCCCAGGCGGGGGACGACGGCCTCCACGATCCAGGGGAGCAGGGCTGTGACTCCGACCAGCAGCAGCACGGTGCCGCCGATGACCATGGCCTGGTTGAAGTCCCCGTTGTTCCGGCCCTGACCCATCATGGGGGCGAGCAGGCCGAGACCGCCCAGTGGCATCAGCAGCCGCCACCACAGCCGGCGCCGCGGCGGCCTCGCGGTGCGGACGACACCCAGGGGTTCCACCACGACGCCGCGCAGGGCCGACAGCGTCACCACGACCGCGGCCACGGGAACGGCGACCACCACCAGGCCGGCGAGGGCGGGTACGGGATCGAGGTCGCCGGAGAAGACATCGACGCCGAAGACCGTGAACCGGTCGGCCACCGAGCGGCCGAGCGCGAACAGCGCGCCGCCGACGGCGAGTCCGCCCGTCGCCCCGGCCAGCGCCTCGCCCGCGGCGACCCGCCGCGTCGTGTGCGTGTCGGCGCCGACCAGGCGCAGGGCGGCGAGCCGGCGGTCGCGCCGCTCCCCGCCGAAGCGCACGGCGGACGCGATGAACACCCCGACCGGGACCAGCAGGACCACGGAGACGATCAGCACGAGGAGCACCAGCACCGGGTCGGGGCCGAGACCGGGGTCGCGGGAACCGAAGGCGTGGATGCGCTCGACCCGGCCGAGGGCGGCGCCGGGGCGCAGCCCCGACACGCCCGCGTAGTAGGCGAGTTCGCCCGGCCCGGTCAGCCCGTCCTCGCCGATGGTCCCGCTGACGCGGTACGGCAGCCGCTCCCGCAGCAGGGCGCCGCCGGGCGAGTCCAGGAGGCGGTGCAGCGCGGGGGAGAGCAGCATCGTGCCGCGGCCGGGCAGTTGGTCCACACCCGGCGGCAGGGGGGCGCGCGGTCCCTCGGGCTGGACGAGCCGGCCCCGGATGTCCTCGCCGCGCCAGCTGGTGTCGGTGACGGCGATCAGCATCGTGTCGGCGGCCGGGTCACGGGCGAGCGAACGGGACGTCATGTCGTTGCGGGCGCGTTCGCGGTCGTGGCGGTGGGCCAGCGCGTTGGGCACGGCGGTGGTGAGCAGCAGCAGGGTCACCCCGAGGCCCACCCCGACGGCGGTGAGCACGGTGCGGGCCCAGCCCTCGCGTCCGCCGGTCACGGAGAACCGCATCCCCATCGCCAGGTCGCGGATCAGGCCCCGCACACGGCCCGTGCCGGTCATGCGGCACGCTCCGCGGCGCGGGCCCGGCCGTCGCGCACGACGACCTCGCGGTCGGACCAGGCGGCGACCCGCGCCTCATGGGTGACCAGCACGACCGCGGCGCCCGTGTCGCGGGCGGCCCCGGTGAGCGCCTCCATCACGCGTTCGCCGTTGAGGGAGTCCAGGGCGCCGGTCGGCTCGTCGGCGAACAGCACGCGCGGGGTGGTGACCAACGCGCGGGCGACCGCCACGCGTTGTCCCTGTCCGCCGGATATCGCGCCGGGCCGCCGTCCGGCCACGTCGTCGACCTCCAGCCGGCGCAGCCATTCCATGGCCGTGCGCGCCGCCTCCTTGCGCGGGGTGCCGCCCAGCCGGAGGGGCAGTGCCACGTTCTCGGCGCAGGTCAGTTCGGGCACCAACTGCCCGAACTGGAAGACGAAGCCGAAGTCGGCCCGGCGCAGCGCGCTGCGCGCGGTGTCGTTCATCGCGGATACCTCCCGCCCGTCGTACGTGATCGTGCCGGAGTCCGGCGGCACGATGCCGGCGAGGCAGTGCAGCAGCGTGGACTTGCCGGAGCCCGACGGGCCGAGCACCGCGACGACCTCGCCGGGGCGCAGGGCGAAGTCCGTCCCGGCGAGGGCCGGCGTGCTGCCGTAGCTCTTGTGCAGGTCCGTTGCGGTGAGCAGGGGTTGAGGGGCCGTCACGCGCGGACCTCCTGGGCGAGCCGGTCCAGGCGGGCGGCGGTCAGTTCCAGCCAGCGCAGGTCGGCCTCCAGGTGGAACAGGGCGTGGTCGCAGATGAGCTGGTCGGCGAGGTCCCCGGTGCGCTTGCGTTCGGTGAGCGTCCGCATGAGCCGCAGGTGCTCGGAGCGCTGCACGTCGAGCACGCCCGCGGCGTCGCGTCGGGTGAGCAGTGCGAGGACGACCTTGGTGTAGAGCGTCGACTGCAGGTAGGGCTCGGGCTTCTCGGGAGTCCCCAGCCAGCGCTGGACGTCGGTGACCCCGGCGTCGGTGATGGCGTACCGCTTGCGCTCGGGGCCCTCGCCGGGCTCTATGGCGTCCACTTCGACCAGGCCGTTCCTGAGCAGCCGTGACATCGTCGAGTACACCTGCCCGTAGTGCAACGGGCGGTCGTGGCCGAAGCGTTCGTCGAACGCGCGCTTGAGGTCGTAACCGTGGCGCGGGCCGGATTCGAGGAGGCCCAGGAGGGCGTGACCGATGGACATGGCCGTCACTGTACATACGAGGTATACACCTCGTGTAGACAGGGTGGTCCCGGCCCGCGGGAACCGTCCCGCCACCCCACTATGAATTCCGTGTATACGGGGTGTGTATATTCCCCGGCATGCACTTCTCCAGCCTCCGCGGACGGTCGTCCTCGCGTCCGCAGTCCGCCGCGGCGACGGCGCGCCGCACCGCGACCGCCCTGTCCGCCGCCGCCGTCGCCCTCACGTTGACGTTGACCGGCTGCACACGGGTGGACACCACCTCCCCGAGCGAGGCGCGCGACGCGGCGGGAAGCCACGGCGCCGGGAAGTTCGGGAGCGTCGACTGCCGCAAGGCCAAGTGCATCGCCCTGACCTTCGACGCCGGGCCGAGCCCCGACAGCGGGCGGCTGCTCGACATCCTGAAGGAGAAGAAGGTGCACGCCACCTTCTTCCTCCTGGGGAAGAAGCACATCGAGCGCTACCCGGAGACGGTCGAGCGGATGGCCGCCGAGGGCCACGAGGTGGCCAGCCACACATGGGACCACAAGATCCTCACGGACCTCGGCCCCGACGGCATACGCGAGGAGCTCCGCCGGCCCGCCGACGCCATCGAGCGGCTCACCGGCCGCCGCCCCACCCTGGTGCGCCCGCCGCAGGGCCGCACCAACGACACCGTCCAGGGGATCGCCCGCGAGATGGGGCTCTCCGAGGTCCTGTGGAGCGTCACCGCCAAGGACTTCGCGACCAACGACTCCGCCCTGATCACCCAGCGCGTCCTGGACCAGGCGGGACGCGACGGCATCATCCTGCTCCACGACCTCGTCCCCGCGGCGGGCTCCCCCGGGTACCGGGGGACGGTGCCCGCCGTGCCCGGCATCATCGACGAGCTCGAGCGCCGCGGGTTCACCTTCGTCACCGTCCCGCAGCTGCTCGCCCCGGCCGTCCCCGTCCCGGGCGCCGTCTACCGGCCCTGACCCCCGCCGTCGCCGCCGGGGCCCGTGACCGGATCCGAGGGGACCTCGGCCGGATGCGGACGCCCGCTCCGGATCGTGCGGAGGCACCGTGGACCTTTTCGGGTGTGATCCGCCGTCGGGGAGTGAGGTGGATGGCCGGCAGTGAGACCGCGTCGCACAGGCGGTCCGGCGAGCACGGCGCGCTGTGGCTGATCGGGCTCCGGCTGCGACGCCCCCACGACCCGCTGGTCCGCGTCTACTTCCTGGTCACCGGCGACGCCACCGTCCTCCAGGCGGTGCGGTGCGCCCGGCTGCGGGCATCCCGGCCCGGCGAGTTCGAGCGGTGGCGCGACGCGCTGCTCGACGCCTCCTGGACCGAGGTACGGCGCCTGCGGCGGGACCTGCTCGGGCACATGGAGCTCAGCCGCCCCTTCCCCGGGCCTCCCGGCGCGCCGCTCTCACCCTGATGCCCCGCCGTTTTCACCCGGATGGACCGCGGGGCCGGGCCCGGCCCCGCCGCTGCCTGAACGCTGGTGTGGCACAGGCCTCCAGGGAAGCGAGAACGGCATGACGGCATCTCCGGTCCTCGACTCGCGACGGCGCGCCCGGCGCTCACACCTCACCGCCGCGGCGTGCGCAACCGTCCTGTGCGCGGCAGCCGCGGCCCCCGCCGCCGCCGACGGGCACGGCGGAGGCGGCACGAGCAGCGGCAAGCCCACCGTCGTCCTCGTCCACGGGGCGTTCGCCGACGGCTCCAGCTGGAACGGCGTCGTGGAACGGCTCGAACAGCGCGGCTACACCGTCATGGCGCCCGCCAACCCGCTGCGCGGCCTGCACAACGACGCGACCTACATCTCGTCGGTGCTCGACAGCATCAAGGGCCCCGTCGTCCTGGCCGGTCACTCCTACGGCGGCGCCGTGATCAGTTCGGCCGCGGCCGGCCACTCCCAGGTGAAGGCGCTGGTGTACATCAACGCCCTGATGCCCGACGTGGGCGAGAGCGGCGCGTCGCTGGCCGCCCGGTTCCCCAGCGCCCTCGCCACCGCGACCAGGTCCGTCCCCTACCAGGAGGGCCACGGGCAGAGCGGCACCGACCTCTACCTCAAGCGCGACAAGGTGTACCCGGTCTTCGCCGCCTGCCTGCCCGAGAGCCAGGCCGAGCTGCTGGGCATCACCCAGCGGCCCGCGGCCACCACCGCGTTCTCCGAGACGGCCCAGGTCGCGGCCTGGAAGACCATCCCTTCGTGGGCGATGGTCGGCCGCCAGGACATGACCATCAACCCCGAGCAGGAACGCTTCCAGGCCCGCCGCGCCCACTCGCACACGGTGGAGATCAACTCCTGCCACGTCTCCCTGATCGCCCACCCCGAGGCCGTCGCCGACCTGATCCAGCAGGCCGCGACCGCCACCGCCTCCGGGTCGGGTTCCGCCGGCCCCTCCCTGGCGGCCACCGGGTCCGCCGCACCCCGCCGTGAGCTCACCGGCCTCGGCGGCGTCGCCGGCGTGTCCCTCGTCGCCGGCGCGGGTGCCGTCCTCATCGGCCGCCGCCTGCGCCGCCGTTCGCGCTGACCGGGGCGGGCTTGCCCGCCGGGGTTCCGGGGGCCGGGTTGTCCCGCGAGTTACGTCGAGGGGGTCGGCCGGAGGGTCGGTGCGCGAGGTGGTGCACGGCGGTGCCGAGGTCCGTGCCTGCCGGGCCGCCACCGGTTCCGGCCCGCCTCGTCGGCCGCCGCCCGCGGCGCCGTTCGCGCTGACGGCAGGGCCGACCAGCAGGAGGGCGATGTCGTCCCGGCCCGTACGGCGTGCCCCGAGGTCGGCCCGCCTCCTCGGGGGCGGGCTCACTGGCTGCGGTTCTCGGGGCCGACCAGCAGGAGGGCGATGTCGTCGCGGCCCTGGCCAGTGTTCTGGGCCTCGCGGACCAGGCTGTCCGCGAGTACGTCGAGGGAGTCGGCCGGAGAGTCGGCCAGTCGGTGCGCGAGATCGTGCACGGCGGTGCCGAGGTCCGTACCGGGGCGCTCGACGAGACCGTCGGTGTACAGCAGGAGCACCGCCCCCGGCGGCAGCGGGATCTCGGTGGTCGGGTACGCGGCGTCGGCCTCGATGCCCAGGAGGATCCCCGCGGGCGCCGCCACGATGTCCGCGCCGCCGCCCGGGTGGCGCACGATCGCGGGCAGGTGGCCCGCGCTGGCCAGGGTGACCCGCTGCCGCGGGAGGTCGAGCCGCGCGTACAGGCAGCTGGTGAACAGATCGGTCTCCAGGTCCTCGAACAGCCGGTTGATACGCGCCAGGACCTCGCCGGGCGGCGCTCCGGTGCTGGCGTGGGTGTGCACGGCGGTGCGGACCTGGCCCATGAGCGCCGCGGCACCGACGCTGTGCCCCTGGACGTCGCCGATCACCGCGTCCGCCGCGGAGCCGTCGAGCCGGATCAGGTCGTAGAAGTCCCCGCCGATGTCCATGCCGCGGGTCGCCGGCAGATAGCGCGCCGCCACGCGCAGTCCCGGGACGTCCGGCAGGGACCGCGGCAGCAGCGCGTTCTGCAGCACGTGCGCGAGCCGGTTCTTGGCGTCGTACAGCCGGGCCCGCTCCACCGCCTGGGCGATCATGCCCGCGAGCGAGGTGAGCGCGGCGCGGTCGTCGGGGCCGAAGGTACGGGGCTGCGCGTAGCCGAGGACGCAGTAGCCGATCGTCCGGCCCGAGGCGTTCAGCGGCAGGAAGGCCCAGCTCTCCATCTCGCGGTAGAGGGCCACCTGGGGATGGGCGCGGCGCAGCTCCTCCGGGTGGGGGTAGAAGGCGGGCACCCCCGTCTCGACCACCCGCGCCCCCGCGGTCGCCGCCGACATCGACAGGCGGTCGAAGTACGCCGTGTTGCGGGCGGAGAAGCCCCGGGTGGCCAGCACCTCGAAGCGCCCCTCGTCGGCGGTCAGCAGTCCGAAGCCCGAGGCCCCGAGCACGGGCACGATCTGGTCGGTGACGGCCGCCGTGACGTCGCCGAGGCCGACCGCCTCGGTGAGCCCGGCGGAGATGTACAGCAGGTGGTAGAGCGTGCCGGCGCGCGTGGGGGCCACCGCCGACGGGAGTTCCGGCTGCCCGGGGTCCGCCGTCGGTGCCCCGGCCGGCTTGACCCGGACGCTGACGCCGGTCGCGTCCGGGCGCAGCAGGAACGACAGCCAGTGGTCCGGTGGACGCAGGGCGGTGAACCGCGAGGGCAGCCGGCTGAACAGCGCCCCGAGATAGGGGTCCTCGAACGCCGGGTCGTCGAGCCAGGGCAGGGCCTCCCAGGGCCGGGTGTGCAGGAGGTCCTTTCTGGCCCGGCCCAGTAGTTCCGCCGCACGGTTGTTGAGGAAGGTGATGTGCCCCTCCAGGTCGAGCGAGAACACCCCCACCCCCAGTCGCTCGGTGAGTTCGGCGGCGGCCTGGGCCTCGGCGGGCGGGCGGCGGGCGGGCGGTTCGGGGGGCAGCACCCGGGGCGCGGGCGCCGGGCGCAGGGGGGCACCGCTCGCGGCGGCGCGGGCCAGTGCCCGGCTCATCCGGTCGGCGGCGGCGCCGATCGCGGACTCCTCACGGGGGGTGAGCCGCTCGGACCGGTTGCCGGGCCAGAGCATCTGCAGCGCGCCCCACTTCTCGTCGCCCGTCGCCAGCGGCATGACGATCATGGCGAGCTCGTACGGCAGGGCGTACGCCGTGCGCGCGAACCGACGGGCGAGTTCGGCGTGGCCGCGCACCCACACCGGGCGCCCCTCGCGGACGGCCGTGGCCACCGGCACGGGTGCGGCCAGTGCCAGCCGGGTCCACGGTCTGACCACGCCGGAAGACAGACCGGTCACCACCTCCATGCGCAGCGCCTGCTCCTCGCGGACCAGCAGGAACACGGCTGCCGCGTGCGACCCCGTCGCCCGTACCACCTCGGTGAGTGCCCGGTCCAGCTCGGCCGCCGCTTGCGCCGCGTCGCCCGGTTCCGCCTCGTGCCCGGCCATCATCCACCTGCCCCTGGCGACGGCGCCGCGGCCGCCCGCCGCCGGGGAGCGCCGGTCCGGCGCGGCCGGGGGTCTCCCATACCGGGACGATATCCCCGGCACCCGCCCGCGGGCATCCGGGGCCGCGCCCCGGCGGCCGGGCGCGGGGCGGGGCCGGTCAGGACGAGGCGAGCACTTCGTTGAAGGCCTCGGTGGAGCTGGGGTGGGTGTAGACGGCGTCGCGCAGTTCACCGGCGGTGACACCGTGGCGGATGGCCAGCGCGACGGTGTTGATCAGCTCCTGCGAGTCGACGCTGAGCAGTGCGGCGCCCAGCACCTGGTCGGTGGCCGCGTCGATCACGAACTTCATCAGCCCGCGGGTCTCCCCGACGATCTTCGCCCGGGGCATCGAGGCGATCTTCGCCACGGGCTTCGCGGCGATGCGCACCTCGTGGCCGCGGTCGCGTGCCTGGCGTTCGCTGAGGCCCACCCGGGACAGCGCGGGGGTCGTGAACACGGTGTACGGCACGGCGACGCGGTCGGCCGTGGTGCGCTCGCCGGAGCCGAGGATGTGGTCGGCCACGATCCGGCTGTCGTCCAGCGAGATGTAGGTGAACTGCGGGCCGCCGTTGACGTCCCCTACGGCGTAGATGTGCGGTTGGCTGCTGCGCAGGTGCTCGTCGACCTCGATGGCGCCGGACGCGGTGGTGCGGACCCCCGCCGCCTCCAGGCCGAGTCCGGCGGTGGCGGGCCTGCGCCCGGTGGCGACGAGCACACCGTCCCCGGCGGCGGTGCGCTCCTCGCCGCCGACGCGGTAGTGGACCGTGGCGTGGCCGTCTTCGTCGGTCACCCCGGTGACCTGGGCGCCGGTGACGAAGGTGACGCCCTCGTCCTCCAGGATCCGCACGACCGCGTCCGCCACGTCGCCGTCCTCGCGGGGCATGACCCGCGGACCCGCCTCGAGCACGGTCACCTCGGAGCCGAACCCCTGGTACATGCCCGCGAACTCCAGCCCCAGGTACCCGGCGCCGAGCACGACCAGGCGGGAGGGGAGGTCCGTGCCGCGGATCAGGTCGGTGCTGGTCCGGGTGTACGCGCTGTCGCGCAGGCCCGGGACGTCGGGGAAGACCGGTTCGGCGCCGGTGTTCACCACGATCGTCCCGGCGGTGACGACCATGCGGTCGGTGCCCCCGGTCACCTCCACCGACTGCGCGTCGAGGAAGCGCGCGCGGCCGGTGATCACCGTGACCGTGTCGAGGGTGTCGAGGTTCTCGAAGTTCGCCGCCCTGAGCATCGTGGTCAGCGAGTCCGTACCGGCCACGGCCTCGCGGAAGGTGTCCTCGGGCCGGTCGCCGGGACGGCGCCGCTCCGCGTGGAAGATGAGCGACTTCGTCGGTACGCAGCCGACGTTGATGCAGGTGCCGCCGTACATCTGCGACGACTGCTCGACGACGGCGACGCGCCGCCCGAGGCGGCCCAGCCGTGCGGCGAGCGTCTTGCCGCCCTTACCGAATCCGATGACCAGGAGATCGACGTGCATGGTGTCCATGACTCCGACCTTGCCGCGTCCGTGGCGAGATGCCAAGCTGAAGAAGTCGCATTTCCTGTCGAGAAAGTCTCATGGACGCTCTCAGCCGCCTCATCAGGCTGGCCCGGTTGCGCGGCGGCGTCGACGTACGCTGCCTGATCGCGGGCCGGTACACACTGGACAACCCCGCGGAGGGGACCGGCAGATCGCCGTTCCACCTGCTGCTGAGCGGGGAGTGCACCCTCGAACTGCCGGACCGGAAACTCGATCTGCGCGCCGGCGACATGGTGCTGCTCCCGCGCGGGACGGCGCACCGCATGCGCGTGCGCGGCGCCCGGGACGCCACCGACGTCGAGCGCCGGGACACGGGCCCGTACGAACTGCTGGGCAACGACCCCGCGGCGGGGAGCGGGACCGTGGACCTGTTCTGCGGCCACTACACCTGGGGGCCCGGCCCCGGGCAGATCCTGATGGGCATGCTGCCGGAGGTGGTCCATGTGCCGCTGGGCACCGTCCCGGACGGGCCGCTGGGGCCGCTGAGCGCGTTCATGAGAGGCGAGGCCGCCGCCGCGGGACAGGGCACCGAGGCCATCCTCGACGCGCTGTGCGACGTGCTGCTGACGATGGCGCTGCGCGGGACCCCCGGCCTGGGAGCGGCGGTGTGGCTGGCCTCGGCCCAGGACGTCGTACGGAGCGTGACCGAGGCGGTGCTCGGCGACCCGGCGGGCGACTGGGGCATCGAGCGGCTCGCGGCCCTCAACGCGATGTCCCGGGCCACCTTCATCCGGCACTTCGCCCGCGAAACGGGCATGAACGCCGGGGAGTTCGTCACACGGCTGCGCATGCTGCTCGCGGCCGACCTGCTCACCGGCACCGACCGCCCGGTCGGGGCGGTGGCCGAAGCCGTCGGATACGCCTCCGAGTCGGCCTTCGGCCGGGCGTTCCGGACGTCGACCGGCATCACCCCCGCCAAGCTGCGCAGGTCGGCCCGAGAACGGGAGCCCTGAGGCCCGTGGGTGTCAGGATGTCGTGGCGGCAGCGTGGTGGCACGACGCGCACAGGCCCCACCAGACGATCTCGGCCTCGTCGATGACAAAGCCCTTGTCGTCCACCGGGTCCAGGCAGGGAGCGGCGCCGACGCCGCAGTCGACGTCCTCGATCAGCCCGCAGCCGCGGCACACCAGGTGGTGGTGGTTGTCGCCCACGCGCAGTTCGTACCGCGCGGGCGAACCGGCGGGCTCGATGCAGCGGATCAGCCGCGCCCGCGTCAGGTCGTCCAGCACGTTGTAGAGACCCTGCCGCGACAGGCCGCCGCCCGCGCCGGAGCGGGCGAGCCCCGTGCGGGCCTCCAGTTCCGCGGCCGTGGAGTGGGGGTGACCCTGCAGCGCCGTCAGGACAGCCCGGCGCTGCGCGGTACTGCGCAGCCCCTTGCCCCTGAGCAGTTCGCCGGCCGGCTGCTCCATGGCGGCTGTCACGCCTCTCGGCGTATTGCCGGGCGTGACGGTGCGGGGGACGTCACTTCTGGCGCGTTCCGGCGAAGTCACCGCTGGTGGCGGACGTCTCGGCCGCGCGGCAGGTGGTGCAGACGAGCCGGCGCGCCGGAAGGCGGCTCGTGGAGCGCCCCAGGCCGTTCGGCTGGTGGAGGAGCTGCCGGACCACCTGTGCGTGGTCCGCGCAGACGAACAGGTTGCAGCGGGAGCAGATGCCGATTCCGTCGGCGTCCGTGCGTGCTTCCTGGAGGCAGTCGTAACACTTCACATCGGCTCCGTGGGGGTATCGGGGCGGCGGGGCCACGTGCGGGTGGGTGCTTTTGTGGCGATATGGCGAACGTACGGCGCAGAATGGACTGAGTCAAATCTAGGACGGTCATCCGTGGTCGGCTCGCCCGAAGGCCCCGGCCTCCACCAGGCCGAGTCCGAGCAGGCTCGCCGACAGGCCGGGCCAGGTGTGCACGTCCCAGCCGGTGAGCTCCCGCCAGCGCTCCAGGCGGTACCGCACCGTGTTGGGGTGCAGGTGCAGCGCCCGGCCCGTCGCGGTGAGCGAGAAGCCGTTGTCGGCGAAGCCCCGCACCGTCAGGGCGAGGTCCGGGTGGGACGCGGCGGGCTCCGCGGCGGCATCGAGCAGCGGCATGAGCCGGCCGGCCTGCGGGAGCAGCGTCGCCGCGAGCCAGGCGGTGCCGAAGGCCACGGCCTCGCCGTCGGCGGTCGCGAGCGCGAGCGCCTCCTGCGCGTCGACGATGCTGGCGGCCGCCCCGGCCAGTCCCGAGCGCACCAGTCCGGTGCCGATCCGCAGCTCCGGGTCGTGGCGGCGCATCGCCTCGATCAGGACGTCGACGGGCATGGACTGCACGACCGCGACCATGGTCGCGCCCCGGTTGGCGCACCGCATGTTGCCCGTCCGGCGCCCGACGCGCCCGCGCAGGTCGGCGAGTTGCTCGTCCGCCCACGCCGCGGACGGTGCGCACACCGCCTGGAAGGTCCCGGCCGGGTCGAAGCCCAGGGAGTGCGCGAGCCGGGCCACGTCCACCTCGATGGGGGACGAGGTGTACAGGGCCTCGAAGAAGCGGTACGTCAGGCCGAGTTGGGCCGCCTCCTGGGCGCGGATCGTCTCGTTGTAGGCCTCGGCGGCGGCGCCCGTGGCCTGCTCGACCCAGGTCCACACGGTGCCGACCAGACGCACCAGCTGCCGGCTCAGGTCCCCGCCGCGCGCGTCGGCGCGAGTGAGCAGGACGTTCCAGATCTCCCGGTAGCCCACGTGGAAGGCGCCGATCAGAGCGTGCAGCGGCAGCCCCTCGCGGGCGCGGTCGCGGCCCAGGGCACGGGCGTGCCCGCTCTCCTCGGGGGAGGGCCCGCGCCGGGTGATCAGGCCCGTGAGCAGCCCCGTGAACTGCTCGCCGACGGCCGCCTCCTGCTCGTCACGCGGCACGACGTGGTAGTCCGGGATCTCCTCCCGGATGGCGTCGACGATGCCCCCGGCCAGACGGGGCACCTCGGCCCGTACCGACGCGCACAGATCGGCGAGGGCCCGCCAGTCCTCCCGTACCGGGCGCGCGGGCAGGGATGCAGTCGTCATGGCGGCTCACCGCTCTTTCCGCGAACAGGCGCTTACCCACCATAAGCCCCGCCCGCGGCTGTGTTCATGTGCTGTGGCCTGTGCCTTTGCGTATTCCACAGGGCTCCGGCGGCGGAATTCTCGCTTTCGGTGAGCCCCGTGGC
This sequence comes from Streptomyces sp. NPDC088733, assembly GCF_044751185.1. Taxonomy (NCBI): domain Bacteria; kingdom Bacillati; phylum Actinomycetota; class Actinomycetes; order Kitasatosporales; family Streptomycetaceae; genus Streptomyces; species Streptomyces sp. NPDC088733. Next base: position 258,747 of record NZ_JBIVLH010000008.1, read on the forward strand.
CCGGCGACGGAGAAAGCTGGACGGCACTTCCTCTTCCCACGGAGGCGACGCGGACGGACCGGCGCAGCTCATCCGGGGCGGCCGGCCCACGCCGCGGCACACCCCCGATCGCGGGCCCGTCCGGATGCGGCCCCCCGGGTGGGCCCGTGCGGGGGTGGCCTCGACCGGCGGAAGCGACGGGGTGCGACCGAGGAGCGGACTGATGACGACAGTGACGGACAGCGGCCCGGTGGCGGAGTTCCGCCGGCTGAGCGACGGGGACGCCGAGGTACAGGCCCACGGCGCGTACTTCTCGTGCACCTACCTGATCGACATGGAGCGGCACCGCTTCCTGGTGCGCATGCACCGCGGCCGGGTCGAGGAACTGGTCACCGACCCGGAGCCCCTGGCGGGGTACGACTTCGCCATCAGGGCGAGCGCCGGGACGTGGGCGGAGTTCTGCACACCGGTGCCGAAGCCCATGTACCACGGCATCTGGGCGGCGACCTTCCAGCGGGACATGCGCCTGGAGGGCGATCTGCTGGTCCTGATGCAGAACCTGCGCTGCCTGACCCGGCAGCTCGAACTGCTCCGCGTCACCGGGCCACTGGGCTGACCCGCCGCCTGCCGAGAGGACCCCCGATGAGCACTCCGTCCCGTATCTCCCCGGTGACCGGCCACTACGTCACGATCGACGTGGAGGACGTCCAGTACAAGGTGTTCTACCTGGAGAGCGGCCAGGGCCAGCCGCTGGTGTGCCAGCACACCGCCGGCTGCCACAACCACCAGTGGATGGGCCTGCTGGAGGACGAGGAGATCACCGCGGACCACCGCGTCATCGCCTACGACCTCGCGCGTCACGGCAAGACCGACCCGCCGCTGAACAAGGAGTGGTGGAAGGAGGAGTACAAGCTCTCCGCCGACCACTACGTCGCCTTCGTCACCGCCTTCTGCGACGCCCTCGGCCTGGACGACCCGATCTTCATGGGGTCCTCCTTCGGCGGCAACGTGGCACTGCAACTCGCCCTGCGCCACCCCGACCGCTTCAAGGCCGTCATCCCGGTGGAGGGCGCCGACCACTCACCGGGTTTCTACCTCGACTGGTGGCAGCACCCGCACGCCAACGCCGCCCAGGTGTGCGCCAGCGGCGTATGGGACCTGATGGCCCCTCAGTCACCGGACAAGGACCGGTGGGCCACCTGGTTCTACTACAGCCAGGGCTCGGAGGCGTTCAAGGGCGACCTGTACTTCTACTCCGTCGACCACGACCTGCGCGGCCGGCTGGGGGAGATCGACGGCGAGCGCTGTCCGGTGATCATGATGACCGGCGAGTACGACTACCTCACCACGCCCGAGGACGGCGCGCGCACCGCGCGGCAGATCCGCGGGGCGGAGTTCATCGAGATGAAGGAGATCGGGCACTTCCCGATGAGCGAGAACTACCCGCGCTTCGCCGGGTACCTCAAGCAGGCGCTGCGCCGCGTAGAGGAGCGCACCGGCGCCTTCCACTGACCGTCCGGGCCGGCCCCCGGGCGGCGGACGGGCGGGGCGGGGCCGAATTGCGGCGGTCCCGCCCCTCCCGTGCCGCGCCCGGGCCGGCGCTGGTCAGAGCGGGCTGACCTCGGCGTACTCCAGGGTCAGGATGCCGTGGGCGACGAAGGGGAGACGGCCGAGCCGGGCGCGGGCGTCGGCGGGGTCGGCGGCCTCGGCGACGAGGAAGGCGCCGCGGCGGTCGTGGCGGCGGAAGGCCGCGAGCACGGTGCCCTCGGCGCGCAGTTCCTCAAGGACGCGGTGCTCCTCCTCGCGGAACGGTGCCGGGTCGGCCGACTCGTCCATCGTGGCGGTGACGTGCAGAATCATGGGTGGTACGTACCTCTCGTGGGTGGTGCGGCAGTTGGGGCGCGTCAGGCGCGGGCCCTGGCCTCGGCCGCGCTGCGGGCGGAGAGCGCGCGGAAGTCCTCCGGCGTGTGGCGCCGGGGTGCGTACGGCGTGCCGTGCACCCAGCGGGCGGTGAGTTCGGCCAGGCGCTCCCCGTAGCGCTCGGCGGTGACCCGGTCGCCGTGCGAACTCACCGCGTCGGGGCCCTCGTCGGCGTTGGTCTGGCCCATTACGCCGAGCCAGGAGCCGAGGCGGTTCACGTCGTAGCGGGTGCCGCCGGTCCAGTTGTCACCGGCGGTGTCGCCGACCGAGACCCACTGCATGTTCATCTGGGCGGCGAACACCGCGAGTTGCTGGAGCGAGAACAGTTTGTCGCCGTTCTGGGCGGCGGAGTGCGTGAAGCCGCCGGCGAGCTTGTCCTTCCACTCCTGGCCGAGGAAGGGGTGGAAGGCGGCTTCGAGGAACGACTTGAACACGGCGGACAGGCTGCCCATGTAGGTGGGCGCGCCGAAGACGATCGTGTCGGAGGCCTTGAGCAGTTCCATCGTGGGGGCGTCGGCCCAGCGGCCGGCGGTGACCTGCTCGCCGGTGATCTCGGCGAGGTGCGTCTCGATGCCGGGGACGGTCCGCGCGCCGCGGGCGATGTGCTCGCCGAGTGCGCGGGTGTGGCCGTGGGGGGAGTGGTGGACGACGGTCAGGATTGCCATGGTGGTGCTTTCGGATCGGTGGTGCGGGCGCGGCCGTGGGGCCCGGGGATCAGGCGGTCGCGGCGAGGAACTCGTCCACGGTGATCGCCTCGTGCCCGAAGGCGGGATACGAGATCTCGAGTGCGGCCCGATGGGCCTCCTCGGTGAAGTCGGCGACCGCGTCGGTCAGGAAGGTGACGTGGTAGCCGGCCTCCAGGGCGTGCCGGCCCGTGCCCTCCACGCAGGTCTGGGACGTGAGCCCGGCGAGGACGACCTTCTCGGTGCCGTGGGCCCTCAGCTGCTCGTCGAGGCCGGTCCCGGTGAACGCGTCGAACATGCGGTGGCGGCCGACGACGACGTCCCCGTCCCGCGGCCGCAGCGGCGGGTGGAAGTCGGCGCCGGGACCGCCCTCCCAGAACACCTGGTGGTCCACGGCGAATTGGAAGCGCGGCAGGACGTGCTCGATGTCCGCGAAGACGCCGTCGTGCAGACCGTGCGGGGCGTGGAAGACGGTGACTCCCGCGGCGCGGGCGCCGGAGAGCAGTCGGGCCAGCCGGGGCCGCAGGTCCAGCGCGTCCAGCATGGGGCCGATCTGGCCGCTGAGCTTGCCGTCCTCCGCGAGGAAGTCGTTGAGGAGGTCGATGACGACCAGGGCCGTCCGGTCCGGGGGATAGGCGGGGGTGTGCACGGGGGGAGTCCTCTCAAGGGGGGAGCGGCTGCGCGGCGCCTGCGGCGCCGTCGCCGGGACGTCGTCGTCCGCCGGGACAGGGTGTGCGCCGGGCGCTCCGCTGGGCCATTTTTTCATGATGGCCATCATGAATAACTTAATCATGATGCCCGTCATGTAAAGTGTCAAGCGAGACGTCCTCCGGAGGTGTGGCCATGCGTGTGTCCCGTGAGCAGGTGACCGCGAACCGCGAGCGGATCGTCGCCAACGCGGCCGAGCAGTTCAGACGGCGCGGCTTCGGCGACGTGACGATCGCGGACGTGATGAAGGCGGCCGGCCTGACCCACGGCGGCTTCTACGGCTACTTCGACTCCAAGCAGGCCCTCGAAGCCGCCGTCTGCGAGCGCGGTCTCGCGGAGAGCGTGGCCGCGGTCAGCGCGGTGCGCGGCGCGGAGGGAGACGGCGACGGCGACGGGACCGCGGCCGTCGAGGCACCGCTGCGGCGCTTCGTCGACGACTACCTCTCCGCGCGGCACCGCGACGCACCCGAGGAGGGATGCACCGTCGCCGCCCTGGCCTGCGACGCCGGCCGCAGCGGGCCCGACCTCCAGCGCCTGTTCGTCTCCGGCGTCACCGGCATGGCCGACTCGCTGGCCGGGCTGCGGCAGGCGAACTCACCGGAGCCGGCGGGGGACCCCGGACCCGACTTCGCGACCTTGTCCACCATGGTCGGCGCCGTGATCCTGTCGCGGGCCGTGGCGGCCGCCGACCCGGAACTCTCCGAGCGCATCCTCGCTGCGGCACGGGAGCGGGCCGCAGCACCAGGGGAGTGATCGTCCGGCCGTCGCGGGCGCCCCGGAGAAATCCAGGGGTTCGCCCCTGATGCCCCGGCGTGGGCCCTGCCCCTATCGTCTTCGCTGACGAGGCACTTCCGAACCCACCGTCACGGAGTCCCGATGAAGGCAGTCGTCCAGGACCGGTACGGCTCGACCGACGTCCTGCAGGTCAAGGAGATCCCCACCCCCACCCCCGCCGGCGCCCAGGTGCTCGTCCGCGTCCACGCGGCCTCGGTCAACGCGCGCGACTGGCACCTGATGCGCGGCGACCCCTACCTGGCACGCCCCTCGATCGGCTTCGGCGGCCCGAAGGTCAAGGTCCGCGGTACCGACTTCGCCGGCCGGGTCGAGGCGGTCGGCCCGGACGTGCGGCGGCTGCGCCCCGGCGACGAGGTGTTCGGCGAGGCGGACGGTGCCTTCGCCGAGTACGTCTGCGCCGCGGAGGACGTGGTCGCGGCCAAGCCGGCCAACCTCTCCTTCGAGGAGGCGGCGTGCCTGCCCCTGGCGGCGAACACCGCGCTCGTCGGCCTGCGCGACCTGGGCAAGGTGCGACCGGGCCAGAAAGTGCTCGTCAACGGGGCGTCGGGCGGCGTGGGGCCGTTCGCCGTGCAGATGGCGGCCGGCTACGGGGCGCAGGTGACCGGCGTGTGCAGCACCCGCAACGCGGACCTCGTCCGGTCCTGCGGCGCCGGGCACGTCGTCGACTACACCCGTGAGGACTTCACGCGCGACGGCCGCCGCCACGACCTCGTCTTCGATCTCGTCGGCAACCGCTCGCTCACCGCCCTGCTGCGCGTGCTCCACCCCGCCGGCACGCTCGTCCTGTCCGGCGGCGGCGTCTCCAAGGGCGGCAGCCTCGTCGGGCCGATGGGCCTGCTGATGCGCGGGCAGGTCGTCGCGCGCCTCGGGCGCCGGCGCATCCTCGTCCTGGTCGCCCAACCCGGTCCGGAGAACCTCGCGACGCTCCGCGAACTCGCCGAGTCGGGCGTCATATCCCCCGTGGTCGACCGCAGTTACCCCCTGGCGGAGGCGCCGGAGGCCATCCGCTACCTGGAGGTGGAGCACGCCCGGGCGAAGGTCGTCGTCACGGTGTGACACCACGGACGCTACGGGGGCGCCTCCAGCCCGGCCAGGAGCCCGGCTACATCGAGACCGCACCGCAGGTACTGCTCGAAGACGGCGTTGTTCAGCGCCCACGGCGAGCGGTGCCGCCGGACGAGGGCGATCGAGGGGGCGGCCCCATGGCCGAGTTCGGTGAGTGCCTGCGCCACGACCAGCCCCGAGCGGTTGTACCCGGCCCGGCAGCGGACCAGGACGGTGCGGCCGTTCCGGACGGCCGTGGCGGCGTCGCGGGCGAGGCGCGCGACCGTGGCGATCTGCGCGGCCGTCAGGGGCGCGTCCGGGAGTTCGGCGACCACATGCGTGACGTGGGGGTCGCGGGGCCCGTGCCCGGCCAGGTGGACCAGGTCGACGACCACGTCGAACTCGCCGGTCACGACCACCGGGTGAACGGTGCCGTGCCCGTCGGTCCAGAAGTGACCGCCCATCCAGAGGCCGGTGGTGATCTCGTCCCAGGGCGTCCCGGGAGCGGGGACGCCGCCGGCCCGGCTGCGCGTCTTCACGTGAGATGTCCTTCCCGCACCGGCAACGGACCGCGGGGCGCGCACGTTCCCCGGCCGCACCCTCAAGGTGCCTGGGCGCCCGTGGCGTTGGGGTAGGGGAGTGCCGCGGCGCAGGCGTGAGCCGCGGGGGAGAGGACGGCCAGGAGCCGGTCGAGGGCGTCCGCGGGCAGCGCGGACCAGGGGCGGGCGGCGGTCACGTCGGTGGCGGCTTCGAGGGAACGGTGGGCGGCGCGCCCGTCGTCGGTGGCCGCGCCGTCGGTGCCGAGCAGGCCGCGGGCGGTGAGGCGGGCCCGGGCGGCGGTCCACTCGTCGTCGGTCCAGCCGCGGTGGGGCTGGAGTTCGCCGCGGGGCAGGTCGATGCCCGAGCGGAGGACCAGGGCCTCGCAGCCGTCGAGGTCCGCCGCCACGAGAGCGGCGACATGGCCGTCGCCGCGGTGTTCGCGCAGCAGCGTCGCGTGGTGCCAGAGCTCGTGGAGCGGGTCGGACGGCAACGGCAGTGCCGCGTTGGCGGCGGCCAGGACGCGGCCGGCGATGTCGAGTCCGCCGCTGACCGGCCGCAGCAGCGCCGCAGCCTCCTCCGCGGCCGCCTCGTACCCGGCGAGCAGCCGGCGCAGCGCTGCGCCGGCGCCCTGCGCGCGCACCGCCAGCGCCGCCTCCGGTGAGGCCAGTCGCCACACGCCGGGCAGGGCGCGGGCCACCATCCCCGGGGCGAAGGAGAAGAAGGCGGCGGTGATCGGCGCCGGGCCGACGGCGCCGAGGGGTGCCGCGCGGCAGGCGAAGTAGCCGCGCCAGAAGCCCCGCAGGCCCGCTTCCTCCGAGGCGGCGCGTGCCTCGGGGGTGAAGTACGTGACGGAGTGGACGGCTTCGAGCAGCCGCCACATCCGCCGGGCGGTCGCGGTCGCGGTCGCGGTGGTGCCGGTGCCGGTCACCGCCGCGCACCCGTTTCCTCCACAGCGGCGGTGGTACGGGCCTCGATCGCGCGGAGCACGGCCACCATGTCCCGCTGCCCGTCGCCCTGTTCGACGGTCTCCTCGAAGAGGGCGTGGCACACGTCCAGCAGGGGCGAGGCGAGCTCCGCCCTGCGTGCGGCCTCGGCGATGAGGCGGTTGTTGTGCAGCACGTCGGAGGCCGCGGCCTGGGCCGCGAAGTCCCGCTCCCTCAGCTTCGGCGCCTTCATCCGGGACACGGCGCTGGCCATCGGCCCGGCGTCGAGGACGTCGAGGAACTGCCCGGTGTCCAGGCCCTGCCGCTCCGCGAAGTGGAAGGCCTCGGTGAGCCCCGTGACCTGGGTGATGAGGAACAGGTTGACCGACAGCTTCATCAGCAGCGCCCCCGGGACCGGCCCGCACACGAAGGTCTCCCGGCACAGGGGCGCGAGCAGCGGCCGTACCTCCTCGACGGCGGCGGGCTCTCCGGCGAGCATCCCGACCAGCTGCCCGGCCTCGGCGGGTTTGCGGGATCCGGAGACCGGCGCCTCCACATAAGTGCCGCCGGCGGCGCGGACGTCGGCCTCCAGGGCGCGGGACCACTCGGGCGAGGTGGTCCCCATGGCGACGACGACACGACCGGCGACCCGGGACGCGAAGGCGGGTCCGCCGCGGTCCAGCACGGTGTCGGTCGCCGGGCCGTCGGCCAGCATGAGGACGACGACCCGGCACCGGGCGAAGACCTCGTCGGGCCTCGCGGCGACGTGGGCGCCGGCCGCGCGCAGCGGCTCGCAGCGTTCCGCGGTGCGGTTCCAGACGACCAGCGGTACTCCGGAGCCCGCCAGATTCAGGGCCATGGGCTGGCCCATGATCCCCAGGCCGATGAATCCCACGTCCATCACGCACCGCCGTTCCGACCGGTCCATCCCGCCGCTATGACAGCTGTCATAATAGGGGGCACGGCGCCCGCCGCCACCCCGTACGCGCGCCGCCCCGCGGCGCGGCGCCGGGGGGGATTGTCACGAACGAAGCCGGGAGGTCGGTCATGGCGGAATCGGTACGCGGGCCCCGCGAGCGCATGGTCTTCAGCGCGGCGCAGCTGATCCGGCGGGGCGGCGTCACGGCGACGGGCCTGCGCGACGTCGCCGCCCACGCCCAGGCACCCCGCGGGTCCCTGCAGCACTACTTCCCGGGCGGCAAGGACCAGGTCGTCGGCGAGGCCGTCGCGTGGGCGGGCCGGTACGCCGGGAACCGGGTGGCCCGGTTCCTCGCCGGCCTGCCCGAGCCGACGCCCGGCGGCCTGTTCGCCGCCATGGTCGCCCAGTGGACCGACGAGTACCGTGCGTCCGGATTCGACGCCGGATGTCCCGTCGCCGCCGCCACGGTGGACTGCGCCGCCTCCACCGACTCCGTGCGCGCGGCCGCGGCCGCCGCCTTCGCGACCTGGACCGGGCCGGTCGCCGCCGCGCTGCGCGACATGGGCGTGCCAGCGGAACGGGCCGAACCGCTGGCCACCTTGATGATCAGCGCCATCGAGGGGGCCCTGGTGATCGCCCGCGCGGAACAGGACGTACGCGCCCTCACCACCGTCGCCGCCGAACTCGCCCCGCTCCTGGACGCGGCCGTCGCGCGCTGAGGGCACACGTCTCCCGGGGCACCTGGAGTGGAAGGCCGGAACAGGGGCAGACGTCCCCCAGGACCGCACCGGCCGCTACCCACCCCCCCCGGTTGCCGGTGCGGTCCTTCCCCTCGTTTCCGGTGTGTCGACGCCCCACCGGACGCTCCCGGAGCCCGGCCGTCCTCCGGCGCATCCGTGCCGCACGTACCACAGGCCTTGTGGCCGTGGCACGGCGACGGGTTCCGGGCAGCGCGCTTGTCGACTTTCGGACAACTGGAGCTTCGATAAGTCGATTTGGCGCCACTTCGGAGGAAACTGGCGCCCAGAACTGACGGGTGGCGGCGCCGCGGAGGTGGGCAGGACTTCCGCGGTGCGGGATGATCAGTGCGGTTCCGGGCGCCTGCGGGCCCGGTGCACGAGGGGTGGTCGGCGTGTGGCGCGACGCGGCGCGCAGCGGTTCGGCGGCCGGTGTTCGCGTTGTTCTCATCGGTACTGCGACGTGGAAATGAGTGACCTATGCCTCCTGAGATTGTTGGGCGTCAAGGCTCTCTGGCCGGCGAGAGGTTCGGCATCGGCGAGAAGCCGCTCACCTTCGGCCGCAAGTCCGGGAACACGGTGGTGATCGCCAGTGTGAGCGCCTCGCGGTTCCACGCGGAGGTGCGTCGCGAGAACCATGGCTTCGTCCTGTACGACCGCGGCAGCAGCAACGGGACGCGGGTCAATGGGGAACGCGTGACCTCGCACGTGCTCCAGCCCGGCGACCTCATCGCCATCGGCGAGGAGACGTTCTGCTTCGAGGCCGCCGACCCGATGGAGACGATCCTCGACCTCTCCCTCCTCCAGTCGCTGATGGAGCCGGCCGAGCCGGAGGAGCCCGGCCCGGTGCTCAACGTGACGGTGGCGGGCGGCGGCCCGGTGGGCCTGTCGTTCGCCCTGCTGCTGGAGCACCTGATGGGCCGCCGGGTCTCCGTCACCGTCTACGACGGCCGCTGGACGCAGGACGGCGACCGGGTGGTGTGGAAGAGCGAGGGGCAGGGCAACGTCCGGCGGCAGCAGGTTGTCACCGTGCAGAGCCGCCAGTACCTCAACCTGCCCGAGGAGGTCCAGGCCCGGCTGTTCACGGAGGGGACGTACACCGAGATGTGGCCGGCCGGGCCCGACTCCATCCGCGGCTTCAGCCCCCGCAACATACGCATCGCCTACATCGAGGACACCCTGCTCGCCCTCGCCAACGAGAAGCCGGAGCGCATCCGCCTGGTGCCCGCCCGTTTCGACGCGGTCGAGCACCATGCCTCGGTCGCGGGGGACCACGTGCTGGCGATCTGCGAGGGCGGCCGCTCCCGCACCCGCGAGTACTTCACCGAGAAGTTCGGTACCGCCGACAAGTCGATCTACTCCCTTGCCGGCGAGCACATCCAGGACGTCGTCCTCGGACTGCGCGTCAAGTCCGCCCTCTCCGACCCGATGACGGTGCTGCTGACCGTGGCGCAGAACCGCTTCCTGCTCAACGCGCTGCGCGGCGAGGGCTTCCTCAACATGCGCCTCACCGACGCCGAGGCCAAGGAGGTCGTCGGCATCGACCCCGTCCGGCAGGTCTTCGAGGAGTGCATCGCCTCCCGCCCCTGCGTGATGGGACGCGACGAGGACGGCGACTTCCACTGCTCCACCCACAGCACCCTCTTCCTGCCCGCGCTCATCAGGGGCTCGGCCCTGTGGAAGCGGGTCAAGGAGGGACTGGCGCTCTTCGGTGTCGCCGAGGACGACCTGAGCGCGGTGACCGCCTTCCGGCTGGACATGGTGCAGCGTCCCCGCTTCACCGCCCGCCTCCACCCGGGCACCTCCTCCACCCCGGGCACGTACGGCTTCCTGCTCGGCGACGCCGCGAACGCCATCCACTTCTGGCCCGGGCGCGGCCTCAACAGCGGCCTCGGCTCGGCCATTTCGCTCGCCCGGACGCTCAGCGGGACATGGCGCGGCCGGCCGCTGCGCGACGCCGACTTCGTCCGCCACGAGGCGGCCATGTCGATGCTCCAGTACCGGCACAAGAGCCGCGCCTGGAACGCGATGATCACCACGGACGAGAACGGCGTCAGCCGTGCCATCAAGGAGGTCATCGCGCAGAGCATCGCCGAGTCCGCCGCCCTGGAGGGCGGACCGGACCGCGAGGCCGGCATCGACGGCCTCATGGAGCAGCTCCGCGCGATCCGCGACCGCCTCGCGCCGCGCATCCCGGGCATGCCCGACGACGAGACGCTGCGCGCGCACCTGGGGACGCTCAGGAGCGAGACCCTGCGCACCCTCCTCGACAGCGGTCCGTGGGACACGCTGATCGTCGGCGGCGAGGAGGTCGACATCGACATCTTCTACCGCGACGAGCAGTCCTCGGCATCCGCGACCCCCGCGCCGCCCACGAAACCGGTGCCCGCCGCCACGGCCTGACGGCGCCGTACGGGACCGGCCCCGGGTTCACCAGCCGGGGCGCGTACCGACCCCGCCGTCGACCACGAGATCGTGGCCGGTGATCCAGGAGGCGGCGGGGGAGGCGAGGAAGACGCAGGCCGCGCCGATGTCCGTCGGGGTGCCGAGGCGGCCCAGGGGTGCGGCCGCGGTCCAGCGGCGCACCCCGTCGGGCCAGTCGTCGGCCAGGCCCGGGCGGTCGACCAGGCCGGGGGAGACGGTGTTCACGCGGATGCCCGCCGGGCCGTACTCGCCCGCCGCGGCCCGGGCGAACATGATCAGCGCGGCCTTGGCGGCGCTGTAGTGGGCATGCCCGTGGGCGGGGCGGCTGCCCTCGACCGACGCGATGGCGGTGATCGAACCGCCGTCCCGCGCGGACATGTGCGCGGCGGCGGCCTGCACCACCCCGAAGGCCGCGTGGAGGTTCACGTCGACCACCTTGCGCCAGGCCGCGTCGTCCATCCCGGCGAGCTCCCGCACGGGCTGGACCCCGGCGCAGTGGACGACCGCGTCCAGCCGTCCGCCCCAGCCGGCCGCGGCCGCGACGAGCTTGCGGGGCGCGTCCGGCCGGGTCAGGTCCGCGCTCGCGGTGTGGGCCCGGCCGCCCGCGGCGGCGATCTCGGCGGCGAGCTTCCTGACGGCGTCCGTCCGGTGACGGGCGTGCAGGACGACCGCCGCCCCCGCGTCCGCGAGGCCGCGCGCGACGCCCGTTCCGATGCCGCCGCCGGCCCCGGTGACGAGCGCGACCTGTCCGGTGAGGCCGAAGCCGGGGCCGCCCGTCATGGCCGTTCCCCGTGCGTGCCGTCGGACGCCGGGCGCACAGGGCGGCCGAGGACGCGGATCAGCTCCGTGTGCGCCGGATAGCGGGCCGCCAGCGCCTCGGGGTCGCCGCCCTCGAAGTCCGCGGGGACGAAACCGGGCGCCATCGTCGTCCCGCACAGCGACCAGCGCCCGCCGGGCGCGACCCGTGCCGCCATCCACGTGCCGGCCGGTACCGTCGCCTGCACGCGGCGGTCGGCGTCGTCGCCGAGCAGCACGACGTGCGAGCGGCCGTCAGGTTCGAGCAGCAGGAGTTCGGCCGGGTCGCCCCGGTAGAAGTGCCACACCTCGTCGGCGGGCAGGCGGTGCGGCGTGGAGGAGCCGTCCTCGTCGTCACTGAGCAGGAACAGGATCGCGGAGCCCGCCGGGCGCCCCGTTCCGTCGGGCGGCCCGGCCCATGTGCGGCGGAACCGGCCGCCCTCGAAGGGCAGCGGCTCCAGCCCGTAGCGGGCGGCCACCTCGTCGGCGCTCTCGTCGTCGCGGTGCTGCGGCATCGTCCCCCTCGGTCCTGCCGGTACCGGGCCCCGGTCGTCGCTGCCGACCCTACGAGACGGAGGCGCGCCACGGGCCCCGGCGCGCGGACGGGCGGGGCCGCGGTCAGGAGCCGGTGAAGCGGGGCCGCGGGGCGGCTTCGCCGCTCCAGGAGGCGAGGAGGGCGAGGGCCTGCGCGGAGGCGGAACCGGGCTCGGCGGTGTAGATGCCGAGGACCTGTTCGGCGTCCCCGGTCACCGCCAGCGCCTCGTAGTCCAGGGTCAGATCGCCCACCACCGGGTGATGGAACAGCTTCCTGCCGAAGGTGCGGCGCTCCACGTCGTGCGCCGCCCACCAGGTGCGGAAGTCCCGGTCCCGCAGAGAGAGTTCGCCGACGAGTTCGGTGAGGCGGGCGTCGTGCGGGTGCTCGCCCGCGTAGAGGTGGAGGGCGGCGACCGTGGTGCGGGCGACGCCCTCCCAGTCCTCGTACAGCGTCCGCGCCTCGTCGTGGAGGAAGATGAACCGCGCCATGTTGCGCTCGCGCTGCGGCAGCGCGTCGAAGTCGGTGTAGAGGGCCCGGGCCAGCCGGTTCGTCGCCAGTACGTCGGTGCGGCGCCCCACGACCAGGGCGGGGACCTCCGTCAGCGTGTCGAGGATCCGGTACAGCCCGGGGCGGACCCGCTGCGCCGGCACCGGACGCGGACGGCTCCGCACCGGCTTGGCGACGCGGAACAGGTGGCCGCGCTCGTCCCCGGTCAGCTGCAGCGCGCGGGCGATCGCGTCGAGCACGCTCTCGGAGACGTTGACGGCGCGGCCTCGCTCCAGCCGTACGTAGTAGTCGACGCTGACCCCCGCCAGCCCGGCGACCTCCTCGCGGCGCAGTCCCGGCACCCGGCGCGCCGTCGGGGCCGGCGTCAGGCCCGCCTGCTCCGGGGAGATCTTCGCCCGGCGGGAGCGCAGGAACTCGCCGAGTTCGCCCCCTCGGTGGTCCGCTCTGTCGTCCATGTCCCCACGCTACGCCGCGCCGCTCCTGCCGCCCGGGCGGCAAAGGGGTACTGCCGGACCCCCTTGCCGCAGCCCGCGGGCGGCCGCGCGGTCACACCGCCCGGGAGGCGTTGCGCGCGATCGCGGCGACGACCGACGGCCAGACCGCCTCCGGCAGGTCGTGGCCCATGCCGGGGACGAGGAGCAGTTCGCTGCCGGGGATCGCGGCGGCCGTCGCCTCGCCCCCGCTGCGGTCGACGAGGCAGTCGTCCTCGCCGTGGACGACCAGGGTGGGGACGGCGACCGAGCGCAGCGCGGCCGTGCGGTCGGGCGAGGCGAGGATGGCGGCGTACTGGCGGGTGTAGCCCTCCGGCCGGTGCGCGCGGTCGTGGGCGGCCGTGACGCGCTCACGGAGCACGTCCCGCGCGACGGGGAAACCGGGCGAGCCGATCACCTCGTAGCGCCGGACGCCGGCGGCGATCACGCCTTCGCGGTCCAGGGACGCGGCGTCCGGACCGGGCATGACGGCGCGGGCCCGCTCCGAGGCGCGCCCCACGGACCGGGCGCCCGTGGTCGACATGATCGAGCACAGCGACAGCACGCGCTCCGGATGGTCGATCACCAGCTGCTGGGCGATCATGCCGCCCATCGACGCCCCGACCACGTGCGCGGCCGGGATGCCGAGGGCGCCCAGCAGGTCGGCGGTGTCCTGCGCCATGTCGGCCAGCAGATAGGGCACGCCCGAGGTGTCGCCGCGCAGGACCGTGCCGATGTCGGGGACGGTCCGCCCGTCGGGACCGGTCGACAGGCCGCTGTCGCGGTTGTCGAAGCGGACGACGAAGAAGCCCTGGTCCGCCAGGGCGGTGCAGAACTCCGGCCGCCACGTGGTCAGCTGCGCGCCGAGCCCCATGACGAGCAGCAGGGCGGGACGCCCGGGGCCGCCGAAGGTGTCGTACTCGATCTCCATCCCGTTGGCTTTCGCACGCGGCATGCCGGGCTCCTCGCTGGGGTCGGTCGGGTCGGGCGGACGGTGGGCCGCCGAGTTTGGGTACCGTCCAGTCGGTACGGTACCGGCAGCCGGGCGCGGTGTCCGCGTACCTCCCTCCCCGCACGCCAACGCAGGCTAAGATCCTGCTCAGTTGGTGTACGGGCAGTGGCACGGAGGAACGAGTACCAGCACATGGCCGACCACACCCCCGGTCCTCCTCCGCCGGCCCACGCGGTGGCCGCGCGCTGCCGCCGCGTCGTCGACGCCGACTGGTTCGGCGTCGCGGTCTTCGCGGTCATCCTGGCCAACGCCGCCGTCCTCGGCGTGGAGACCTACGACGGACTCGCCGACCGCTGGCACGGGCCCCTGAAGCTCCTGGAGCACGGCTTCCTCGCGGTCTTCACCGCGGAGATCCTGTTAAGGGCCGCCGCGCACGCCGACCGCCCCCGGGAGTTCCTGCGCGACCCGTGGAACCTGTTCGACCTGGCCGTGGTGGCGCTGGCGTTCCTGCCCGTCGCACGGGACAACGCCACGGTGCTGCGCCTGCTGCGGCTGGCGCGGGTGTTCCGGGCCGCCCGGTTCCTGCCGCAGTTGCGGATCATCATCGTGGCCGTCGGGAAGAGCCTTCCGGGCACCGCCAGTTTCCTCCTGGTCGGTGCCCTTCTGCTGTACGTGTACGCCATGGTCGGCTGGGTGTTCTTCGCCGCCGCCGACCCCGGGCACTACGGGTCCATCGGGCGGGCCGTGCTCACGCTCTTCCTGCTCATCACCCTCGACGGCCTGGGCGACGCGGTGCGCGCCGGGCTGGAGGTGTCCCGCTGGTCGATCCTGTACTTCGGCTCCTTCGTCCTCCTCGGCTCCTTCGTGCTGGTCAACCTCCTGGTCGGCGTCGTGATCAACTCGCTGGAGGAGGCACGCGAACTGGAGCGCGAGGCGGCGGCGGCCGCCGCCGGCCCGCCCGACCCGCCGCCGGACGAGCGCGCGCTGCGGGAGCGGATCGACGCCCTGCGCCGGGCTCTGGACGATCTCGAATCCGGCCTGGCGGCCACCGCCGCGTCACGCCAGGACGCCTGAGGGCCCCGGCAGGACCGCGCTCACCACAGGTCGTGCCGCTCCGCCACGGCGTCGCCCGCGTACGGACGGAAGCGGTCGAGGTTGTCCCGGGCGGGGTGCCGCCGTCCTGCCGGGCCCTCGGCGAAGGCGTGCAGCAGGTTCGTGGTGACGCGCCGGGTGAAGCGTGTCGCCGCCCGGGACGTGCCGTGGTCGCCGTCCCCCTTCAGCGAGCCGACCCAGCGCATGGTGCCGGCGTTGAACACGCCCGCTCCGCTCGCGACCGTGTAGTACGCGGTGTCGTGGAAGCTGCGCACGCCCCGGCAGACCAGCGGCGAGTGGGCGATGATCTCGATCGGCCGGGGCGTCGGCGGCGCGCCGGTGACGCGGTCGTACTCCGTGCCGACGAGGTTCGCGAAGCGGGTTTCGCCCGTGGCACCGGTCCCCTCCAGCAGCCAGTGGCCCGGTTCGGCGACGGCGTACGCCGCGCTGGTGCCGTTGGACTCGTAGAGCGTCCCGGTGAGCGCGTTCTCCGGCCGGGGGTGCGGCGGCTCGCGCCAGTCCGTCGTGACGGCAGCGTCGTCCTTGCCGTTCAGGGGGTCGCGCGGCCAGTCGCTCTTGTAGCAGACGACGAGGCGCCGCTCGCCGAGGGCGGTCGGCTCCAGGCGGACGCGCCGGAAGCAGGCGTTCGCGCCGAGGAACGCCACGTTGGTCCCGCTGTCGCGGGCCGCCGTCACCCGGCCGCGCATGGCGGGTGTCCAGTACTCGTCGTGGCCGAGCGACACCACCGCGCGGGCCCCGGCCAGGAGTCCCGGCTCGTGGTCCACGTCCATGCCGGTCGCGTACGCGAGCGGCAGCCCCAGGCTCTCGGCGAGCGCGACGGCGGGCTGCTCGTAGGTCAGGAACAGCGGCGCCCCGTCGCGGTCGTAGGGGCGGTCGCAGCTGACGGCCAGGGAGCGGCCCGCGTAGTCCGCCGCGCCGCCGGGGCCGTGGTACAGGCTGCGCCCACCCCAGGTGTTGTACGCCTGCCAGGTCGGCACCGCGTTGACCAGCACCACCTTCCCTGCCGCCGCCCGTGACCGCACGGTGAGCGGCACGTAGCGCTGCGCCCCCGATTCCCCCGCGGTGAGCCGCACCAGGTAGGCCCCCTCGGGCCAGCCGCGGGTGCGGACGGCGACCCCCGGGCCCCACCGTGCCGCCGACACCGTACGGGTGGTCCCCTGCGGTCCCGGTACCTCCTGCCGCCGTCCGGCCAGGTCGCCGGACGCCCAGACCCGGCGGGCCTGCGCGCCCCCGTACCAGCCCATGCGGAACGCCTCCGCGCGGTACGTACGGTCCGTGGTCGACACCAGCAGCCGGAACTCCTCGCCGGGCAGCACGCTCACCCGGTCGGCGAAGCCCTCGATCGCCCGGTCGTCGCCGCGGGACCGCAGTCCCCAGTCCCGGTCGCCGGGCCGCGCGTTCTCGGCGCGGACGTCCAGACCGCCGGTCGCGCGGTCGTGCGGCGGCGTACCGGAGGCCGAGCAGCCCGCGGCGACGGCCGCCGCGCCCACCGCCGACACTCCTCCCAGGAAACGTCTGCGGTCCCACGGCGCGATCACATCGCGAGGCTAGACAGCGACGCCGTACGCGGCCCGCCGGACTGGGCCGGGCGGAGGACGCGGCGTCGCGCATCCGTGGGAACTTTCACCAGCAAATATCTTCAAAGGAAATATTTCCGACATTCCGCCGTGCTGACCAAAGGAACCGCCCTCACCGCGCGGTCGGAGGTCCCCATGAGGAGTTCGGGTCAGGCACGACTCGCGACGGGCAGCGCCCGGCCCGCCGCACCCACGCGACCGGCGTTCCGGGCGCTCGGTCCCGGTCTGCGACGGCGGCTGCCCCTCGTCGTCGCCGCGGTCGCGCTGCTCGTCATCGTCCTCATGGGGCTGCTCGTCCCCATGAGCGTCCACCTGTCCTCGTTGCTGGTCGCGGTGCCCGCCCTCACCGCCACCCTGTACAGCGCGCTCGCGACCATCCACATGACCGTGCTGGCCTGCGCGGGCGCCGTCGCGGTGGACGTCCACGACGGCCTCGGCCACTCCCTCATCCTGCCGATCCACGTGCTGGACCTGCTGGTCGTCTGCGGTCTCGTGCTGGTCTTCTGGCGCGCGCGGGACAGCGACCGCAGGACCCTCAGAGCCGTCCGCTCGGTCGCGGAGACCGCGCAGCGCGCCCTGCTGAGGCCGCTGCCGTGCCGTGTGGGATGCGTGGACATGGCGACCGCCTACCGCTCGGCCGCCGCCCACGCGCGCATCGGCGGCGACCTGTACGCGGCGGAGCGGGTCGACGGGGCCGTGCGCCTGCTGATCGCCGACGTACGCGGCAAGGGCCTCGCGGCAGTGGACGACGCAGCCGCGGTCCTGGGCGCCTTCCGCGAGGCCGCGCACCGCGACATGTTCCTCAAGGGGGTCGCCATCGCGCTGGAGGCGAGCGTCGCCCGTCATTTCGGGCAGGCCGGCGAACGGGACGCGCATGCCGGCGAGCGCTTCGTGACCGCGCTTGTGCTGGAGATCCCCGACAACCTCCCCGTGGTCCGGGTCATCAGCTGCGGCCACCCGCAGCCGATGTTCGCGCGCGGCCACGACGTGGACCTCCTCGACCTGACCCACCCCGCGCCCCCGCTCGGCGTGGCGAACACCGGCCAGGACTACCGCGTCGACACCTTCGTGTTCGAGGTCGGCGACCTCCTGCTCCTCCACACCGACGGGCTGTTGGAGGCCCGCGACCGCGCGGGCGTCTTCTACCCCGCCCTGGACCGGTTCGCCTCGCTGTCCAAGAGCGGCGCCCCCGACAACGTCATCGAGCGCCTGCTGGACGACGTCACCGGCTACGCCGGCGGCCGCCTCGACGACGACGTCGCGCTGGTGGCGGTGCGCCGCCGCTGCGCCGACGCCCGCTCCGCCGAACGGAAGTTGGGCGCGCCGACGACGGTCCCCCGGGAACGGCGCGCCCCCGCCGTCCAGGTGACCGCGGCCCACGCCGACGTCCCCCGCCGCCGCGGCGAGGAGGGCGGACCCGCCCGGCGGAACCCGGCCTGAGCCGGTCGCCGTACCGGCGTGCGGCAGCCCGTTCGCATGCCGGAAGGCCGGGTCCCGCTGCGCGGGCGTCCGTCCGGCCGGGTCCGGAACGGTTGCGGGTGGTCGTCCAGGTGACGGCCGCGCAGGCCGCGGCCCGTGCCGACGCGGCGGGGAGGGCGGGACTGCCCGCCGCACGGGCCAGCGCGGCCCGTTCGCGGAAGGGCGGACTGGGTCCCGCCGCACGGGCAGCCGCTCTGCCGTGTCCGGAACCGTTGCCGACGGCTCACCTCCCGCACACCCGCGCCCGTCATACTGCGCCCATGACACCGTCGGCCCCGCGCCTCACCGGCCCCGCGGCCCAGGCCGCGATCCTCGTCCTGGCCGGCTGCGGCGGGCCGTCCGGCGCGGCGGCCCCTGACCCGCTCCGCACCGTCGCGCCGCTGCCGGACTCCGCCGTGGGGCAGGCGCTGGCCGAGCGCGCCGCCCACCCCTACTCGGCCCGCTTCCACACGGAACGACCGCGCGGCGCGAACTCCTCACCGGTGCAGCGGATCGAGGGGACCCTCAACCTCGGCGCCCGCACGACCGGCGAGTTCACCGTGTCGTCCGTAGAGCCCGACCGGTACAAGGAGGCCCAGGAGGTGCTGCTGCCCACCGGCGCCTGGGTGCGCGAGGTCGACGGCAACGGGCGTACCGTACGCGGCTGGTGGCACGACCCGCTCGCCAAGGCGCCGCCCGGCAACCAGATCATGCAGGTCCACGCCGTCGCCCAACTGCTCGCCCGCCAGCCCGCCAACGCCCGTCAGCAACTCCGTGCGGACACCGGTGGCCCCCCGCTGTACCGGCTCTCCGGCTGGATCGCCACCGCGGCCTTCGAGGGCGTGGACCCCCGCACCTACGCGACGCTCGTGCCCCGCGAGGACGTCCCCGGGACGAAGGGTGTCACCTGCACGGCCTGGGTGGACGCCCAAGGACGCGTCACCCGCTTCGAGGAGGACCTCGTCTACCCCGACGACAGCCGCTACCAGAGCGTCATGACGTTCACCGGCTTTGCGGGGCCGGTCCCGGTCCGGGCGCCCGCGACCGGCCCGTGACCGGGCCGCTGCCACCGCCCGCACGCGGCGTGGCACTCCGGGAGGCCCGCCGGATCCGCCTGGTCGAGGTCGGCACGCCGGAGGTGCCGCCGGCCGTGCGGTCGGCCATGGACCGGGCCTGGGACGCGGCCGTCGCGTCGGCGCCGGCCCTCTTCGACGGGCCGGTGGCGGCCTGCGTCGGGCTCGGGCGCGACGCGCCGGACTCCCTCGTCCTGTCCTGGGCGAGGACGACGTACCGGCGGCACGTCCTGCGCCGCTTCCCCGGGGCGACCGGCTGGCTGCCCTCGCTGTTCGTCGCCGTACTGCAACCCGACGAGGACGGGCGGCTGCTCGTCGGCCGGATGGCGCCCTGGACCGCGACCCTCAGCCGTGTCCAGCTGCCCGGCGGATCCGCCGAACCCCCGGAGGACCATGGAACGCTGGACCTGGACGCGCTGCGCCGGCACGCCGCCCGCGAACTGGCGGAGGAGACCGGCACCGTCGTCCCGCCCGGCGACCTGGCGCTCTGGCTCGTCACCCACGCCGCCAACGGCACGGTCGGCGTCCTCTTCCTCGCGCCGCCGCGCCGCGAGGCCCTGCTGCGGGAACGCTTCGCGGACCTGGTGGCCTCGGAGACGGCGCGGGGCCTGGAGCCGGAGTTCGACCGCCTCGCGTTCGTCGGGTCCCCGGTGGATGTCGCCGCCCTCGGCGCCCGCGCGGTGGACTACCTGGACGCGGTCGTCCGCCGCTGGACCGGCCGCGCCGGCGAGCCGGAGGACGGCCTCAGGAGCGAGGACCCTCCGGCCGGCCGGGCGGGGTGAAGCACGCCGTCACCGTCTTGCCGTCCGGCTGGGTGTGGGTGTGCCAGTGGTCGGCCACCGCCTCGACCAGGGCGAGCCCGCGGCCGCCGGTCGCCGTCGCCCCGGCCTGACGCCGGGCGGGCAGCTCGCCGCCCGAGTCGTGGACGCTCACGTGCAGGCACCGGCTGTCCCAGGTCAGGATGAGCTCGGCGTCGCTGCGGGCGTGCACATGGGCGTTGGTGATCAGCTCCGACACCGTGAGCAGGATGTCGTCCACCGTTCCCGGGGCGTCCTTGGTCCACTCCAGGGTGTCCAGGTGCTCGCGGGTCCAGCGCCGGCCCGCCCGCACCCCGCCGGACACCGGGAAGGACCGCGCCCAGCCCACGGCTTTCATCGATGTGTCGGCCACCGCGCTTCTCCCTTCCACGGTCTTCTGGGGCCCGCATCTCCCGTCTACCCCGCTTTCGCCGCGGCACGGGGCCGCGGCGGCCCGTGATGCGAAGCGCGGCCCGGGGGCGGATCGTGGGTGGGGACCGGCCGACGACGCCCACCCGGGCCGTACGGCGCGAGCGACCCCGGCGGGCGGCGCGCCCGGCGGGGACGGCGAGGACGGGGGAGTACCGGTGAAGCAGTCCGTCCTGCGGGACCGCGTGGCCGTGGTGACGGGGGCCGCGCGCGGCATCGGGGCAGGCATGGCGCGAGAACTGGCCCGGCGCGGAGCCCGCGTCGCCCTGCTCGGCCGCGAGAAGGAGACCCTTGCGGCCGTCGCCGGCTCACTGCCCACCCAGGCCCTGTGCTGGGAGGCCGACATCACCGACGACGCCACCATGCGACAGGTCGCCGGTGAGGTGGCCGCCCGCATGGGAGACCCCGCGGTAGTGGTCGCCAACGCCGGCATCGCCGAGGGCGGCCCGTTCGTGGAGTCCGACCCCGCCGTCTGGCGCCGCGTCATCGAGGTCAACCTCATCGGCAGCGCGACCACGGCCCGGGTCTTCCTGCCCTCCCTGCTGCGCACGCGGGGCTACCTCCTCCAGGTCGCCTCGCTCGCCTCCATCGGCGCCGCGCCCATGATGAGCGCGTACTGCGCGTCCAAGGCGGGCGTGGAGTCCTTCGCGCAGTCGCTGCGCTCCGAGGTCGCCCACGAGGGGGTGGCGGTCGGCATCGCCTACCTCAACTGGACCGACACCGACATGATCCGCGACGCGGACGAGTACGCGGTGCTGCGCGAACTGCGCGCCCACATGCCGCCTCCCGCGCGGAAGGTGTACCCGGTCGCGTCGGTGGCCGCCCGGCTGACCGACGCCGTGGAACGCCGCGCCCCGGCGGTCTACGCACCCCCGTGGCTCCGGGCGGCGCAACCGGTGCGCGCGCTGCTGCCGTCCTTCGTCGTACGGTTCTCGCGCCGGGAACTGCCGCGGCTGGCCGAGCGGACGCCGTTCACGGCGACCGGTCTGCTGGGCCCCGGCGGCCGCGCCGACATGCCCGGCGACGGCCCGACCGCCTGAGCCCGGCCCTCGTTCCTCACTCCCAGGGCGTGTCCTCCGGGACGATGTGCACGGCCGCCTCCTCGGCGCCCGCCGCACCGCCGTCGACGCCGACGTCCTCGGCGAGCAGGTCGTCACCGTCCGTGCCCGCATCCCGTGCCACGAGGCGTCCGGCCCGCTCCGCCCCGGCCTGCGGGTCGACCGGTTCGCCGTCCCCTCCGGCCAGGTCGCCGATGTCGTCCCCGGGGTAGACCGTGTCGTCGGGGACCTCCTCGGCAAGGCGCTCGTCGAGGCTCTCCCCGGCGCGCTGCTCGGCAGCGGTGACCCCCACCTTGTCCAGGCCGAGCGGTCGCTCGGGCGGGGAGTAGCCCTCGTCCAGGATGTCGTCGTAGTCGCGTTCGCCGAGCGCGTCCTCCATGTCGAGGGGCGCCGCGTCCTCCTGCTCCTCGTTGCCGCCGGTCGGCTGGTACACGTCGTCCGCCATCGGGTCGTCGGTCATGACCGCCTCCTCCGCCTCCGCCGGTCCCGTCCCGTCCGGGACGAGTGCGCCCGCCCCCCTGGCCCGGGGAGCACACGCCGTACCTCCCCACGATCCCCGCCGTTCCTCCATCGCGCCGCACGGGCGGCGGGGGCAGACGCATTCCATCGTCGTGGTGGACGCCGGCCGGTGCCGGCACGGGAGACGCACAGGAGACAGGGCATCCGCATGGAAGCAACGGAATCGATCGTCGAGCGGCTGCCCATGCGCCTGAGGGCCGGCCCCGGGCCGATGCTCCAGTTGTCCGTCGAGTGCCGGTACGGCGCCGACGAGCCCTATGCGGTGCACATGCGCTTCGGCCGAGTGTCCGGCACGGGGGACGCGGTGTGGGTGGTCTCCCGTGAACTGCTGCTCGCGGGACTGCGCGGACCCTCGGGGGCCGGCGACGTCCACGTACGCCCGGGAGCCGACGGGGACACCCTGATCGGGCTGGGCGGGCAGTCGGGCACGGCCGTGCTGCGGGTGGGGACGGGGGTGCTGGCCGCGTTCCTCGCGGCCGCCATCGCCCTCGTCCCGCTCGGCACCGAGTCGGGCTGTATCGACTGGGACGCCTGCATCAGCGGGCTGCTGTCGGCCTAGGCCGGGTCGTGTCAGCGGTCGCCGCCGGCCGCGACCAGGTCGCCGGACGCCTTCTTGCGGGCGCGGTAGGCGGCGGCCTTGACCCTGTTGCCGCAGGTCTCCATGGCGCACCACTCGCGGCGCGAGCCGCGCGAGCGGTCGATGTAGACCTGCGTGCACTCGGGGCGGCCGCACTCCTTGAGCAGGGACCCCTCCGGACCGCTGAGGATGTCGATGACCTGGCGGGCCAGGGAGGAGAGCGCCTGCCGGGGGGTCGCCTCGACACGCCGTCCCTCCGCCGTGAGCTGCGGGACCGCGGAGGGCGTCCGCGCCGTGTCGTTGACGAGGGCGACCGCGGCGGTATCGCGGTCCTGGCCCAGCAGTCCCGCGCGGACGAGCGCGTACACGGCCTCGCGCAGGCCCATCGCGGCGTCCAGGTCGTCCTGGTCGCACTTGGTGTCGGCGTGCACCATCCCGGACTCGCGGAACCAGGCGTCGAGGCTCTCCGGCGACGTGAGCATCTCGCGGGGTTCCGGGTTGCGGCGGGCCCGCAGTGTGCCGACGAAATCGAGTGCCGGGGTCCCGCACGGGAAGGCGTGTACCATGTCACCATTCTGACAGGTGATGCTTCTCCGGGCAAGCACCGTACATCGCCCCCTCATCCTCCCGTATCGATCGCTTGACAGGGAAGTGGGGCGTGACGCAGCATCGTCACCAGCCCAACCGGTTATGAGGGTGGGTCGTGAGCCGCCCGTCCGCTGGTCCGCCGTGACCGGCGGAGCACGGGCACCGGGCCGCCGACCGCGGCCCGCAACCCCCGCCATCGAAGGAGTCACCATGACCCTGCCCCGTACCTTCGCCGCCGTGCTCGTGGGTCTCGTCGCCGTGGCGACGATGATCGGCTGTTTCGCCCAGGTCTGGTGACCTTTCCCGCCCCGGGTGCCCGGGGGCGGCGGCGTCGCTGCCCTGCCTGATCCCTACGATGGCCGAGTGACGACGCACACAGCGACACAGACCCCCGCCGGCGAGGGTCGTCCCGCAGGCGGGTGGCCCGGCTCCTGGCTGCGGGGACTGCGGCCGTTCGGCTACGAGGCGCGCCCCTGGACGGACATCCGGGAGCGGCTCGTGCCGCCGTTCGGCGCGTCACGGGCCGGCTGGCTCGGGCCGCTGCTCGTCGCCGTGTTCGCCGGTGTGCTCCGGTTCTGGGACCTCGGCCGGCCGCACGACGTGGTCTTCGACGAGACGTTCTACGCCAAGGACTCCTGGTCGATGCTCCGGCTCGGCTACGAGGGCACCTGGCCCGACCGCAAGATCGCCGACCCGGCGATCCTCGGCCACTCCGCCGACCTGCCGCTCACCGACCCCGGGACGTTCGTCGCGCACCCGCCGATGGGCAAGTGGATGATCGCGCTCGGCGAATGGGGCTTCGGCCTGGACCCGTTCGGCTGGCGCTTCATGGCGGCCCTCGCCGGCACTGTCTCGGTCCTGATGCTGTGCCGAATAGGCCGGCGGCTGTTCCGCTCCACGGCCCTGGGCTGCCTGGCGGGCGGCCTCCTCGCGGTCGACGGCCTGCACTTCGTGATGAGCCGCGTCGCGCTGCTCGACGTGTTCGTCATGCTCTTCGTCCTCGCGGCCTTCGGCTCGCTCCTGATCGACCGCGACCACGCGCGAGCCCGGCTGGCCGCCGCCCTGCCGGTGGGCGCCGACGGCTTCGCCGGCCCCGACGCCACGGCCGCGGCCCGCACCGGCACGGGCGCACGCCCCTGGCGGCTCGCGGCAGGCGTCTTCCTCGGCCTCGCCTCCGCCGTCAAATGGAACGGCCTGTACTACCTGGCCTTCTTCATGATCCTGACGCTGCTCTGGGACGTCGGCGCCCGGCGCCTGGCCGGAGCCCGCCGCCCCTATGCCGCCGTACTGCGCAGGGACTTCGTCCCCTCCGTGCTCTCGCTGCTGCCCGTCGCCGTCGTGACCTACCTGCTGACCTGGACGGGCTGGTTCGCCACCGACGGCGGCTACGGACGCCACTGGGCGGACGGCCGCGGCGGCACCTGGTCGTGGATCCCGGCCCCGTTGCGCAGCCTGTGGCACTACGAGTACGCGGTCTACCAGTTCAACGTGGGCCTGCACAGCCCGCACCCGTACCAGTCCAACCCCTGGAGCTGGCTCGTCCTGGGCCGCCCCACCTCGTTCTACTACCAGTCCCCGAAACTCGGCCAGGACGGCTGCGGCGCCGCCGAGGGCTGCTCCCGGGCGATCCTCGCCCTCGGCACCCCCGCGCTGTGGTGGGCGGGCTGCTTCGCGCTGGCCTACCTCCTCTACCGCTGGGCCCTGCGCCGCGACTGGCGGTCCGGCGCCGTCCTCTGCGCGGTGGCGGCCGGCTACCTGCCCTGGTTCAACTACCAGGACCGCACGATCTTCACGTTCTACGCCGTCGCCTTCGTCCCGTACCTGTGCCTGGCCGTCGCGATGACGCTGGGCACGCTCCTGGGCCCACCGGGATCGGACGACAGGCGCCGCGTATGGGGAACGGTCGCCACGGGCACCCTGGTCCTGCTCATCGTGTGGAACTTCATCTACTTCTTCCCGATCTACACCGGGCAGACGATCCCCTACTCCTCCTGGCACGCCCGTATGTGGCTCGACTCCTGGATCTGACCCGCGGCGCGTGTCCGCGGCCACGCGCTGCCGGTCGGTTGCCCGGGTACTCGCGGCTACTGCTCGCCCACCCCGTCGGGCATACGAAGGGCCCGACGGAGTCGCCAAGCGCGGACCTCGACATAGCAAACAAGCGCTGTGAGCATGACGGTTTGAGTCAGGATGATCCATGGCCAGGATCCATCCCCCCACCAGTGCTCCGGGACCGCCAACACGGCGAAGCACGGCACGGCGAGGAGGTAGTTGCGCAGACGCGCAGGAAACGGGCGCGTGTGAAGCAGCGGACGCGCCTCGTGCCAACCCTCAACCGACATGACGGCAGACCGCCATCGCGGGACTGTTTCTGATCACGGACGTATGTTCCTCACTCGAGCCCGGTAGGTCAACGCACCGGCAGTGAATCGGTGTTGTCCCCCGAATCGACCGGTTCTTCTCCTTCGGGAAGCGCTCAAGGAGCCCGCCGGCCTGGGTTCGCTCAGGCGGTCAAAGCTGTGACCTGTGGCCGAACAGCCATCGGTTGTCGGCGTCGTCCGTCCTTGGTGCGGCTCGCACGGCCCGGAGGCGGTCCAACTGTCGGATGTCCGCCTCAGTTGCCTTGCTCGATGCGGCGGGCCCTCGATCTGCCCCAGATCACAAGCACCCCACCGAGCACGATGAACACCAGGCCCACGCCGGCAAGCGTCGCCCTCGTTCCGAACGAGAACCCGAGGAGTGTCGGCCCGCCGTCCAGGACGAAGCCACCACCCATCGCCACCCAACCCCAGGCGACCATGGGCATTCCTGCATACTCCGCGTTTCCCCGGCCGTTCAAGGCCAAGACGCCCAGGAGTACGAAACAAAAGCCGGGGATCAGCATGAACGAGGCAGTCACGCGGGAACATTACCGCGGAGGTGGGGAGGGGCTTTGGGTGCGAGCCGACCGGTCTCGTCGTCCGCCTCGTCATCTGAAAGGCGGGAGCTCCCCGGGTCCCTCGCGCGAAGGGCATATGTCGAAAGGCCGTACAATTCGGGGTATCGTGCGGCGAGGTGGTGTGTTGCTGGGCAGAGGATCGGTGGTCGATGAACGCTCTGACTTTGGGTCCTCTGGAACTCGTCGCAGACGAGTGGATCATCGGCGATTCGGCGGCACGCAAGGGGAAATACCTGAAGCTCCATGACCAGGGGTTCGGTTACTGGGTCGAGGGGGTCGAGGTGCAGGTCATCCCGTGGAGGCGGCTCATGAATCTCCACCTCTCGGCGCAACCCGGCCGGCTGGGAAACTCAAAGGCACTGGCCAGGTTCACGGACTTTTCTATGGCCCTGGGGGGATTTTCCCGGCTCGGGGGCGGGGAGGCCTTCGTCGCCGCCACGCTGCGCCACCCGTACGAGGATTGGGTCGCGTATTTCACGCATGCCCCCAGGAGGTACGGCAGGCGGGAGATCCGCAAGGTTGATGAGTTCCTCAAGCGGACAGTGGAATGCGGCCGTGCGGCAAGACTCGGGGATCCTCAATGGGTGGGTGAGGCCGTTGCGAAGATTGCGGGCCTCGCGGGGGGATCCCGAGACGTGGCGGCCGCGGTCGGAGCGATCGTCAAGGCCTGATTCTCCGTCTGCAGATCGTGATCTTGCTGGTTGGTCTGGTGCGGACACGGGTGCGGCCACCGTTGACCGTCGTCAGTTGTATGCCGGCCGGCGCTCTGCCGGAGCACACTCGATCATGCGGAGCATCAGGCATCGGGAGCGTGCTCACCCGTCACGGCAACGAGCGTGTGAGCCAGACCACTTCACCGTTGTCTTCCGTGGAAACGTGATCCCGCTCGAACCCGAGCTTCTCAAGGACACGGAGCGACGGTGCGTTCCACGTACCGACAGTCGACCAGAGCCGTTTCCGCCCGGTCGCGATGGCGGCATCGAGCACCGCGCCGGCAGCCTCGGTGGCGTAGCCGCGCCCATGCGCGTGCTGGAACAGCTCATACGCGATTTCAGGCTCCTCCAGGGTGGAACGGCCGATGATCAGCCCGCAGTAGCCGATGAAGTCGCCTTCGTCGCGGCGCTGGATGGGCAACAGGGCGATCCCCGTGGTCGCCGTCGCGGCGAGCAGCCCCGCGATGGACGTCCGGATGTGTTCAACCGTGGGGGTTCCCTTGCCGCGTTCGGAGAGCAGGGCGCAGAACTCGGCGGCGTCCGACTCGGCCCACGGCCGCAGTATCAGCCGCTCGGTCTCAAGGTGGAACGGCATCGTCTCGTACGTCGTCATGCCCCCACCTTGCCTCACGGATCATTACGAATTACAGACGTGGCTCGCAGCGTGCGGGAGGTTCCAGATG
Organism: Streptomyces sp. NPDC088733; assembly: GCF_044751185.1. Classification (NCBI taxonomy): domain Bacteria; kingdom Bacillati; phylum Actinomycetota; class Actinomycetes; order Kitasatosporales; family Streptomycetaceae; genus Streptomyces; species Streptomyces sp. NPDC088733. The sequence goes on from NZ_JBIVLH010000008.1 coordinate 286,201, forward strand.
CAGGCGCTGCGCGCTCCGGCGCGTTGCTTTGAGGGGGTGGCAGTGGGAGGTCTCTTGAAGGGTGTCTCGAAGATCCCTTGGGGGGAGATGCGTGACGCACGGCAGGATCCGGCCGGGGGCATCCCGCCGCTGTTGTCGCCGTTCCCGCAGCTCTGAGTGCGGGACGGGTCCCGGCCTTGGATCTCGTTGAGATCGTGGCTCACGGCTCGGAAGACTGGGGTCATGACTTTTCGGCGCTTCGTCTCCCTCGATCCCGACGGCATGAGTGCCGGTGGCCGGCTGTATGTGGTGGTCGAGGCGAAGACGGGGGTCGTCTACCAGCAGCAGTACGGCGGGACCGCGTGTCGGCAGGGACGGGTCGAGGGCTTTCTGGTGCCGATGTTCGGCCCCGATGAACTGGCCGCGCTGCGCGAGCTGTTCGAGACGGACTACCGCGGTGCCGGCACCTGGGACTACGCATGGCCGGATGGCGAGCGGGACAGGCTCGGCGAGATCGTCGGGGCTGTCGTGTACTGGGCATGCGACGGTACCGCGGAGGAGCCGCACCCCCTCCGGCTGGACGAGAGCCGAATCCGTGAAGCGGACGAGGCCTGGGTGCCGGTGATCACGCCGGACGGCCCGGGGGTGCTGGTGTGGTTCAACTCGGACTGAAGGACCGCGACGACTGACCTGTTTCCGTGGCGGCAGCCGGGTTGGGCCCGTTCCCGCCGCTGAGGGCGTCGGCCAGGGCCTCGGCCTGGTCCGGCGTGATGCCGAGGGCGAGCGGGATCCGGCGGGGGCTGTAGGGCGAGGAACAGATCGCCACCGGGCCGGAATCGGTCACGCGCCAGCCGGGCTCGTCGTCGAACGTGTCCTCGCCCATGAGCGCTTCGGTCAATTCCGCTGCCGCGTCGGACGGTATGCCGCAGCGTGACAGCGCACGCGCCACGGCGTCGCGGGCCTCGTCGGGTGTGTCGGCGTCGCCGAGCATGGGAAGCAGCAGCAGAAGTCGCTGGGAGGGGTCGGTCACGCCTTCGCCGCTGTGGTGCGGGGATGCGGCAAGCGCGACCAGCTCGGACCAGGACAGTCCGGGGCCGGCTCCCTCGGCGCCGCACTGGCCGAGGTGGCCGAGCCGTCCCCACTCGGGGTGGCGGACGAAGAAGGCCACGTCGCTCATGTCCTCGTCGTTGGCGTACACCACGTAGGCCGTGTGCCCGCCGGCGAAGGGCACCCGTAGGGCAGGCCAGGGCGATCCGCTGTCGCCGAGGCGCTCCACCATCTCCTCGTAGGCGGTTGGGTCCACCCCGTAGCGTTCGGGATCGTCGCCCGGATCGCCCATGGTCAGGACGAGGTGAGCGAGCCAGAAGGCGGGTTCTCGCGTGAGGTCCTCGACTGCCGCCAGCGGGCGGCCGTCCGAATACTCCGGGATGCGCAGCGATACAGCCATGTGCGGAGCGTACGTGGCATCCCGGTCCCGGCTGCGGGGGTCGGTCGCCCCGCCACAGCGCCACTTGCCTCACCTATCGAGATTCGATAGATTCCCATCGTAACTCGATTGAAGGGTGAGTCATGGGAAAGCTGACAGTGGCCGCGCTGCGCACCGTGCTCGTGCTGGTGCTCACCGGCACTGTGTTCGTACAGGCCCTGCTGGTGTGGGTGTTGATCAGCGGGAGCGACCCGGAGGACGGGACGCTCCCACTGACCGCGTTCCGCGTGGTCACGATCCTGGGCATGATCGCCGTCCAGGTGGCCCTGGTCTGCGTCTGGCGACTGGTGACGATGGTGCGCCGCGGAACCGTCTTCTCCCACGCCGCCTTCCGGTACGTGGACATCGTGATCGGCGCGATCGTGGCGGCCTCCCTCGTGTGGTTTGCGATCACGATCATCAATGCGCCGGGCCAGCGGGAGGATCCGGGCGTCACGCTCATCATGGGCGGGATCGGAGTGGCCATCCTGGGGGTCGCACTTCTCGTGCTCGTCATGCGGACGCTGCTCGCGCAGGCCGTCGCACGCGACGTCGAGGCGTCGCAGATGCGGGCCGAGTTGGACGAGGTGATCTGATGCCGATCGTCGTCGACGTCGACGTGATGCTGGCCAAGCGGAAGATGTCCGTGGGCGAGCTGGCCGAGCGCGTGGGGATCACGCCGGCCAACCTGGCGGTGCTCAAGAACGGCCGCGCCAAGGCGGTGCGTTTCGCCACGCTCGCCTCCCTTTGCGAGGTCCTGGAATGCCAGCCCGGCGACCTGCTGCGCTGGGAGGCCGAGGCCGAGGACGCGGCAGCGGTTGAGGCCGAGGTGCCCCGGGGGGCGTGACGGCGCCGCCCGGGGAGCGGACCCCCGTCCTTCCGCGTCGGAAGGACGGGGGTCTGTCGTTCGCGCGAACGGGCGTCGGATTCCGTCGTGTTGGGGGAGTCCGCCGGGCCGCGGTGTCAGTCCCGCCGGCCCCAGTCCAGGCGGTCGGCCAGCCCGGCGGCGGTGAAGGCCGCCGTCAGTTCGTCGCGGCCTTCCGTGAAGTGGGCCCAGCTGTCGTAGTGGACGGGGACCACGCGGCCGGCGGCGAGAAGTCCGGCGGCCTCGGCGGCCTGGGTGCTGTCCAGGACGATCAGCTGGTTGTCGAAGAGTTCGGGGAAGCGGGGGGCGCCGGCGAAGAGGAGGGCCGTGTCGACGGGGGCGAAGCGCCCGGCGATCTCCTTGACCGCGTCGAGGGACGCGTTGTCGCCGCTCACGTAGACGGCCGGCAGGCCCTCCCCGGTCAGGACGAAGCCGACGACCTGCCCGAGGACCGGCTCGACCTTCTCGCGCGGGCCGGGTCCGTGGACGGCGGGGACGCCGGTCACGGTGACCGTGCCGCCGCCGGGCCGGTTCAGCTCGATGGATTCCCAGTCGGCCAGACCTTTGGCCCGCTCCTTGAGTCGCTGTCCGCCACCGGGGGTGGTGAGGGTGAGCGGGACGTCGGCGAGCAGGGCCCGGCCCGAGGTGTCGAGGTTGTCGGGGTGCTGGTCGTGCGAGAGCAGGACCACGTCGACAGCGCCGAGATCTGCGGGGACCCCACTGGAGGCGGCGGTCTTCGTCAGGAACCGGCCGCCGGGGCGGGGGTAGTCGCCCGGGGCGTCGAAGGTCGGGTCCACGAGGAAGCGCAGGCCGCCGTACTCGAAGAGGGCGGTCGGGCCGCCGAAGACGCGGACGGGGAACGGGTTGGTCGCTGCGGGAAGGGAAGACATGGAGCACCTCACGGATGGGCACGGTTTAACCGTGATAACACGGTAGTCGTCTCTCACGGATGCAAGCAAGCCGTACCATGAGACACGTGAAGGAGTCCTTGATCGAACCGCCCGGCCTGCCACCCGCACAGGGCGAGGAGGAGCACCTCGCTCTCGCCCTCGCCAACAGCGCGACAGCGCTGCCCGGCGGGCACACGGTCGATCTTCTGGGGGCTCCCGCGCAGGCGAACCAGTGGCTCGCGGAACGCGGCCTCGCGCCGGTCGACGCCGGCATGCGGGAGATGTGCGCGACGCAGTTGCGCGCATTGCGCGAACAGATCAGGTCGCTGTTCGCCTCCTGGACCGAAGGGCTGCCCGCCCTCCCCGCCGCAGTCGGCGCCGTCAACGACGCCATGACCCGGATCCCAACGGTGCCGTTGCTGCGATGGGACGACGAGAGCGGGCCCTACCGCGCCGCTCCGCACCCCACCACCGCGATCGTGGACCACGCCCTGGCCGTCCTCGCCGCTGACGCCTCGGACCTGCTCACGGGCCCCGACGCGCACCGGCTCACCGCGTGCGGCTCCGCCCCCTGCAACCGCTACCTGCTTCGCCACGGCCGCCGCCAGTGGTGTTCCACCCGCTGCGGCGACCGCGCCCGCGCGGCACGCGCCTACGCGCGCCGTACCGCCGCCATGTGACCGGACGCGGCGGTGCCGGACTGCCTCCGGCACCCCGTGCGGGTGCCGGAGGCGGCCGCCGTCAGCGCGGAACTTCGGTGGCCAGTCGCAGCGCCCGCGCGTCCGCGGTGAGGGAGTCGAGGTCGATCTCCCCGTTGCGCCCCGCCGAGGTGACGGTGCCGATGGTGCTCCGGTCGGCCCACACGCAGAAACCGAGCCGTGCGGTGCCCTTGGCGGTCACGGTGACCAGCGCACAGTGCATGCGGCCGTCGAAGACATCGCTGTCGACCTGCCGCCGCGTGCCGTACGTGACCTTCACCTTCGTCTTGCCGCCGGCCATCGCGGCCAGCTCGGTCTCGCTCTGCTTGCGTTCTTCCTCGCCGAACGCGGTGTCGAGAACCTCGTCGGGGTCGAGGCCGATGTCCTCGCGTGCCTCGAAGCCGAGGAAGGACACGTCCCGCTGCTGCTCCGCGTCGCGGTAGCCGGTCACGACCGGCGTGACGTCCGGGATCGACTCGATGAGCTGCTTGAACGCGCCGGTGTCGTCGTTCCAGTTGTCCAGGGCCTGCACGATCTCCGGGTCGTCCTCGGCTATCTGTGCCATGCCGCGGAACTCCGCACGGGGCACGAGGTGGTACGTCGAGGCCCAGGGCAAGTGGGCGGAGACGGCGTCGTCGGCCCAGGGACCGGCGTCGGTGAAGGCGCCGACGCCGAAGCCGACCACCAGGCCTAGGGCGAGGAAGAGCACACGGCGGGACTTGGGCCGCTCGGGCTCCAGGGCGCCGATGGGCTGCGGTACCCAGGGAACCTGCTGCTGGGCCCCGGCGAAGGCCTGCGCGGTCCCTCCGGCGGCGGCCGGCGCCGTGGCCTCGGAACCTGCCTTCACCGCGACACCGGCAGTCTCCTGAGCCGCCCCGGAATCCCCGGTCCCCGTGTGCTCTCCGCCCATGGACGTTCCCTCCCCAGTCACCCCATTGCGTCCGGACATCACAACGGCCGCGGCATTGCCGCGTCAACGATCTTTTATCCCGACCTCGGCCGTTGCTCGTGCTACGCCCCGAAAGATCCCCACCCGGAAAGATGCCTGCGTGCCACGGGTCCCGCCGCCCTTCACCTGCCCACCGCCTGCACGTCATCCGGCGGTCGGCACGCACGGGCCGTCGGCCCGGCGCCCCGCGGTGTCAGGGGCTGTCGGTCGTCGGTGTCCAGAGGCCGAGGGTGCGCAGGCTCTCGGCGGAATCAGCGATCGTCGTGTCGGAAGGGCGCGGGCGCCAGCCGAGTTCCTCGCGGGCGCGGTCGTTGTGGATGACCGGGCGGGGGAGATCGTCCCCCGGTGCCTCCTGGGTGGGCACGCGGGCGGCCGGCGTGCCGAGCCGGCGGCGCAGGACGGCGGCCACTTCGACGAAGCTCGTCGTCGGGCCGTCGGAGACGGCCAGGAACCGCTTGCCCGCGGCTTCGGGGGCCGCCATCGCCCGGAGGTGCAGGTCGGCCACGTCGCGTACGTCGACGACGCCGAAGCGGGCGCGCGGTGCGATGCCCATCGTTCCGTCGAGCATCGCCTTGAGCAGCTGCATCGAGGAGCGCAGATCGGTTGTGAGCGTGGGTCCGAGGATGAACGTCGGGTTCACCACGGTGAGTTCGGTGTCGCCGCCGTCGCGTTCCATCAGGTCCCACGCGGCACGTTCGGCGATCGCCTTCGAGCGCGGATAGGGCGCGAGGCCCGGCGTGCCGGGATCGGTCCAGTCGTCCTCGGTGAAGTCGGACCCCGGTTTGGGGGTGTAGCCGATCGCCGCGAACGACGAGCTCAGGACGGTACGCCGGGCGCCCGCGTCCCGCGCGGCACGCAGGAGTCGCAGCGCGCCGTCCCGGGCGGGGACGATCAGGGCGTCGGGATTCTCCGGCTGGACGACGGGGAAGGGCGAGGCGACGTGATGGATCTCCTCGCAGCCCGCGACGGCGGCCTTCCAGCCGTCGTCGGCCGTCAGGTCCACGGCGACGATCTCCAGGCCCGCGTCGTCCGCCCCGCCCCGGCGCACGGCCGCACGCAGCTCGGGCTCGCGGTCCATGGAACGCACCGCGGCCCGTACGGGGCGTCCGGCCCGCAGCAGTGCCGCCACGAGGTGCGTGCCCAGGTAGCCGGACCCGCCCGTGACCAGGACCGGGCTCATCGCGGCACCCCCAGGCGGCCGGCCGCGTCCACCACACGCCGGGTCGCCTCGGTCTCCGCGGCGATGTCGCCGCGCTCCCGCGCGTCCCACAGCGCGGCCTTCTCCCGCACGTAGCCGAGCCGCGCGTGCTGGTCGGCGATCTCCGCCTCGATGCGCTCGGCGTGGCGGAGCAGCAGGTCGCGCTGGTCACCGGCGCCCGCGCGCCCGCGCGCCCGATTGGCCTGGTAGGTGCGCATGTCCTCGATGCCGACGCCGACCGCGCGCAGGCAGGCCAGTGCCTCCAGCACGTCGAGGTCCTGGGGCCGGTAGCGCCGGTGGCCGTTCCGGTCGTCGCGGTCGATCGGGCCGAGCAGCCCGACGTCCTCGTAGTAGCGCAGCGTCGGCTCGCTCAGCCCGCTGCGGCGGGACGCGTCCTGTATGCCGAAAGTCGTCATGCGGACAGCGTCACAGACCTCAAGCGCTTGAAGGCAAATGCCGGATCTTCCGCGATCACGCGGCTCACAGCCGCACGGTGACCAGGGCGATGTCGTCGGCGCCGCCGTGGCTGAGGCCGAGGCGGTGCAGGACGGTGTCGGCGAGGGGTTCCGCGCCGAGGTGGGCCTCCTCGGCGAGGGCGCCGGTGAGGCGGGCCAGACCGACGTCGATGTCCTCCCCGCGGCGTTCGATGAGGCCGTCGGTGTAGAGCACGAGCACGTCGCCGGGCGCGTAGGTCACGCTCGCCTGGGGCCGTGGCGCATGCGCGGGCCGGGCCCCGAGCGGCGGGTCGGTGGCCCGGTCCAGCAGGACGCAGTCCCCGTCGGCCCGCAGCAGGACGGGCGGCGGATGCCCGGCGCTGCTGTACCTGATCTCCCGGCTCGCCCGGATGATGAGCACGCTCACGGAGGTGGTGGCCAGGGCGCCCTCCACGCTGCGGGCGTACTGCCCGAGGATCTCCAGGGCCTGCGCCGGTTCGGGGACGGTGCGCATGGCCGCGCTCAGGGCGCTGCGCAGCATGCCCATGACGCTCGCCGCCTGCAGCCCGTGGCCGACGACGTCCCCGACCGCGACGGCGAAGCGGTCGCCGGGCAGGTCGACCACGTCGTACCAGTCGCCGCACACATTCAGCGAGCCCGCGGCCGGCAGGTAGCGCACGGCGACATCGCCGTGCTGGGCGAGGTCGGGGGAGTGCAGCATCGCGTCCTGGAGGGTCAGCGCGACCTGGCGTTCCCGGGCGTGCGCCTGCCGCAGCTCCTCGTTGAGCAGCTGCAGTTCGCGGGCGCGCGCGTACAGCTCGGCCTCCATCACCTGCTCGCGGGCGCTCAGCCGCCCGCCCTCCGGGTGGTGGCGGTGGCGGCGGGCCTGCACGAACGCGGTCACGTCCTCCACCCGGTGGATGATCCAGGACACGCTGCCGTCCGGGGCGAGGACCGGGGTGTTGATCGGGCTCCACCAGCGCTCCTCGAACGCGCCGGGCCGTGACACCACCGGGATGTCGTACTTCTGCGGGGCCATGGTGTCGGACGTGCGGAAGGCCAGGACGCGTTCGAGCGAGGCATTGAGATTCCGCACCCCGTCCGCCTGGGGATCGGCGGGGTTGTCGGGGAACGCGTCGAAGAGGTACTGGCCGAGCAGGTCGTCGCGGGTCCGCCCGGTCGCCTCCAGGTAGGCCAGGTTGACGGCCACGATGACGAGATGCGGATCCAGGACCAGATTCGGGCTCGGCGTCGCCGCGAACAGCGCCTCGTAGTCGATGTCCGCCGCCGGCACCGTCATCCGGCCGTTGTCCGTGCCTGGCAGGCCCACCCGTCCAATTTATAAGGTGCGCCCCGCCGCCACCTGTCGCGCGGCAGTCCGCCGGGGCCCGTGCGGGCCCCGGCGGACGGCGTGCGCCTCATTCGCGCGGCCACACCCCGCGCTGCAACCGGCGCAGGACCAGGCCCTCCCCGCGCGGGGCGGGCCGCGGGGTGCCCGGCCCGCCCCGGAGGGCGTCGCGGACGCGGGTGAGCGCGGCGAACCGCTCCCGGCGGGCGCGCGCGGCCCGGTCCAGCTCCTCCATCAGGCGCTGTGCGCGGTGTTCGGGAGCGAGTTCGTCCAGGATCCGGTCGACCTCCGCCAGGACGGCGCCGTGCAACTGCCAGGAGTGCGGATGCTCGCGCACCCGGTCCAGCAACAGGTGCGCGACGTTGTCACGGCTTGCGCGGGCGGCGTCGAGTTCGGCCGCCAGCCGGTCCTCGGCCTCCTCGGCGCTGCGGCTCACCTGGGTGGTGACCAGGACGGCGAAGCTCACCAGGGCACCGCCGAGGTGGGCGAAGAGCTGCTCCATGCCCACCGCCACGTCGCGGGCGAACAGCGGCTCGTTCCCGCCGCGCCGTCTGGCCAGGTCGGTCAGCGACCGGGTCAGGACGCGCAGCACGACCACGCAGATCTCCAGGGTGTCCAGACCGGTCCGCAGCACCACCCGGGACAGCAGCCCCTCCTTGACCCGCGGGTTGAGGCGCAGACTGTCCTCGGCCCGGCGCAGGGCCACGTCGACCTCGGAGACGTCCTGGTCCAGCCGGCGTGCCTCGTGCAGCCGGGCCTCGGCGTGCTCGACGGCGGTCGGCACGTCCAGTTCCTCCGAGACGCGCAGCAGCAGGTGCCGCATACGGCGGGCCAGGTCCTCGATGGACTCGCCGGCGGTGCCGACCCACACCGGCGGGGCGAAGAGGAAGTTGAGCAGCAGGCCCACGCCCGCCCCGATCAGCGTCTCCAGCACCCGGTCCCAGGCCTGGTGCGCCAGTTGGGACACCCCGAGGACCAGCATGGCGCTGATCGCCACCTCGTTGACGAACTCGTCGACCCGGACGAACTGGCCCACCACCAGCGCCGCCAGGACGACGAGGCCGAGGCTCCACCAGGTCAGACCCACCAACGCGCTGAAACCGACGGCCAGCAGCACCCCCACCACCACGGAGTTGACCCGCCGGATCCCGGTGGTGAGCGTCGAGTAGAGCGTGACCTGGACGACGAGCAGCGCGGTGAGGGGCGCGGTGAGCGGTGCCGCCTCCGTGCTGATCCGGAGCGCGATGACATAGGAGATGGTCGCCGCCACGGTGGCGCGCAGCGTCAGTGTGACGACGGGGTCCCTGCCGCGCTTGAGCAGCGCGGCGACAGCTTCACGTGCAGGCATCCCCTGACCTTGCCCGCACCACCCGTTCGTACACCTGACCTGGGCACATGCCGATCGGGTATTCCGTCAACGAGCGGACGGGGGACGGCCGTTGAGGGAAAAGCACAGCGCCGGGGCGCAGGGCGCGCGGCCCCTCGCCCCGGCGCTGCCGGCCGGTGTCAGTTCTGCGACGCCGGCCCTGACGGCATGTACTCCTGCCCGTCGTACACCGGGGGCACCGTCGGCAGGCCGAGGGCGATCGGCGCGTCGGGGAGGCCGGCGCCCTGCCGCAGTACGTCGGTGCCCGGCACGGGCCGGCTGGCCGTGCGGAGCAGCGCCATGAGGTGGTCGGCGCGCTCGGCGGTCCGGGGGTGCGGGGAGCTGCGCAGCTGGTCGTGGTGGGCGAGCAGCAGCGCGGCCAGACCGGTCAGGTGCGCGGCGGCCAGCGCGGTCCCGTCGGCGACGGAGTACCCGTTGCCGGGCACCGTGGTGACGATCGCCGCGCCGGGGCCGATCAGGTCGACCCCGGGCCCGACCGGCGTGAAGGGCGCCGCGAACGGGCCGGGCCACGGCGGCTGGACCGCGGCCACCGGGCTGCCGGGCGGGTAGGTGCCGGTGTGCGCCAGCGCGCCGACCGCGAGCACAGTGGGCAGCGCGGCCAGGGGCGAGATCGCCGCGTTGGTGTCGCCCGCGGGCGCGATGACGGCGATGCCGGCCGCGTGGGCGTCCAGCAGCTTCCACGCCACGAGCTGGGAGGGCTGGCCGTAGGACAGGTTGATCTGGGCCAGGTCGATGTCGTGGGTGACGCACCGGTCGATCGCGTCGAGGAGGTCGCTGACCCGGCCGCCCGGGAAGAGCTTGAGGGCGTGGAGCTCGGCGTCGGCCGCGATGCCCGTCATGCCGGAGCGGTTGTCGGCGGCGGCCACGACTCCGGCGCAGCGGGTGCCGTGCCCGGTCGCGTCGGTCTGCCATCCGCCGTCCTCGGCCCCGGGGGTGAAGTCGGCACCGTGCCAGACGGTGTCCTTCAGGTCGGGGTGGTCGGCGTCGACACCGGAGTCCAGCAGGGCGATGCGGATACCGTGCCCGCGGTACGTCGGCGGGATCTGGTGCAGGCGCATCGCCTGGGTGCCCCAGCCGACCAGCGGCTGGTCGGGGAAGCCCTCGAAGGTGTCCGACAGTGCCACGACCTCGACCGCCAGCTCCGTGGACTGCGCGGCGTCCTCCAGCAGCTGCGGACGTCCGGTGCGGATCGGCCAGTAGCCGCCGGCCGGGCGGACGAACAGGGAGCGCAGCGTGGCGGGGGTGTCGGCGGGCAGCGTCAGACGCGCGCGGCCGTCGGCCCCGGTGACCGCGTACGAGGTCATGGCCATGCCCGTGGCCCACACCTCGGCGCCGCCGACGGACTGGCCGTCGCTGCCCGTGACGCGCACGGTCAGCTGCTGGGGCTCGTCCAGGGTGACGCCGACCGACGGGTCGGAGGCCGGTGCCGCGAGCGCCGCGGGGGCCGGGGCGGACGGGTACGACAGCGGCTGGTCGGCCTCCACCACGATCTGCGGGTTGGCGGCCAGCGCCTGGGCCCGCTCGTGGGGCATCGCGACGACCGCGACCGCGGGGCACATCGGCAGCGGGCCGGCGATGGCCCCGAGCCCGCGCGCCCGCGAGGGCCGGACCTGGCGCAGCGGCTCGACGTCCGGGTCCTCCTCCAGCAGCTCGAACAGGGCGGACGCCTCGATCGGCGGCACGCCGCCGGGCAGCCAGGCAACGGGCTTCGGCGCGACGAGGTAGCGCCCCCAGCCGCTGCGGGTCTGCCGGGTGCTGTCACGTCCGGGGGTCTGCCGGAACGGCTGCCCGGTACCCCGGCTCTGGTCCTGGTCCTGCTCCTGCCGGGCGCTGCTCTGCCCGCTGGTCTGCGGCTCCCGCGGGCCGCCGGTCTCGGGCGCGGGGCCCGTTTTGCGGCCACCGTTCCTCGAGCCGCCGGTCCCCTTCGCCGCGGCGCCGTTGCCGTGCTGCTCGCTCATCACTCCGCCTTCACCCTGGTCGTTCCTGCATGTCCACCCTCAACAACCGGCCGCGCGAGTTCCGGTGCCGGACGCGCACGGCCGTGGTGACGGCCCCGGCCGGGCGGGAACACCGAGGTGTTCCCGCCCGGCCGGGAAGCCGATCAGATGCCCATGGGGGACATCTGCGCGTAGCCGTACTGCGGCTGGCCGAAGTGGTGCTGGCCGTACACGGCCTGGTTGCCCTGGCCGAACTGGCCGTACTGCTGGCCCTGGCAGTTCTGCGCGAGAACGGCGTGCACGACCGGGGCGACCCGGCGGGCGCACTCGGTCACGACGGCGCTCCAGGCGTGCGGGGGGATCTGGCCCTGGGCCTGGATACCCATCACGATCTGCGGGTCGATGCGCATCTGCTCGACGACCGCGGACACGGCGGTGGCGGCGGAACGCAGCGCCACCTCCGTCACCAGGAGCGGCAGCTGCTGCTGACCCTGCTGCCCGTTGCCGTACTGGCCGTACTGCTGGAACGCGCCGTGCTGCTGGCCCCAGGCCTGCTGGCCCAGACCCTGCTGCGCCGCCCACGGCTGCTGCTGGCCCCAGGACTGCTGGCCGAACTGCTGGGCGTACGGCTGCTGCTGCCCGAACTGCTGGGGGGTGTAGACCGACATCAAACTCCTCCTTGGGAGATGTGTGGGAGAGGGAAATCGCGACGGCGGAGCGGACGTGGGTCAGGGCCGGTCCGCCGCCATGGGCAGCAAACCATTACGGGATGAAAACCGCTTCTTGTGACATACCGTCATATGCCCGCGGATCCCCCGGGTGGTCCAGGCACCGCCCGCCGCTGTCGGCCGTCCGGCTGACACGTGCGGGCCCGGTGCCGTGCTCCGGGCCCAGTGCGTCGCGGACGGTGACCGCCGGGAGGGGGGCGGCCCCGGACCTGGAGCGGTGCCGGGTGCGCGACGTCCGTCACTGTTCCGGGGGGTGATGCGGGGAGGGGTTCGGTGGGCGCGCGCGGCGCGGGCGGTGACCTGGCGATGAGCGCGCGCGGGTGGTTCGCACGGGCCTGCGCACCCGGCGACGGCGGAGCCGCCCCCGTCCGATGCGCCGATCACGGGGCACCCGCCGTCTGGGCCGAACGGGGGACGCGTGCCACGGGCCCCGCGTCGTCGGCGATCACCCGGACCGGCCACCGGATGTGCGCGTCCCCTCGCGCAGGGTGATGGTGGCTGAGGCTCGCCCCCGACCGTGACAGGTCCCCGAAGCGGCGCCCCGCCGCAGGTCGCGAGCCCCTTTCTGGAGGTGACGTGTTGTCCCGAATAGCAACGCCTCCGGCGTCCACGCGGCGACGCCGAGGCTGTGTACGGGTGGGAGCGGTGGCTGTGAGCGTGGCCCTGGCGTGCGCAGGCGCGACGGGCGCGGCGTACGCGGAAGGCATGGACGCCGGCCACGTCGCCGTCCCGCGGTCCGCCGCCCCGGGCGGTTCCGCCCACCCGTGCTCCGGCATCCCGTACCTGCCCCGCTACTGCCCGGTCCGTCCGGGCCGGCCGGGTCCTCCCGGTCCTCCCGGTCCCCCTGGTCCTCCCGGTCCTCCGGGTGCCGGCGTCCCGCACGACCTGCGGGCCTTCGCCGAGCCCGGTGTCTTTCAGTTCATCGTGCCCAGCGGGCTGACCCGGGTCTTCGTCCAGGTGTGGGGTGCCGGCGGCGGCGGGAGCGGGACGCCGGCCGGTAACGGCGGGGGCGGCGGGGCCGGCGGCTTCGCCTGGTGCGTCCTGCCGGTCGTTCCGGGCGGGCAGGTGAACGTGGCGATCGCGCCGGGCGGCGCCGGTGGCACCGGCGACGACGGGGCCGACGGCGGGGTCACCAGCGTGGTCGCCGTGGGCGGCGGGACGGCGACAGCCACCGGCGGCCAGGGCGGAACCGGGCCCAACGGCCTGCCGGGCGGCGTCGGTTCCTGTTCGGCCGGCGCCACTGGTGAGGTCCGGACGGGCGCCGGTGGCGGGCAAGGCGGCGACGGGCCCGGCCTGGGCGGCCCCGCGGTCGACGGCATCGTCGTGCCCGCACCGCCGGGGGCGGGCGGGGGCGGAAACGGCCGTGGCGACACGCCGTCCGGTGCCAACGGCGGCAACGGGTACGTCGTCTTCTGGTGGTAGTCCCGCGCCGTGCCTGACGCGCGCGGCGGGGCCCCGGTGCCGGTGAGGTCGTCCCGGCACTGAGGCCCCGCGCGTCAGGGGCGCGACTCCCGGCTCAGATGCTGAATCCGCCGTCGACGGTCAGCAGCGCACCGGTGATGAACGCGGCGTCCTCGCTCGCGAGGAAGACGACCGCCTTCGCGACGTCGTCGGTGGTGCCGAAGCGGCCGAGGGGGGTCATCGCCACCTGGGTCGCCGCGAAGGGGCCGTCCGCCGGGTTCATGTCCGTGTCGGTCGCCCCGGGCTGCACGACATTGACGGTGATGCCGCGCGGGCCGAGGTCCCGTGCCCATCCGCGGGCGAGCTGGTCGATCGCCGCTTTGCTCGCCGCGTACTCGGCGACGCCGGGCGTGGGGATGCGGTGGGCGACGATGCTTCCGATCAGGATGACGCGGCCGCCGTCGGGCAGGAAGCGGGTCGCGGAGTGCGTGGTGACCACGGTGCCCATCACATTGGTGGCCATCATCCGCTGGACCCCGTCGAGAAGCTCCACGTCCAGTTGGTCGACCGTGCCCATGACGGCGACCCCGGCGGAGTTCACCAGCACGTCGATCCGGCCGCCCAGGAACTCGGCGGCCTGCTCGACGGCGGTCGACGCCTCGTGGGGAACGGCCTGGTCCGCCTGAAGGGCGATTGCCTTGGCGCCCATGGCGACCAGTTCCGCGACCACCTTTTCCGCCTGCTCGCGCGAATTCCGGTAGGTAATGGCGACACTGGCCCCTTCGCGTGCCAGTCCGCGGGCGATCTCGGCACCGATGCCCCGCGATCCTCCGGTCACGAGCGCGGTCTGTCCTGACAAAACCTTGGGCATGAGAATGTCTCCTGTTGCGATTCAGCCGAATATCACTACTCGGCCGACGCTAGGGATTGACGTTAGTGTCAAGGTCAAGTCGGTTGCCGTGCCGGCCGCGGCCGTGCGGTTCCACGCTCATCAGACGGAGGTACTCGCTGATGGCGGCGCGGTTGCGGGACAGCACCTCGATGCGGCGGTCGATGTTCTCGATGTGCTCCCGCAGGGCCGTGACCTCGTCTGTGTCCAGCCCGCTGCACGCGGCGTGGGATTTCGGATCCTGAGGCCCGATCCAGGGCAGCACGGTACGTACAAGGCGCGTGGGAAGTCCCGACTCGATGAGTTCGCGCAGATGCAGGACGAGAGCCAATTCCGCTTTCCCGTACTGCCGGTACCCATTGCTGCCGCGCCAGGGAGTGAGCAGCCCCTGCTGTTCGTAATAGCGGAGCATGCGCGGGGTGACCCCTGTTTTGTCGGCAAGCTCGCCGATGGTCATCATGGTGACGCCTCTCTCGACAATCCGGGGTGCGTCCAAGGCGCGGTCGATGCGGTGCTGCCGTCCGCGCCGGAGGCGGCCGTGAGCCATCGCCCGGCCGTCCGGTCCGCCTTCCGTTCGTGGAGAAGACGCTAAACCTTGCCATTAATGTGAAGGTCAAGCGGGCACGGGGCCGCGCGCGGCGCCGGGACCCGGGTGGCGACATCTTGTCCGTCTCCTGACGCCTGTGGTTGAGTGGGCATGCCAACGGAATGAAACGTTTCACTCGTCATGTGCGGCCGCATACCGCCGCGCGCCGAACCGTGCGTCATAAAGGGGGAGCGAACGTTGAGGAAGCGCAGGATCACCGCCGGACTGGTGGTGTCGCTCGTGGTGGCCGTCTCGGGGCTGGGTGCGACGCCCGGCGCGGCGGGCGCGCCCGTCCCCGGTCTCCGGCAGGACCGAACCTCGGGCGGGACGGCGCTCGTGGTGAGCGGGCTCGAAGTCGAGCACCAGGTCCGGCCGCTGGGCATCGACGTCCCGCGGCCGCGGCTGAGCTGGCAGGTGACAGAGGGCCGCGGTGCGGACGGTCGCACGGACGCCGGGCAGGCGGCCTACGAAATCGAGGTGTCGACGTCCCACGGCGGCCGGGCGGACGTCTGGGACAGCGGGCGCGTACGCTCCTCGCGCTCCTTCGACGTGACGTACGGCGGCCCCGGCCTCGCCTCGCGTGCGCGCTACTACTGGCGTGTCCGGGTCTGGGACGGCTCCGGAAAGGTCTCGTCGTGGAGTGACGAGGCCCGATTCGAGACATCGTTCGTCGACCCGGACGACTTCCGCGGGGCATGGATCGGGGCGCACGCGGAGGCGCCCACGCTGCGCCTCGACGACGCGCGGTGGATCTGGTACCCCGAGGGCAATCCGGCCGACTCGGCCCCCGTCGGGACGCGCTACGTGCGCCGCAGCTTCGACCTGCCCGCCGATGCCCGGATCGGTTCGGCGGAGATGCAGCTGACCGCCGACGACCGTTTCACGCTCTACGTCAACGGCACCGAGGTGACCGCCTCGCCGCGCGTCGCCGACTCCTGGCGGACGGCCGGCGTCGTCGACATCGCGCCGTACCTGCGCGCGGGCCGCAACGTGCTGGCGGTCGAGGCGGCGAACACCGCCCCCGGGCCCGCGGGCGTGCTCGGGAGCCTGCACTTCCAGGGGGCGGGAGCCCCCGCCGACATCGTCACCGACAGCGCCTGGAAAGCCTCCGGCTCCGCGCCGGACGGCTGGGAGCAGCCCGGGTACGACGACGCGGCATGGCCGTCCGCCCTGGCGGCCGCCGCCTACGGTGCGGGCCCCTGGGGCCGGTCGGTGTCGGCCCCGCCGCCGCCCGAGACGCTGCTGCGCGAGGAGTTCACCGCGGACCGGCCCGTCGCGTCGGCACGGGTCCACATCGCGGGCCTGGGGTACAACAAGCTCTACCTGAACGGCCGTCGCGTCGGCGACCGGGAACTCGAGCCCGGGTTCACGGTGTACGACAAGACCGTCCTGTACTCGACGTACGACGTCACGGACGCGCTGCGCACCGGCGGAAACGCCATCGGGGTCAGCCTCGGCCGAGGCTTCTACGCGATGACCGACCCGGACGAGTGGAAGGCGTCGTCCTGGTGGGGCGAGCCCAAGCTCAAGCTGGAGCTCGACATCACCTACACCGACGGAACGCACCGGCAGGTGCTCAGCGGCGACGGGTGGAAGGTGGCGGACGGGCCGACGACCAACCAGTCCCTGTGGTTCGGGGAGACCTACGACGCCCGTGCGGAGCAGCCCGGTTGGGACCGCCCGGGCTTCGAGGACGGCACCTGGCATCCCGCGCTGAAGGTCGACGGCCCCACGGGGACGCTCCGCTCGGAGAGTTTTCCGCCCGTCGAGGTGACCGACCGCATCGCGGCCGTGCACACCACGACGCCGGCCGCCGGCACCCACGTCTACGACTACGGCAGCCCCACTGCCGGCTGGGCGCGGATCGGGGTGCAGGGACCCGCCGGAGCGACGGTGACCGTCACCTACGGCGAGAAGCTGCGCGCGGACGGCACGGTCGACAACACCGGCGCCTTCGGCATGGCCCTGCAGAGGTACACGTACACCCTCAAGGGCGACGGGGTGGAGCAGTACCAGCCCAGCTACAGCTATGCCGGATTCCGCTATGCCCAGGTCGTCGTCCCCGACGGGGTCACCCTGCGGTCGGTCGACGGCATGCGGGTCCACACGGCGGTGGCGTCCACCGGTGACTTCACCAGCTCCAGCGATCTGCTCAACCGCTACCAGGACGCCCAGGCCGACACGATCCTCAACAACCTGCACTCGATCCCGACCGACACGCCCATGTACGAGAAGCGGCCCTACACGGCCGACGGCTTCCTGTACGCCGACTCGGCGATCGCCAACTTCGACATGCGGAACTTCTACGAGAACTGGATGCGCTCGCACCGCGAGGACCAGAACGCCGACGGTTCGATCGGCCCCACCGTCCCCACCACCGAGTCCGGCAAGCAGGTGAAGGACCCCATCTGGTCGGCCAGCCTCGTCCTCGGCACCTGGGACCTGTACTGGTACTACGGCGACACGAAGGCGGTCGCCGACAACTACGGCGCCATGAAGGCGTGGCTGGAGCACTACGAGCACGACATCGCCGGCACCGGCGGCATCTACACCGGCTTCAGCTACGGCGACTGGCTCTCCCCGGAGGGCGCGGGCGCACCGGAGGGGACCCGGCTGTCCGGGACCGCGTACCTCTACCTCACCGCGACGCGGCTCTCCACGATGGCGCGGGCGCTCGGCCACGACGCCGACGCACGGCACTTCGGCGCCTTCGCCGCGCAGGTCAAGGACACCTTCAACGCGGCCTTCTACGACCAGGACGCGGGGGTCTACTACGACAACAGGGCCGCGGGGTACCGGCAGACGGCGAACCTGCTGCCGCTGAGCTTCGGCCTGGTGCCCGAGGAGTACCGCCGCACCGTGACCGACCACCTCGTCGAGGACATCCACGCGCGCGGCGACCACCTGGACACCGGTGCCCTCGGCACCAAGGTGCTCCTGCCCGTCCTGACCGACGCCGGGCACGCCGACCTGGCATACACGGTGGCCACCAACCCCACCTACCCCGGCTGGGGTTACTGGTTCGAGGGGCTGGGCGCCACGACCATGTGGGAGGAGTGGAACGCGAACTCGCGCTCGCACGACCACGCCTTCATGGGCACGGTCGACGACTGGCTCTACCAGGACGTCGCCGGCATCGAACCCGCGGCGCCCGGCTACACGAAGGTGACGATCCGCCCGCACACCGTCGGCGGCCTGACCCACGCCTCTGCCCACGTCCAGTCGCCGCTCGGCCGGATCGCCTCGTCGTGGACCCGGGCGCACGATCGCTTCACCCTGCGCGTCGCGGTGCCGGTGGGGTCGACCGCAGACGTCCTCGTACCGGTGATCGGACGGCAGCGGGTCCACCCGCCCGCGGGAGCCGTGGCAGGTGAACGCAGCGGTGGCTACGCCCACTACACGGTGGGGGCGGGGAGCCACGAGTTCCGCGTCACCGGGTAGGCGCGGATGCCGCCCGGTGCGGTGCCCCGTACGGCGTGCGCCGCGCGGGGCGCCGCACCGGCCCCGGCCTGCGGGAATCCGTTCGCGTCCGCGGGGGACCTGCGGCGACAATGCCGATTCCGGCAGTCGTTCGAAAGGTTCTTGTGATGAGCGGTACGTGGCACGCCCGCGCCAGTCTGGACGGTCTGGTGATGGGCGACGCCTTCGGCGACAGCTGGTTCACGCGCTCCGACGAGTCTCCCGAGGAGCAGTGGGCCGCCCGGGAAACGCGCCCGGCGCCGTGGCTGTGGACGGACGACTCCGCCACCGCCTTCGTGCTGTTCGCGCACCTGACGGCGCACGGCGAGGTCCGCCCGGACGACCTGGCGCGGGAGCTCGCGGCCGAGTACGAGCGGGATCCGGCGCGCAAGTACGGCGGGTCGATGCACGCGGTGCTGCGGCGGATCGGCGACGGCGAGGACTTCAGGGCCGTCACCACGGGGCAGTTCGACGGGCAGGGCTCCTACGGCAACGGCGCGGCGATGCGGGTCGCCCCGCTCGGCGCGTGGTTCCGGGACGACCCGGCGGAGGCCGCCCGGCAGGCCCGGCTGTCGGCGCTGACCACGCACGCCCACCCGGAGGCGGTGGCGGGTGCCGAGGCCGTGGCGGTGGCCGCCGCACTGGCGGCGGCGGGGGACGGCCAGGACGCCCCGCCGCGGGACGAGTTCCTTCGGGAGGTCGCCTCGCACCTGCCCGACAGTGACGTGCGCTCCGGCCTGCTGGTCGCCGCGCGCTTCCCCGGGCACACATCGGTGCGCCACGCGGCGTCCGTCCTGGGCTCGGGGATGCAGATGTCGGGCCCGGACACGGTGCCGTTCGCGCTGTGGTCCGCGGCGGGGCATCTGGACGACCTGCCGGAGGCGCTGTGGCAGACGGTCGCCGGATGGGGCGACCGCGACACCACGTGCGCCATCGCCGGCGGCGTCGTCGCGGCCCGCACCGGGACCTCGGGTCTCCCGGCCGGATGGATCGAGGCCCGGGAGGACATCCCCGCCTGGAGCCGCTGGGTCTCCCCGGCGGCCGTCCGCCCGTAGCGCGCGAGGCGGGCCGGCAGATACGGACGGGGGAGCGCGTATCTGCCGACCCGCGGTCACGGTACCGCTCGGGGGGCACCGCCGTACGGGCGTCGGCCAAGTGCGTCTGATTACAGGCGACTTGTCGTACCGACGCCCGTACGGGCGGGGCGGTCAGCGCAGACCGAAGGCGCGGATCACCGACTGGGTGACGGTGTTCCCGGCCGAGTCGCGGGCGGTGGCCCGCAGCGAGACGAAGCCGGCGTGCTTCGGCGGTGCCACCGCGAAGCGGCCGTCGCGCGCGCAGTCGGCCTTCCGCCAGGTGCGCCCGTCGTCGTAGGAGAACTCCACGGTGACCGGGGCGATGGTGCCCGCGCCCGCCGCACCCGGCAGGTGCGCGGCCGAGACCGCGACCTCGGCGTGGCGGCCGGCCCGGCCCGCCGCGTCGGTGTCGACCCCGTAGTCGAGCTGGATCAGCGGCAGGACCGCCGAGCCGTCCCCTGCCGGTGCCGAGGAGGTGAAGCCCCACTCGGTGTGCGTGCCGGTGGAGTACGGGCTCACCGAGGCGTCCCGGCTGCCGTCCAGCACCAGGCGGTACGGCAGGCGGCCGGTGCCGGGCGCGTCGGCCGCGACCGTGGTGTACGAGCCCACCGCCAGTCGTGTGCTGCCCTGGTAGAGGGTGAGGGACTGCCGCATGCGGTCGTAGTCCATCGACATGCCGACGTGGTCGGAGCCGCCCCACGCGGGAACGTCCAGGTTGAGCCGGCTCCCGCTGCGGGTGGGCAGCTTGTAGTTGTCGTTCAGGTGCGGCCGCTCGACGGGCTTGAACCACTCCTGCGCCTGGGTGCTGCCGGGCCGGTAGGTGGTGCGCGGCTCGATCTCGTAGATCAGGCCGTCGACGTACGCCTCCTGGCCCCAGGAGTTGCCGCCGCCGGTGGAGACCCAGTCCACGCGGTCGCTGTCCATGTCCTCCCGCATCGTCAGGCCGATGCCCCAGTTCGAGTACACGGGCCAGTCGTAGCGCCATTCGCCGCCGCCCAGGGACGGGTCGGGGCTGTCGAACGCGACGTCGACGCGGGCCAGGTTCTTCGAGGAACCCTCGACGACCAGGTCGGAGGGGACGCGGTTGTGCCACGTCCACATCAGGTCGTACACGTAGGGGCTGTTGGGCTGGGAGTCCACCGTGAGCACGGCTCCGCGAGCGGTGGCCTGCCGCAGCAGCCGCTCGCCCTCGTCCGTGCTGAGCAGCGCGACGTCGAGGCCGGCGGCCGTCTGCCAGTCGGGGCCGTAACTGCGGATCTGGCGGCCGGGTTCGTTGTTGACGACGAGCAGCAGCTTCGCACCGGCCGCGACCGCGGCGGTCGCCTGCTCGGCGTCGCCCACGGCGTCGTTGCGGCGGACGACCACGGCCTTGCCGCGCGCGTCGATCCGCGCCCAGTCGGCGGCCGCGCCGTCACCCGCGGAGACCAGCGGGAACCGGTAGTGGCCCTCGGCCAGCGGGGTGACCGCGTCCTGCCGCAGGACGTCGGTGAAGGCGCCGCTGGGGGTCGAGACGGCGAGCACCGGCTGCTCCTTGCGCCAGCGGGCGCCGAGCCAGAAGTCGCCGTGCTTGACGTCATGGGTGGTCGGCTGGGCCCAGAGGCTGTCGTAGCTGGTCTGGGTCTCCATGTAGTCGCGCCAGGTGCCGCCGCCCATCGACCGGTTGTACTCCAGCCGCTGGTAGGTCGTCTCGGTCGACCGCGGAGTCGTCATGTCGACCCGGCGGAGCTTGCGCGCGTCCATCGTCACGGTCCTGTCGCGGTCCATGACGACCTCGGGGTCGCCCAGCAGCGCCATGCCCATCGAGTGCGGACCGTGCACGCCTTCCACGGCCTTGAACGACAGCACGGAGTACACGTCGTCGGGCAGGTACGTCTCCAGCACGCCGGACTCGTCGACGATCCAGAACTCGGGGCCGAACTCACCCGACCTGAGCAGCTCGACCACACCCGACATGGGGTTCCCGTCGGCGTCCTTGAGGAGCACGGTCAGCTTGTGCGCCGCGTCGCCGAGGGACACCGCGGTGTGCGCGGCGACCGCCCCGGAGGCGTCGGTGGCCAGGATCTGACCCGTCCAGTGGCCGCTGCCCGTCGCCTTGGCGGCGTCGATGGTGAGCGTCACCGCGGCGGTGCCGTGCGCGGGGACGACGACCTTCGGGGCGGAGAGCCCGAACAGGCCCGCCGGGGCGTTCGGGGCCTGCACCGAGAGGCCGAGCGTCACCGCGGAACCACCGGTGTTGGTGTACGTCACGGGGCGCTGCACCGCGCCGTCGCTCTCACCCGCGAAGGCGGTCGCCGAGGCGAACACGCCGGCGCGCAGCGCCGCGGGCACGTCGACCCGGCCGCTGCCGGCCTGGAAGGCGTCGTACTGCGGGGTCTGCTTCGAGCTGCTGACCAGGAGGTCCTTCAGCTGCGCGCCGGTCAGCCCGGGCCGGGCGGCGGCGAGCAGGGCCGCGGCGCCCGCGACGTGCGGGGTGGCCATCGAGGTCCCGCTGAGGGTCTGGTAGCTGCCCTCGCCCTCGGCGGCGTACTGCGAGCGCGCCGCGAGCACGTCCACACCGGGGGCGGTGATCTCCGGCTTGAGGCCGCCGTCGCCGACCCGCGGGCCCTGGCTGGAGAACCACGCCAGGTCGTCGGAGGAGTCCACGGCGCCGACGGTCAGCGCGGCGTCCGCCGCGCCGGGCGCGCTGACCGTGTCGGGCGCACCGGAGTTGCCGGCGGCGATGACGAACAGCGTGCCGGTCTCGGCGCTCAGGCGGTTCACCGCCTGGCTCACGGGGTCCGTGCCGTCCGACGGGGCCTGGCTGCCCAGGCTCATGCTGACGATCTTGGCGTGCTGGTCGACCGCAGCCCACTCCATGCCGGCCAGCAGCCAGGAGTCCTGGCCCTGACCGGTGTCGGACAGCACCTTGCCGATGTGGAGCGAGGCGCCGGGGGCGACGCCGCGCTCCTTGCCGCCGGAGGCCGCTCCGGTGCCGGCGATGGTGGAGGCGACGTGCGTGCCGTGGCCGTTGCGGTCGGTGACGTCCTCGCCGGGGACGAAGCTGTCAGTGGCGGCTATGCGCCCGCCGAAGTCGGGGTGCCCGGAGTCGATGCCGGTGTCCAGGACGGCGACGTCCACGCCCTGTCCGGTGTCGCCGTCGGCCCACGCACTGGGCGCGCCGATCTGGGCGGTGGTGTCGGCGAGGTCCGCCTTCACCACGCCGTCGAGCCAGATACGGGCGATGCCCGCGCCGAAGGCCGGCGCGCCGCTCCCGGCCGTCTTCCTCGCCACGTCCGCCGGTGCCGCGGTGACGGCCCGCCAGAAGTCGGCCGAGCGGTCGCGGTCCTCGGTCAGGGCGGCGCCCTGCACGCTGCTCAGGTCCCGGACGCGGGTCGCGCCGGCGGGCGCGGTGGCGCGCAGGCCGGCGGCGGAGCCGGTGTACGAGACGATCAGCGGCAGCCGGTCGCGGTGCGCGTCGTCGTACCCGTCGGCGACCAGGTCGCTGATGTTGAACAAGCGCCGGTCGAGCGTGCCGGCCGCCACATAGGGCAACGCGGCCTCGGGGAAGACGTACAGGTCGCCACCGGACTCCATGACGTGCGCCTCGGCGGGGCCGCCCGCGGCGGCGCGCACGTCGACCGTGCCGCCCTTGCCGGACGACTGACGGGTCGTCACCACGTCGCCGGTGATCAGCGTGACGGAATGGGAGCCGGGCGGCACATTGCTCTGTGCCGGGGCGGCGGGGGAATCGGGGGTGTCGGGGGACGCGGTGGCGGGGTGTGCCAGCGACAGAACGGCGGCGCCGGCGACGGCGAGCACGCTCCAGCGTCTCGGTGATGATCTCAAGGGGCGTTCCTTGCGGTTCTTCCAGGGGGCCGGTAGCCCCGCCGGCATGTCGAGACCGCCCGGGTGGGGAGGCACCGCATCCTGGCGCGAAAACCCGGAGTAAGGGGCAGCCCTTGAGGGGTGATCTTTCCCACCCACGCGACGGCGTCGAACAGGTTTACGCCCGCGGAACCCTGCTGGAAGAGACGACATTTGACGAACCGTCACCGTGCGGAGACGGTGGCCCCAGGGTGTCGGCCCGAGCTAGGCGTCGTCGCGGCACAGGCAGAAAGGGTGGCCGGCCGGGTCGAACAACACCCGGACGTGCTCCTGCGGCTGGAACTCCGCGACGGTGGCCCCCAGGGCGACCGCGTCGGCCACCGCCGAGTCCAGGTCGCCCACTTGGAAGTCGAAGTGCATCATCGGGCGCTGATCGCCGCCGGCCGGCGGCCACACCGGCGCCCGGTAGCCCTCCGCCGGCTGGAACACGAGGAACGGTCCCTGCGGTGAGGCGGCCACGACGGCGGTCCCCGGCTCCTCGTGCCCGAGGTGCCAATCGAGGAGTGCCGCGTAGAACCGCGCCAGAGCGCCGGGGTCCGGCGCCTCGACCGTCGTCCCCCACCACATGCCGCCCGTACGAGATCGCATGCCTGAGCCTATCCGGGGCCCTCGTGCGTGCGCCTGACGCCCCGGGTTTTTTCCCCGCCCTCCCGCCCGAGTGCCCGGCGCGGCAAGTGCGGGCCCTGCGCTGCGTGCGTTGTGGGGTCGGCGCCGCTCCGGAGTCCGTCCTCGGGGCTCGCGGGTTACCCCTGCAATTCGTGTACCGCGGTCGCCGCTCGTCCCCTGCGGGCGGACCCCGGCGCACCCCCTCCCGGGTCGGCTGGGGCGACTTACGGCCGGTGGGGGTTCAGAGGGCACGTGCGGCAACCCCGGACGGCCTCTTCGCCCACCCACCGGGGATCAGGCGCATGACGAAACGGAGGGGGCGGGGTCGGAGGGGTGGCGTTCTGGACACTGGAGCATATTTGGGTGCACAACCCGGGGCACGCAGCCGAGGGTCCCTGAGGCACCTAAATGTGCTGTCCAGAATGGCAGCCCCGGAGGCCCCGAACCCGGCCCCCACACAACGCGCGTCGGGGCGCCCTGACTTCATGGGGCACACGGGCGGGAGGGCGGGAGGGCTAGCCCCGCAGCTCGCGCAGGTTCGTCCTGGCCAGCTCCACGATCTCGTCGGCGCGGCCCGACAGGATCGTGCGGGTGGCGAAGAGCGTGAACCCCTTGAGCTGTTCGAGGGTGATCTTGGGCGGCATGGACAGCTCGTGACGGGCCGTCCGCGCGTCGACCACGGCCGGTCCGTCGTGCGCGAACGCCTCCGCCAGGGCCTCGCCGAGCTGGTCGGCGCGGTCGACGCGGGCACCGAACAGGCCTGCCGCGCGGGCGATTCCGGCGAGGTCGGCGTCGGCGAGCCCGGTGCCGTAGTTGACGATGCCCGCGGCTTTCATCTCCAGCTCCACGAAGGCCAGCGCGCTGTTGTTGAAGACGACGGCCTTCACCGGCAGGTCCAGTTGGCGCAGCGTGATCAGCTCGCCGAGGAGCATCGTCAGACCGCCGTCGCCGCAGAAGGCGACGACCTGCCGGCCGGGGTGGGACGCCTGGATGCCGATCGCGTGCGGGAGGGCGTTGGCCATGGAGCCGTGGTTGAAGGAGCCGATGAGGCGGCGCCGCCCGTTCATCGTCAGGTAGCGGGCCGCCCAGACCGTGGGGGTGCCGACGTCCGCTGTGAAGACCGCGTCCGGGCCCGCGATCCGGTCGACGGCGGCCGCGACGTGCTGCGGGTGCATGGGCCCGTCCGACGAGCTGCCCTCGGCGAGATGGCCCAGGTGGGCGCGGACGTCGCGGTAGTGGCCGGCCATCCGGTCCGCGAAGGACCGGTCGCTCCTGGGCCGGAGCAGCGGCAGCAGGGCCGCGGCGGTGTCCTTGACGGTGCCGACGAGGGGCACGTCCACCTGGGTGCGCCGCCCGATGTTCTCCCCGCGCACGTCGACCTGGACGACCGGCACGTCGGCGCCCGGGTAGAACTGCCGGTACGGGAAGTCGGTGCCGAGCATGAGCAGCGCGTCGCAGTGCTCCATCGCGCGGTAGCCGGAGCTGTAGCCGATGAGGCCGGTCAGGCCGACGTTGTAGGGGTTGTCGTACTCGAGGCAGTCCTTGCCGCGCAGCGAGTGCACCATGGGCGCCTTGAGGGCGTCGGCCAGCGCGACCGCCTCGTCGTGGGCGTCGCGGCAGCCGGCGCCGCCCAGGATCGCGGGCCGCTCCGCCGCGTTGAGCACGTCGGCGGCGCGCGCCAGGGCCGCGTCGCCGGGCCGTACGTGCGAGTGCGTGCCGATCACCGGGCGCGGGGTGCCGGGCAGGGAGCCGTCGGCGAGGAAGAGCTCACCGGGGACGACGAGGACCGCGACTCCCTCGCGCTCCAGCGCGGTGCGCATCGCGATGCGCAGCAGCCGGGGCACCTGCTCCGGCGTGGACGCCATCTCGCAGTAGACGCTGCACTCGCGGAACAGGTCCTGCGGATGGGTCTCCTGGAAGTACCCGCCGCCGATCTCGGCGCGCGGGATCTGCGCGGCGATCGCCAGTACGGGGACGCGGCTGCGCTGCGCGTCGAACAGGCCGTTGATCAGGTGCAGATTGCCCGGGCCGCAGCTGCCGACCGCCACCGCGAGCCGGCCGGTGACGCCCGCCTCGCCGGCGGCGGCGAAGGCGGCGGCCTCCTCGTGCCGTACGTGGGCCCATGCCACGGAGCCGTTGCGGCGCAGGGCGTCGGTGAAGCCGTTGAGGGAGTCCCCCGGCAGGCCGTAGACGCGCCGCACTCCGGAGGCCGCGAGGGCGGCGACCATGACGTCCGCGACGGTGGTACCCATGCCGGTCCTCCAAGGGGTCGGCGGACGTCGGGGTCGCCCGCGGGATACCGGGACATTGTGTGTCATGTCGTACTGACCGACGGTATGCGACACGGCGCCGCGCGTATCAGCCCGTGAGCCGGCGCGCCAGGTACTCCGCCGTCCGGCTCCCGGGCGCCCGGGCCACCTCCGCGGGCCGTCCGGCGGCGACGACCCGGCCGCCCGCGTCACCGCCGCCGGGGCCCAGGTCGACCACCCAGTCGGCGCCGGCGACCACGCCCATCTCGTGCTCGACCACGAACACGGAGTGGCCCGCGTCCACGAGTCCGTGCAACTGCCGCATCAGCAGCTCCACATCGGCCGGGTGCAGCCCCGTCGTGGGCTCGTCCAGCAGGTAGACGGTGTGCCCGCGGCGGCCGCGCTGCAACTCCGAGGCCAGCTTGATGCGCTGCGCCTCGCCGCCCGACAGCTCTGTCGCCGGCTGCCCCAGCCGCAGGTAGCCGAGGCCCACCTCGCGCAGGGTGCGCAGGCTGCGCGCCACCGGGGGGACGTCGGCGAAGAACTCGGCCGCCGTGTCGACGGTCATGCCCAGGACCTCGGCGACGTTCCGCTCCCGGTAGCGGACCTCCAGCGTCTCCTCGTTGTAGCGGTCCCCGTGGCAGACCGGGCAGGGCGCGTACGTGCCGGGCAGGAAGAGCAGTTCCACGGCGACGAAGCCCTCGCCCTGGCAGGTCTCGCAGCGTCCTCCGGCGACGTTGAACGAGAAGCGGCCCGCCTTCCAGCCGCGCCGCCGCGCGTCCCCGGTGGCGGCGAAGAGCTTGCGCACGGCGTCGAACAGCCCTGTGTAGGTTGCCAGGTTGGAGCGCGGAGTGCGGCCGATCGGCTTCTGGTCGACCTGCACCAGGCGGTCCACGGCCTCCGTTCCGTGGGCGGTGACGCCGGCCGGGGCAGCGGCGGAGCCGCCGTCCGCCCCGCTGTCGTCGCCGACCGGGTCAGCGGTGCCGGTTCCGTCCGGCCCCACGTGCTCGGCCAGGACCGCGCCGAGGACGCCGACCAGCGTCGACTTGCCCGACCCCGACACACCCGTGATCGCCGTGAACACCCCGAGGGGCAGCGCGACGTCCAGACCGCGCAGATTGTGCCGGGTGACGCCGTCCAGACGCAGCCACGCCGCCGGCTCGCGCGGGGTGCGACCGGCCGCGGCGTCGGGCCCGGACGCGAACAGGAAGCGGCGGGTGGCGGACTCCTCGACGGACGCCAGGGCGTCCACCGGCCCGCTGTGCAGGACGCGGCCGCCGTGCTCGCCTGCCATCGGGCCGACGTCGACGATCCAGTCGGCGCGGCGCACCACGTCCATGTCGTGCTCGACGATGTAGACGGTGTTCCCGGCCTCGCGCAGCCGCACCAGCACCGTCAGCAGCGCCTCGGTGTCCACCGGGTGCAGGCCGGCCGACGGCTCGTCCAGAACGTACACGACGCCGAACAGACCCGACCTCAACTGCGTGGCGAGCCGCAGCCGTTGGAGCTCGCCGGGGGACAGCGTCGGGGTCGTCCGGTCCAGGCTCAGGTAGCCGAGGCCGAGTTCGGTGATCACCTCCACGCGGGCCACCAGATCGGCCGACAGGGTCGCGGCGATCTGCCGCTCGGGGCCTTCGGGAGGGTCGTCCACGCGGCCCCGCGCCGCCGGCCGCAGCACCTCGGCGAGGCCCGCCAGCGGCAAGGAGTTGAGCTCGGCGATGGTCCGTCCGCCGAAGGTGACGGCCAGCGACTCGGGGCGCAGCCGGCTGCCGCCGCAGGCCGGGCAGAGCGAGCTCTCCAGGAAGCGTTCCGCGCGGGCGCGCAGCGTCTGGCTCCTGGAGTCGGCGAACGTGTGCATCACATACCGCCGGGCACTTTGGAAGGTGCCCTGGTAGGGGCGCTGGATCCGGCCCGCCTCGCGCACCGGGTGCACCGTCACCACGGGCTGCTCGTCGGTGAACAGGATCCAGTCCCGGTCCGCACGCGTCAGGTCGCGCCACGGACGGTCGACGTCGTGGCCCAGGGTGCGCGTCACGTCCAGCAGGTTCTTGCCGTGCCAGGCGCCCGGCCAGGCGGCGACGGCGCCCTCCCGGATGCTCAGCGACGGGTCCGGCACCATCAGTTCCTCGGTGGCCCGGTGCACGCGGCCCAGGCCGTGGCAGACCGGACAGGCGCCCACCGCGGTGTTGGGGGAGAAGGCGTCCGAGTCCACCCGCGGCGCGCCCTCGGGATAGCGGCCCGCGCGGGAGAAGAGCATCCGCAGCGTGTTCGACAGCGTGGTCACGGTGCCGACGGACGAACGCGAGGTCGCGGAGCCCCGCCGCTGCTCCAGCGCGACGGCCGGCGGCAGCCCCAGGATCTCGTCGACGGCCGGGGCGCCGACCTGGTGGATCAGCCGCCGGGCGTACGGGGCGACCGACTCGAAGTAGCGGCGCTGCGCCTCGGCGTAGACGGTGCCGAAGGCGAGCGAGGACTTGCCGGAACCGGAGACCCCGGTGAAGACGGCCAGGACGTCGCGCGGGATGTCCACGTCGACGTTCCGCAGGTTGTGCTCACGGGCGCCGCGCACACGGATGTACGGGTCGTGGGCCGTGCTGTCCATGCCCCTCCGGGGTCTCGTCCGGCTGCTCGCGCCCCCTCAGTGTGCGCCCGCGGCCTCCGGCCCGCAGACCCGCGCGCGCGGTCGCGCGAGGCCGCATCCTCACGTCATATGGAGGGGGCCGACGTTTCGGCCCCGACGCGGGGGTACGCGTCGTCCAGGAGGCGGCGGTGGTGTGCGCCGCCGCCCGCGCGGGTCCGTCAGTGAGCGAGGGAGTGGTGGTATGACCAGCCGGCAGTCCGAGGGAACGGTCTTCGAGCGGGACCGGGACCTGCCGACCCCGGTGGCGGCGGAGGCGGGGTGGGACGCGACGGACGTGCGCGCGGTCGACACCATCCGGGTGCTCGCCGCGGACGCCGTGCAGAAGGTGGGCAACGGCCATCCGGGCACGGCCATGAGCCTGGCCCCGCTGGCCTACCTGCTCTTCCAGCGCGTCATGCGCCACGACCCGGCCGACGACCAGTGGCTCGGCCGGGACCGGTTCGTGCTGTCGTGCGGGCACTCCAGCCTGACGCTCTACATCCAGCTGTACCTGTCCGGGTACGGGCTGGAGCTCTCCGACCTGGAGGCGTACCGGACCTGGGGCTCGGTGACGCCCGGCCACCCCGAGTACCGGCACACCCGGGGCGTGGAGATCACCACGGGCCCGCTGGGCCAGGGCCTGGCCAGTGCCGTCGGCATGGCGATGGGCGCCCGCCGCGAGCGCGGGCTGCTGGACCCGGACGCGGCCCCCGGCAGCAGCCCGTTCGACCACCACGTGTACGTGATCGCCTCGGACGGCGACATCATGGAGGGCGTCACCTCCGAGGCGAGTTCGCTCGCCGGCCATCAGCAGCTCGGCAACCTCGTGGTGTTCTACGACTCCAACCGGATCTCCATCGAGGACGACACCAACGTCTCCTTCAGCGAGGACGTGGCCGCCCGCTACGCCGCGTACGGCTGGCACGTGCAGACCGTCGACTGGACCCGCACCGGCGCGTACGTCGAGGACGTCGACGCGGTCCTCGCGGCCGTCGGCGCCGCGCAGCGGGAGACCGGCCGCCCGTCGCTGATCGTGCTGCGCACTGTCATCGGCTGGCCCGCGCCGACCAAGCAGAACTCGGGCAAGGCCCACGGCTCGGCCCTGGGCGACGAGGAGGTCGCGGCCACGAAGAAGGTCCTGGGCTTCGACCCCGGCCGCGACTTCGTGGTCGAGGACGCCGTCCTGGAGCGCGCCCGCGCGGTCGGCGGGCGCGGCCGGCAGGAGCACGAGCGCTGGCAGGAGGGCTTCGACGCCTGGCGCGCGGCCCACCCGGACAACGACCGCCTGCTGCGCAGGCTGCTGGCCGACGAGTTCCCGAAGGGATGGGCGGACGCGATCCCGGAGTTCCCGGCCGACGAGAAGGGCATGGCCACCCGCAAGGCGTCGGGGAAGGTCCTCACCGCGCTCGCCGGGGTGCTGCCCGAGCTGTGGGGCGGTTCCGCCGACCTCGCCGGGAGCAACAACACCACGATGGAGGGCGAGCCGTCGTTCGTGCCGGCGGAGCACCAGACCGCCATGTGGAAGGGCGGACCGTACGGCCGCACCCTGCACTTCGGCATCCGCGAGCACGCCATGGGCTCGATCCTCAACGGCATCACCCTGCAGAGCCTCACCCGCGCCTACGGCGGCACCTTCCTGACCTTCAGCGACTACATGCGCCCGGCCGTGCGCCTGGCCGCCCTGATGAAGCTGCCCACGATCTACGTGTGGACCCACGACTCCATCGGCCTGGGCGAGGACGGCCCCACGCACCAGCCCGTCGAGCACCTGGCCGCGCTGCGCGCCATCCCGGGTCTCGACGTGGTGCGGCCCGCCGACGCCAACGAGACCGCGGTGTGCTGGCGTACCGTCCTGGAGCACAAGGACCGGCCGGCGGCCCTGATCCTCACGCGGCAGAACCTCCCGGTCCTGGACCGCGGCCCCGGTGCGGGGTTCGCCCCCGCCGGCGAGGCGGCCAGGGGCGGTTATGTGCTGGCCGACCGGGGACCGGGGCCGGAGCCGGACGTCATCCTGGTGGCCACCGGTTCCGAGGTCCAGATCGCCCTGGAGGCGTGCGGCCTGCTCACCGCGGAGGGCCGCACCGTACGGGTGGTGTCGATGCCGTGCCGCGAGTGGTTCGCCGCCCAGGACCGGGCGTACCAGGACGAGGTGCTGCCGCCGGCGGTGCGGGCGCGGGTGAGTGTCGAAGCCGCGGTCGGCCAGGGCTGGCGCGAGGTGGTGGGCGACGCCGGACGCATCGTGAGCCTGGAGCACTTCGGGGCCTCGGCCGACTACCGGCGGATCTACCAGGAGTTCGGGATCACGGGCGAGGCCGTCGCGGAGGCCGCGCGGCGGAGCGTCGAGGACACCGGGCGCCCCCCGCGTCCCGGCGGCGTGCAGCACACATCCGCCCCGTCCGGGGGCGGAACCGCCGACCGCGGCTGACCGGCCCCGGTTCCGGGGTCCGAGCTCGCCCAGCCGGCGCCGTCATGCGGTCCGAAGGCCGCACACCGGCCGGGCGGGCTCTGCCAGCCTACGTCGGCGCTGGTGAGGACGGCGTGTCGTACGCGCCTCGGCCCGCGCGCATCAGCGCCGCGCGGCCGTGGCGCAGTCGATGCAGTGCCGGACGAGGGGCAGGGCCAGGACGCGTTCGCGGTCGATGGGCCGTCCGCAGGAGGCGCAGGTCCCGTAGTCGCCGCTGTCGAGCCGGCCCAGCGCTTCGTCGGCGAGGCGCAGTTCCTCGCGGGCGTGCTCCGCGCGTTCGGCGATCCCCTGGGACCGGGTCGTGCGCTCGGCCTCGTCGGCCGCGTCCAGGACGCAGTCGTCGGCGAGCGCCGCGTGGTCGCGTTCGGCATCCGCGAGACCGGCGCGTGCGGCGCCGGCCGCGGCGGTGAGCGCCTCGCGGGCGAGTCGCCGGTCCTCGGCGGTCACGGCCCGCGGGCCGTGACCCCGTCGTGCTTCGGGAGAGACCATGGGTGGCTCCGTCCTCGTCCCCGGACCAGGCGGGGGATCAGTGCAGGTAGGACAGCAGGGTGCGGGCGGCCGGGCTGACCCGGTCCTCCTTGGGCAGGGCGGCCGAGACCTCCCACTGGTGGTCCTCGGCGCCCACCAGGTCGAGGGTGCACAGGCCCGCCGCGTGTTCCTTGCGGGCGATCGGCAGCGGCACGACGGCGATGCCGAGCCCGTGGTGCACCAGGTCGATCAGGCTGTGGACGTCGTTGACCTCCAGGGCGACCCGGCGGTGCACGAGGTTGGCCGCGAACGCCCGGTCGCTCAGTCCGCGCGCTCCCCAGTCGGGCTGGAAGTCCACGAACACCTCGCCGCCCAGCTCGTCCCAGTCCACCTTGCCCGCACCGGCGAGCGGGTGGTCCGGGTGGCAGAGCACCACCATCGGGGCGCGCGTCAGCGGCTGGAAGCGGACGCCCTCGGGGGCCTCCCCGCACAGCGCGGTGAAGGCCACGTCGAGCCGGCCCGCGGTGATGTCCTGGACGAGCGCCGCGGACCCGGCCTGCCGCAGCCGGATCTCCACACCGGGGTGCCGGGAGCGGAAGCGGGCGAGCAGCGCGGGCAGGTCCACTCCCGCGACGCACTGCTCCGTGCCGATCGTGAGAACGCCCCGCATCAGGCCCTGTACGGCGTCCACCGCCTCCTTGGCGGCGCGCACGCTGGACAGGGCGCGGGAGGCCTCGGCCAGCAGCGCCTCACCGGCGGCGGTGAGTTCCACACTGCGGGTGCTGCGTACGAACAGCGGCGCGCCCAATTCCTGCTCCAGGGCGCGCACCGACGCGGACAGGCCCGACTGGGAGATCATCAGCCGTTCGGCGGCGCGGGTGAAGTGATGTTCCTCCGCGACCGCGACGAAGTGCTCCAGATGCCGTAGCTCCATGATTCAGAAGCGTAACTCCTGAATGTGTTCGCTTTCTCCTGTTGGACGTGTGGGCCGGGATGCGGTCAGGCTGTGAGGCGTGCCGGCCCGGCCGCGGAACACCTCCGGTCGAGCCGGCACGGCCAGCCGGGCACCCCGGCCGGGACGCACGTCGAGAGAGGTCTCGGACACATGCAGACTCGCCGCATCGGTGACATCGAGGTCAGCGTCATCGGCCTGGGCGGGATGCCCATGTCGATCGAGGGGCGGCCGGACGAGGCACGGTCCATCGACACCATCCACGCGGCGCTCGACGCCGGTGTGACGCTGATCGACACCGCGGACGCCTACCACCTGCACGCCGACGAGGTCGGCCACAACGAGTCGCTCATCGCCAAGGCCCTCGCCTCGCACGAGCGCGGCTCCGATGTCCTGGTCGCCACCAAGGGCGGTCACCTGCGCCCCGGTGACGGCAGCTGGACGGTGAACGGCTCGCCCGCGCACATCAAGCAGGCGTGCGAGGACTCCCTGCGCCGCCTGGGCGTCGAGGCGATCGGGCTGTACCAGTTCCACCGCCCCGACCCGACGGTGGACTACGCCGACTCCGTCGGCGCGGTGCGCGACCTGCTCGACGAGGGCAAGATCCGCATGGCCGGCATCTCCAACGCGAACCCGGAGCAGATCCGGCTGGCGAACGAGATCCTCGGCGGACGCCTGGTCTCGGTGCAGAACCAGTTCTCCCCGGCGTTCCGCTCCAGCGAGCCGGAACTGCGCCTGTGCGACGAGCTCGGCATCGCGTTCCTGCCGTGGAGCCCGCTCGGGGGCATCTCGCAGGCCCGTGAACTGGGCTCCGCCTACGCGCGGTTCGCGCAGGTCGCCAAGACGCACGGCGTCAGCCCGCAGCGTGTGTGCCTGGCCTGGATGCTCGCCAAGTCCCCGATCGTCGTCCCGATCCCGGGGTCCAGCCGGCCGGAGACCATCCGCGACTCGGTGGCGGCCGCGGAACTCACCCTGACGGCCGAGGAGTTCGCCGCGCTCGACGTGATGTGACCCCACCCGGAAGGGGCCGGGGACGGGACGGCGGTCGGCGTGAGCGCCCTCCCGTCCCCGGCGGTCGTCATCAGGCGTTGGGGTTGAACGGGATCCCGGCCGGCATGGCCTTGGCCAGGTGGGCGTTGAAGTTGCCGTCCTTCAGGCCGAAGACGGCGCTGCCGAAGTCGTACGCGCTGAGCTTGTCGCGCAGACCGGCCGGGTAGCCGTTCCAGCCGACGAGGGTCGGGTACTGCCAGGTGTGGTAGTGGTTCTCCGGCGGCTCGTCGTTGGTGTTGGCCAGCCGGAAGCAGTGGGTGCCGATGCCGTCCTTGTGGTAGACGACCTTGGGGTGGGTACCGTCCCAGCGGACCTGGTCGGCGCTGTAGACATTGAAGTTGCCGTGCGCGGAAGTGGCCACGTACTTCGCCTGGTTGTCCTGCGTCCAGACGACGACGTGCTCCCAGTCGTTGCGGTGGCCGCCGAGGCTGATGCCCGGGATGGCCTGGTCCTTCTCGAAGTAGAGACCGTAGATGATCGCGCACCAGCCGTTGTTGCACTTGTAGCGCGAGTAGCCGTTGGTGTTGTCGAGGTCCGAGGCGTCACGGCAGTTGCCGTTGAGGGCGCCGGTCGGGTTCAGGCCCGGGTTGATCGTGCCGTCGCGGCCGATGGCGGGCGAGGAGTAGCAGCCGTCGGTGTCGTAGTCGAAGGCGGGCTCGAAGCTCTGCTCGAAGCTGTCCGCGTTGGCGGGGAGGGCGGGCGGCGGGGCGGCGAACGCCACGCCCGGCAGGGCGAGCACCAGCGCGGCGGCGCCGCCGAAGACGACGGAGACTCTGCGGATCCGGGGGCTGTTCTTCACTGCGTCCTCCTGATCGGCCGCGGCGGGGGGAGCGCGGCCTGATTGACATGCCCGGATCAGCTTTGTCGAACCGTGTTGACGCGTCGAGCGTTGCCAGGTGTCACCGTGATGAAGGGTCAGCCAATAGCGGGGACGGCCGCGTGAGCTGGGGAGTTGTTCGGCACGCCGGACTGCGCGGGGCCCAGGGCCCCTCGGCAGGAGGGGAGTCCGGCCGGCGGCGGGGCGTCCGCCCCGGGGGGTGTGCCGGGTTCAAGGACGTGCTCCCGGCCGGCGCCCTCAGGGGCGTGCGGCGGTCGGGCGGACAGGGCGGTGCGGCACGGACCGCGCGTCACGGCCGCGGCGCGGCGGAGGTCAGAGCAGGCAGAGCGCCCGGTCGGCGGCCTTGCGGAGGACGGCGGCGCTGAGGATCAGCCCCTCGCGCTCCTGCTCGTCCATCGCGGGCTCGAACACCTCGCGCACCCCCTCGGCACCCACCACCGCCGCGAGCGAGAGCGTCGTCCCGTACGCGGCGGAATGCGCGGCGACGGGCAGGACCGCGCCCTCGTCGCGCAGCACCGCCTCGACGAGGCGTGCGGAGACCGCGCCGATGCCGTACTGGCTGGCGCCCGTTCCCTCGATGATGGCGATGTTCGCGTACCTGATGGCGTCCTCGATCCGCGCGCGTGCGTCCGCCACCGAGGTCCCGGCCCGGCGCAGCATCTCCGCGACGGGGATCCCGCCGGCGGTGGCCGAGGACCACAGCAGCACTTCCGAGGTGCCGTGCTCGCCGACGACCGTCGCCTGCACGTCGGCCGCCCTCACCCGCAGGGCGTCGGCGAGATGGACGCGGAAGCGGAGGCTGTCGATGAGCGTGCCGGTGGAGAAGACGCGGTCGTGCCCGGCGATCCGCCGCGTGACCTCGGCGAGGGGTTCCGGCGGGTCGGTGACGACCATGAGCACCGCCTCCGGCGCCGCGGCCACGACCTGGGGCACCACGTCGGCGAAGACCTTGGTGTTGGTGTCCAGCAGGCGCAGCCGCCCCTCCGGGTCCGAGCGGTCGGTCGCACCCCCGCCGCGCTCGTTGACGCCCGCCGTGATCGCCACGAGGGCGGCGCCGGCGAGCTCCGCGTAACCGCCCGCGCGCACCCGCACGGTGGGGGAGAGCGGGGCGGCGTAGCGCAGGTCGGCCGCGACTCCGTCGGCCCGCTGCGTGTCGCGGTCGACCAGGACGATCTCGCGGCACATGCCGCCCCGCTCGACCAGGCAGAGCGCGGTGGCGGCTCCCACGGAACCCGCCCCGACGACGCCGACCTTCATGAGGACCCGTCCTTGTCCGCGTGGAGTGCGAAGAAATCCACGTCCAGGATCATCGCGGCGCCCGGCCCCCGCATCCGGTGGGCCGCCGCGCACCGCCGCCCGGTTGACGGGCCGGGCGGCGGCGCCGCGCGCGTCCGTCAGCCGCGGGTGTCCAGGACGACGCGGAAGCGGGCGCGGCCCGACATCATGTGGGCGAAGGCCTTCGGTGCCTCCGACAGGGGCATGACCTCGTTCATCGACCGGATCTCCTGGCGCAGGGCGAAGCGCAGGTTGTCCTCGTTCTCGATGGGCGAGCCGGTCAGGCTGCCGGTGACGGACCGGGTACCGAAGATCATCGCGATCGGGTCGACCGGAACGGGCTCGCCGCCCGCGCCCACGACGATCATGCGGCCGCGCGGCGCCAGCCCGCGGACCAGCGGGCCCATGGACGCGCTGTCGGACGCCGTGGCGATGACCGCGGCCGCTCCGCCCAGGGCCTGGAGGGCCTGGGCCGGGTCCGTGGTGAGGCTGTCGATGTAGTGCTCCGCGCCGAGTTCGGCCGCGAGCGGGGCCTTCTCCGGGCCGCGGGCGATGGCGGCGACGCGGTAGCCGAGGCTGCGCGCGTACTGCACGCCGAGGTGGCCGAGGCCGCCGATGCCCTGGACCGCGACCAGTTCGCCGGGCCGGGCGCCGGTCTGCTGGAGCGCCTTGAAGACGGTCAGGCCGGCGCACAGCAGCGGGGCGGCGTCGATCGAGGACAGGCCGTCCGGGATGCGCACGAGACCGCTCGCCCGCACGTACGCGACCTCGGCGTAGCCGCCGTCGATCGACGTGCCGGTCGTCGGCTGGGCGGCGCAGTTGACGAAGTCGCCCCGGCGGCAGGAGTCGCACGTATGGCAGGGGCCGCTGAGGAAGCCGACGCCGACCCGGTCGCCGGGCTGCCAGGCGGTGACACCGGCACCGACCTCATCGATCACGCCGGCGATCTCGTGGCCGGGCACGATCGGCGCCGAGGGATCGGGCCGCATCCCCGCGACGGCGAGGTTGTCGGAGTGGCAGACACCGCAGGCCTCCACGCGCAGGCGCACCTGCCCGGGCAGCGGTTCGGCCAACTCCCGCTCGACGAAGGCGAAGTCGCCGGATCCGGACACCTGGACGGCTCGATACACGGACATGTTCTTCCTTAGAGGTGGGGGAGGGGGCGGAGCCTCGTGCGGCCCCGCCGTGGCGCCTGCGGTCGCGCGGAGCCCTGCTTCGGGCGCGCGGCGTACACGGAAGGTAAGCGCCATTCATCTGATGACGCTTACGACGCTAACATCGCGAAGGTAGCGGTGTAAAGGTCTATTGGATTTAGCCCATGTCCGCGCGCAACGGCTGAGCCGCGGGAGTCACGGGCACGGCACAGAAGGCCGCGGCGGGGGAGGGGCGGTCAGCGGGCGCTGTCGCCCGCCGGGGCGGACGTGCTGCCGCGCTCCCGGTACGCCGCGACATTGGCGCGGTTGCCGCACACCTCGTACGAGTGCCAGCGCCGCGTCCGGCTGCGGCTGGTGTCGTAGAACACCTCGCGGCAGATCTCGCTGGCGCACAGGCGCAGCCGCGTCCAGGCGCCGGCGCCGACGAGTTCGGCGACGGCCAGCGTGATCCGGCCGACCACGGGGTCGCCGGAGGTCTGCCGCATGGACACGGAGCCGGGCAGGGAGAAGTCCTGCTGGAAGGTGACGGAGGCCACGCGCCCGGAGAAGGCCGCCCAGTCGCCGGCGGAGTCGTCGGGGTCGTTGCGCTCGGCCAGGGCGAGCAGGTCGTCGCGCACGGCGCGGACCAGCTCCACGCGCCGCGCGGAGGGTGCCTCGTCCTCCTGCCCGAAGGGGCGCAGCACACTCGTGGCGGACCCGGGCGTGTCGAGCTTGTCGGGCATGCCCGCGTAGGGGCGCGAGTTCAGCAGGTCGACCAGGGCGGCGGCGCTCTCGGGCACGGAGTCTTCCCGGGTGGCTGCGCGCGGCGTCCTGGTGGCCATGGCGTCAGGGTACACCGACATGGTCATTCCGGTCGATGCCCTTACAGGCACGGCGACGGGCGGCGCGCGAGCCCCGTCACCGCGGGGTCGCGCGCCGCCCGGGCGGTCGCGGGGTCAGTGCATCGCCTGCAGTTCCCGCGGCTCGGAGGTGTCGGACTGGTTGTCGGCGAAGGTGTTGCCGGTGCCCGCCGTGTCGCGGTTGGCGAGGTCGGCCGGCTTGTTGCCGCGCACGGTGTTGTTCTGGATGGTGTTGCCGGTGCTGGCCTTGCCCACCACGCTCTTGAAGAGCACGATGCCTCCGGACATGGGCGACTTGCCGCTGTTGTCGCGCACGTCGTTGTCCTTCACGACGGTCTTCTCCACGCCGGTGAGCAGGATGCCGGTGCCCTGGATGAAGGGCAGGCGGGTGCTTGCCGGGCAGTACTTGTTGTTCTTGGTGACGGTGTTGTGGCTGACCGTGAGCGCGCCGCCGCGCGGGACTCCCTCGTCACCCACGACGAAGATGCCGCCGCAGTTGGCGCCGATCTTGTTCTGCTCGACGGAGAGGTTGCGGACCCGGCGCAGGGTGAGACCGAACCGGTTCCCGTTGAGGGTGTTGTCCTTGACGAGCGCGCCCTTGGTGTCGAGGGCGCCGCCCTCGGTGTCCATGGAGTTGGCGAGGAAGATCCCGGACTCGCCGTTGTTCGTGGCGGTGTTGCCGGTGAACTGCCCGCGGACGGACTTCTCGAGCAGGATGCCCTGCTGCTTGTTGTCCCGGGAGGTCACCTTCACCGCCTGGAAGCCGTCGGCCTGCGTCGCGTGGATGCCGTTCGTCTTGAACCCGGTCACCGTCAGCGACTCCAGCCGCACGTCGGTGACCTTCTTCTTCGCCGTGCCGGTGACGCACAGGCCCTCGCCGGCCTTGGCGCAGGCGTTCTCCTTGCCGGTCTTGCTCGGCATGATCACGGTGGCCGTGCCGGCGCCGCGCAGCGTGAGCCGCGGCGTGGTGATCTGCACGCTCCCGTTGTAGGTGCCGGCCTCGATGTCGATGACGTCCCCGGGCGCCGCGTTGTCCACCGCCGCCTGGATCGATTCCCCCGGGTGGACGGTGTGGGCACTCACCTTCTGCATGTCGCTGCCGGTGGTGGTGCCGCCGCTGCTGCCGTTTCCGCAGCCGACCGCGCCCACGGCGAGCGCCGCCGCGGTTGCCGTGACCACGACGGCCCGGTGGGACCGAGGATGCTTCATGACATGTACCTGCTTTCCGCTGACCTGGGGGAGCCGTCGAAAAGAGACGCTATGGAGGGTTATGGAGCCCCGCCACTGGAGAGGGTCCGCGCAGTACCGGCCGCCGGACGGGGACGACTCCGGTCCCGGGGCGGATCGCGACCGGGTTCCGGGGCCGGGCGGAAGGTGCCGCGTGCCCGGGAGCCGGTCCGTCAGGCCGCAGCGGGAGAAGCCGACTTGCCCCGCGGGCGCCCCGCGGTCCGGGGCCGTTGTCAGTGCCCCGCCCTAGGGTGAGGGGCGGCACACATCCGCGACGAGAAACCGAGGTCTCCCCATGACGACCCTGCCCGATCGGCCGAACAGCGCGCTCCTCGTCATCGACGTCCAGAACGGTGTGGTGGACGGCGCCCACCGGCGCGACGAGGTGATCGCCAACATCAACACCCTGATCGGCGCGGCGCGCTCGCAGGACGTGCCCGTCATCTGGGTCCAGCACTCCGACGACGGCCTCAAGCGCGACAGCGAGCCCTGGCAGTACGTGCCGGAACTGGTCCGGGCGGAGGCCGAGCCCCTCGTCCACAAGAGGTACGGCGACTCCTTCGAGGACACGGAGCTGGAGACCCTGCTCGCCGAGCGCGGCGTCGGAAGGCTCGTCGTCACCGGCGCCCAGACCGACGCGTGCATCCGCTCGACGCTGCACGGCGGCCTCGTCCGCGGATACGACGTGACGCTGGTCGGCGACGCGCACACCACGGAGGACCTCTCCGCGTACGGGGCACCCACCCCGGAGCAGGTCGTCGCGCACACCAACATGTACTGGAAGTGGCAGAGCGCCCCCGGCCGCCGCGGCGGGACGGTCGACACGGCGGACGTCAGCTTCGCGGCGGTGGCCGAGGACTGAGCGGGCCGGGCGGGAGGCGGCGCGGGGTCCGTGCGGGGCCCGTCCGCCGTCCCCGCGCGGGAACCTCATGCGCCGAACCGTACGGAGTGTCACCTTCCGCGGGGCGGGAAAGGCGTTTCGCGCGCCGCCCGTACGACCCTGACGCACGCTTTCAATTCGTCCGAAACCAAATGGCCGATTCCGTACGTCTGTAGGTTCACCTGCGCGGGGCATCGTGCCGGGCGGGGACGTACAACGAAAGCTTGGGGGGATCGAACCGATGGTGAACACCCGTACCCGTAACCGCGGTCGAGCGCGGACGGCGCTGCTCGGGGCGCCCGTCGCGGCGCTGCTGGTGCTGGCGCTCGCGGGATGCCAGGACCCGGCGTCGGACGCCGGCGACAAGGCGAGCGCGCCCGCCGGGAGCGCGACCGCAGGGGGCGAGGCGGCCCCCGGCACGGCGCAGCCGGACGGGCAGTCGTCCGCGCCCGCGTCGTCCTCGGCCACTTCCTCGGCCGGCTCGGCGGCGGACGACCCGTGTGCCCTGGTGAACCAGACGGAGGCCGACCAGCTCGCGGGCATGTCGCTGGACCCCGGAAGGGCCATCGGGGACACCTGCACCTACACCGCTCCGCCCAGCGGCCCGACCGGGCAGGTCGAGGTGTTCGTGGGCGAGTCCGGCAAGAACTACTACGACGCCGAGCACCAGATCCACGGCGACAGGCTGAAGCCGCTCAAGGACGTGGGCGACGAGGCGTACCTGGAGGACGGTTCGGTCTTCCTGCGCGTCGGCGAGCAGTGGGTCTCGATCCGGCTGGTGCGCACCGAGGACTCCCAGCACGAGGACCAGCCGCTGACGGAGCTGGCGCGTACGGTGGCCACCCGCCTCTGACGGCTCCGCCGCTCACGGGGCGCCGCCCGGGATGCCGGACA
Organism: Streptomyces sp. NPDC088733; assembly: GCF_044751185.1. Lineage (NCBI taxonomy): Bacteria > Bacillati > Actinomycetota > Actinomycetes > Kitasatosporales > Streptomycetaceae > Streptomyces > Streptomyces sp. NPDC088733. Next base: position 326,870 of record NZ_JBIVLH010000008.1, read on the forward strand.
GGTCCGGCATCCCGGTGGCCACCCGCAGCCGGGTGAACTCCCTGGCGAGGGCCGCGGGCGGGTAATGGGCGTTCAGCCCGCTGGGGTTGGGCAGCACCCAGATCCGGGTCCCGCCGATCGTCTCCTCCTGCGGGCCCACCACGGCGTCGGGCACACCGAACGCCGCGCGGTAGCCGGTGACGCCCAGCAGGGCCAGCCACACCGGGCGGCGGGCGCGCACCCGGCGGCGCAGCGTCCGCCCGCCGGCCACCAGCTCGTCCCGGGACAGCTCGGCCGCCCGGACGGTCGGCCGGCGCACGATGCACGTGATGCCGACGCCGTACCGCAGCAGCTCGGCGTCCTCCTGGCCGGTGAGCCGCCGCGGGGTGAAGCCGGCCCGGTGGAGCGCCGGCCACAGCCGGCTGCCCGGGGTGGCGAAGTGGTGTCCCGCCCTGGCCGAGGACAGGCCGGGATTGATGCCCACCAGCAGCAGCGGCAGGTCGTCGGCGATCAGGTCCGTCAGCCGGCCCGCGCGGGCCGGGGCGGGAACGTCCGCCATGTGTCCTCCCTGTGCTGGTCTGCATCCGCGTGACTGGTAACCCTGCGCGGGCGTACGGGTACGGCCCCGCCCCGGGAGGGGAAGGGCCGTGTCCGTCGTGCCGGGGTCAGCCCTTGGCGCGGGCCGGGAGCTTCCAGCCCGGGCGCGGGAAGTGGCAGGTGTACCCCTCGGGGTAGCGCTCCAGGTAGTCCTGGTGCTCGGGCTCGGCCTCCCAGAACGGACCCACGGGCTCGACCTCGGTGACGACCTTGCCCGGCCACAGCCCGGACGCCTCGACGTCCGCGATGGTGTCCTCGGCGACCCGCTTCTGCTCGTCGTCGGCGTAGTAGATCGCCGAGCGGTAGCTCAGGCCGATGTCGTTGCCCTGGCGGTTCTTCGTCGTCGGGTCGTGGATCTGGAAGAAGAACTCCAGGAGCGCCCGGTAGTCGGTCTCCGCGGGGTCGTAGGCGATCTCGATCGCCTCCGCGTGCGTCCCGTGGTTGCGGTAGGTGGCGTTGGGCACGTCGCCGCCGGTGTACCCGACCCGCGTCGAAATCACGCCGGGCTGCTTGCGGATCAAGTCCTGCATGCCCCAAAAACAGCCACCCGCCAGGGTGGCCTTGTTGCTCGTCGGCGCGGTCATGGTCGGTCCTTCCTTGTCGTCGTGTCCGTTTCCCGCTATGCAAGCAACGGAACGCGGCCGCCGGGGATTCCCGCCGCTTCTGTGCGGGCTCTCCTCGCGGCCAGCCGCAGGTCACGGGTCCCGGCCCGCCGGTCGCCTCCCAGTATTGGCCCTCGCGGGTCGCACGGGCGACGGCGGGGGCCCGGCCCTCGCCCGCCGTCGTGCGCAGGGCGGTCCGCGCGGGCGCCGGAGGCGGGTCCGCCGGTCTTCGTGATCTCCGGCAGGACGAGCCGTGTTACCGTCGGTGCTCGCGGTGCGGCACCCGCCCGCGCTCCCCGTCCCGCACCCTTCCCCGGCAGCCGGGACGCGGGCGACCGGTTCGCCGATGCGGACGCCCGGTGTGGTGCCCTTGGTGTGTGAGTGCCCGCGGGGCGGAGGCCGTCACGTCCTGCCCTCGGGTGCAGGAAGGTGCGGCATGAGGCGTGACCCCTCCCCGACGACGGACCCCGGCGGCAACGTGGCCCTGACGCGTGCCGCGCAGGCCGGCGACATCGTCGCCCTGGGGCTGCTGCTGGAGGCCCACCGGCCCGGCATGCGTGCGGTCGCGCTCAGCATCCTGGGCCCCGGGCCCGACGCCGACGACGCCGTCCAGAACGCGGCGCTGACCGCCCTGCGCCGCATCGGCGACGTGCGCGACCCGGCGGCCGTCGGCGCGTGGCTGCGCATGATCGTGCGCAACGCCTGCCGAAGCCTCCTGCGGGCGTCCTCGCGCACCGTGCCCCTCGACGACCTCACCCGCGTCGCCGCGGGCCCCGGCCCCGAGGAGGTCCTGGAGCGCCACGCGCTGCGCGACTGGGTCTGGGAGGCGCTGGAGGAACTGTCCCCGACCCTGCGCGTACCGATGGTCCTGCGGCACTTCAGCTCGCGTGTCACCTCGTACGAGGAGATCGCCCGGGCCTGCGCCGTGCCCGTGGGGACGATCCGCAGCCGGCTCAGCCAGGGGCGGGCCAAGCTCGCCGAGGCGCTGGCCGCGACGGCGGCGGGCGCCCACAGCGACGCCGCGCGGCGCACGTCGGCCAGCTGGGAGGACGCCCACGACACGCTGGCGGCCGCCGAGCGCGGCGACTTCCGCAAGGTGCTCGCCGAGCGGTGGAGCCCGGCCGCCGCGCTGATGCAGGGCGACACCCGGCTGGGCGGCACCGAGACGCTCCTGCTCGGGATGGAGTGCGACCTGATCGCCGGGGTGCGGCAGCGCCCCGTGCACGTGGCCGCGGGCAAGGGGCTCACCGTCTGGGAGATGGATCTGATCAATCCGCCGGACGACCCCGAGCACTGCCCGCCCGCGGTCGCCTGGATCATGACCCTCGATGGCGGCCGCGTGGAGCGGCTGCGCCTCTTCCACCAGCCGCGGGTGCCCCTTCCGCCTCTTCCACCCCTTGCCGCGGCGGCGTGACCGAGGTCACACCGCCGTGACCGAACTCCTTCCCCCCGCCCGCGTCCTGTCGGTGTCCTCACCCCCTCACCGATGGGAACCGCGATGAACGCACCCACCGCCGGCCCGCTCGCCACCGGCACTCACACGATCACCGTGAACGGTGTCGACCAGCGTTACCACGTACACGGCACCGGCCCGGTGTGCGTGGCGCACTCCGGCGGGCCCGGCATCGCCTGGGAGTACCTGCGCATGCCCGAGCTGGAGCGGCGGCTCACGATGGTCTACGTCGAACCGGCCGGCACCGGGGGCTCCGGCCGGCTGCCCACGCACCCGCACGGCTACACGCGCGAGCTCTACAGCAGGCACCTCGACGCGGTCGTCGACCACCTCGGTGTGCCCACGGTGCACCTGCTGGGCCACTCCCACGGCGGTTTCGTCGTCCAGTACCACGCCTTGCACCGCCCCGGGCGGATTGCCGGGATCGTCCTGTACGACAGCGCGCCCGTCACCGGACCCGAGCATGGCGCCGAGGCGATGCGCAAGGTCGAGGAGTTCGCCACCCGGCACGCGGAGCACCCCGGTCTGCCGGAGGTCCTGAAGGCCTTCCAGTCGGTGCCCTCCATGGCGTCCGACGAGGACGTGGTGGCCGCGATCCGCGGGCTGCTGCCGGCGTACTTCGCCGACTACTGGGGCCGGGAGAGCGAGTTCGCCGCGATGCGGGACACCGTCACCGGGTGGTACATCTCCGGCCTGGACGCCGACCTCTCCCCGGACCTGATCGACGACCGCGGCACGCTGGGCTCGCTGACGGTGCCGGCCCTGGTCGTCGTCGGGCGGCACGACGTCATCTGCGGTGTGCGGTGGGCGGAGGAACTCCAGAAGCTGATCCCCGGCGCCGAACTGCTGGTCCTGGAGGACAGCGGCCACTTCGGGCACCTGGAGCAGCCCGGGGAGTTCGCGGACGCCGTCGCGGCCTTCGTCACGGCGGGCTGAGCGCGAAGCCCTGCGGGCGGCCCGGCCGGGCCGCCCGCAGGGTGGGTTCGTCAGGCGCCGTCCGCCTGCTGGTGACTGCCGTAGGGGCGGGTGATGATCTCCATTCCGTGCCCCGCGGGGTCGAGGAAGTACAGGCCGCGTCCGCCGTGGTGGTGGTTGATCCCGCCCGGCTGCTTCATGTGCGGATCGGCGTAGTACGTGAGGCCGGCCTCCCGGATGCGGGCGAAGGCGGCGTCGAACTCCTCGTCGGGGAGGAGGAACGCGTAGTGCTGCATGACGATCGACTCCGCGGGAACGGTGGCGAAGTCGAGCGTGACCCCGTTGCTCGTGGCGACCGGGACGAACGGCCCCCACTCCGCGCCGACTTCAAGGCCCAGGATGCGGGCGAGGAAAGCGGCGGACTCCCGGTTGTCCCGGGCGTGGACGATGGTGTGGTTCAACTCGACGGGCATGTGTGGAATGCCTCCATGGGCAATCTCACGGGCACCTCCATGCCTCACCCGGCCGGTGACCGGCACGCGATGCCGTACTCCCCAGCCTAGTGGCCACCGCGCGGGCCGGCGGTCCGGGGGCGGGCCCGCGGCCCCGGACCGCCCGATGACGGCGCGTACCATCGCAAGGACGGCCGGGTGACGGCCGGTACCGGAACGGGCACAGCCACCCGCCGGACGTGCGAGGGGCCGCCGGAGGTTCCGCAGGAGGTGGACCGGACATGAGCAGGGTCTCTCAGGCCGAGGCGCGGGCCAATCGGGAGCGCGTGGTCGAGGCCGCCTCCCGGCTCTTCCGCGAGCGCGGCGTGGCGAACGTCAGCGTCGCGGACGTCATGCAGGCGGTCGGGCTGACCCAGGGCGGTTTCTACAAGCAGTTCGCCTCCAAGGACGCCCTGGTCGCGGAGGCCGAGGCCAAGGGCTTTGCGGACATGCTCCAGTACCTGGCGGGACTGGAGGCGGACAGCGGCAGCCACGACGCGGCCGTGTCCGCGCTGCGCGCCATGTACCTCTCCACGGACCACCGCGACGCCCCCGGCAGCGGGTGCCCCGCCGCCGGTTTCGGCGGCGACGCCGCCCGGGAACCCGAGTGGCGTGCCGCCTACACCGCGGGGGTCCGCGACATGGCCGACTGGGTCGCTCCCGGGAAGGCCGGGCTGGTGGGCCTGGCCACGCTCGTGGGGGGCATCCTCCTGTCCCGGGCCACCGCGGGATCGCCCCTGTCGGAGGAGATCCTTCAGGCCGTGCGCGAGGCCGCGACGCCGGACGCCGGGGCGGCCGGCGGGTAGCGGCCCGCGGCGGCCGTCACCGCGTGCCGGTGGGGTCCGCCGGTGGCGGGCCCTCGATCCCCTGCGGCGTGAATCCGAAGACGCGTCCGTACAGGGACAGTTCCGCCTCCAGCGCGGCCACCATGGTGTTCTGCCGGCGGAAGCCGTGGCCCTCCCCCTCGAAGACGAGGTGGGAGTGGGGGACGGACCGCCCCTGCAGGTCGCGCAGGAACGCCGCGCTCTGCTCGGGCGGGCAGATGACGTCGTCCGTGCCCTGGAGGAGCACGAACGGCACGGTCATCTCGGCGGTGCGGAAGGCCGGGGAACGCTCCTCGTAGCGCTCGGGGACCGACCGCATCGGGCCGACCAGGGCGTCGAGGTAGTGCGACTCGAAGTCGTGCGTGAGCCCCGCGGCGAGCGACCGGAGGTCCAGGACCGGGTAGTACAGTGCAGCGCACGCGTACATGTCGGTGACCGCCAGGGACAGCGCGGCGGTGAAGCCGCCCGCGCTGTGCCCGCGGATCGCGAGGCGCCCGGCGTCGGCCGTCCCTTCCTCGACCAGCGCCCGGGCGACGGCCGCGCAGTCCTCGACGTCCACCACGCCCCACTGCTCGCGCAGCCGCTCGCGGTAGGCGCGCCCGTAGCCGGGCGTCCCGCCGTAGTTGACGTCGACGACGCCGATGCCGCGCGAGGTGAAGTACGCGATCTCCGCGTTGAGGGTGAGCGGGGCCCGCAGCCCGGGACCGCCGTGCGCCCACACGACGTACGGGGGCAGCTCGTTGCCGGGGCCGTGGGCCAACGGGCCGCGGGGCGCGTGGACATGGGCGTGCACCCGGCGCCCGTCCGGTCCGGTGAAGACCCGCGCCACCGGTTCCGGGAACACCTCGTCCGGCACGGGCAGCCGGGGTGCCGGGCCCGTCGTCCGGCCCGTCGCCGTGGCGGTGTCCACCTCGACGACCTCGTAGGGCGTGCGGGTGCCGCCCGCGACCCCGACGACGCGCGTCCCATCGGTGTCCAGGTGCGGCAGCCACTCGGTCCAGGGCCCCGGCACGTCCGTCAGCGCGCCGTCCCCGGGGTCCAGGAACGCGAGGCGCTGCCCGCCGACGCCGTGCAGCACGGCGAGCCGCCCGTCGCCGAGCGGCGCGAACCAGCGCAGGCCGAGCCGCTGGCAGCCGGCGAACTCCTCCTCGGCCGGACGCAGCGGGCGGGCGGCGCCGGTCCCCGGGTCGACGGAGTACAGATTCCACCAGTCGGTGTGCTCCCAGGCGGCCAGTATGCGGCCGTCCGGCCCCCACTCTGCCTGCGCGACCGGCTCGCCGGGGCCGCCGAGGAGCGTCCGGGCGTTCCGGGCCGTGCCGTCCGGGCCGATGTCGGCGATGCGCAGCTCCGCCGCGTCCCACGGCATGTGCGGGTGGTCCCAGGCGAGCCAGATCGCCTGCCGCCCGTCCGCGGACCAGCGGGCGCCGGAGACGAAGCGGTGCCCGTCGTCCCACAGTTCGCGCACCGCCGCACGGTCCTCGGCGGCAGATCCGTCGAGCGGCACCGCGGCCTGCGCCCTTCGCACGTCCCCGGGCCCTTCGCCGGTGAACTCCTCCAGCACACAGCGGACTTCGCCGCCCCCGGGGTCGATCTCCGGCTCGGACCAGCGCAGTCCGCCGCCGACGGGTGAGAGCGGGGTCAGCGGGCGCGGCAGGGAGCCGGGGACGCCGGGCTCGTACGCGTACAGCCGCTGGTCGGCGAAGTTCACGAAGACGGCGAACGCGCCCCGTGCGCCGGTCGTGGCCGCCCACGGGCGGCCGCCGTACTCGATGACGCGGCTCCGGACGTTCCACGGCACCGGCAGCACGTCCGTGACGGAGCCGTCGGCACGCCGCCGCACGAGCGCCGAGCGGCCGTCCTCCGCGGGGCGCGGTTCGATCCACCACACCTCGTCCCCGACGAGTCCGGGGTACGACGGCGAGGCCACCTGCCCCGCGGTCGTGCCGGCGGTCGCGATCCGTGCGGTGAGCGGTGACGGCCAGGCGCCGTACGGCGTGGCGGTGCCGGTCATGGGGTCCTTCCGGGAGGGGTGGTTCGGGGCGGTCCGGCGCTCAGGATTCGCCGGTCACGGGACGGTCCCGCCCGGGCTGCCGGTCGTCGCTGCCCGAGACGGCGAGGCTCCCGAGCAGACGCAGGAGTTCCTCGTCCCGGCTGCCGGGTTCCGCGTGCAGTACAACGAGGACAAAACCGTCGGTGCCGCCCACGGTCATTTTGTCGGCCTGCAGATCCAGGTCGCCCACCAGGGGGTGGGTCAGCCGGGTGAGGTGGCCCTTCTGGGGCCGTACGTCGTGGCGTCCCCACAATTGGCGGAAGCGCTCGCTGCGCAGGGAGAGTTCACCGACGAGCTCGTTCAGCCGCGGGTCCTCGGCCCCCGGGCCGGCCTGCGCGCGCAGCGTCGCGACGCCCTCCCGTGTCACCGCCTCCCAGTCCCTGCGCCGGTCCCGCTCCGCCGGATCGAGGAAGGCGGCCCGCAGCAGGTTGACGCCGCGGGTGTTGTTCGGGGACAGGGCCGCGCCGAGCGCGTTCGCCCCGAGGACGTCGAAGAACCTGTTCTGCACCCAGGCCGGATGGACCGGCCAGCCGTCGATCAGCTGCCGGATGCTCGGCGGCATGTGCTCCAGCCGCGGCTTGCGCGCCGTGGACCGGGCCCGCGCCCTGCCGGCCGCGCCGGTCCGCGCCAGCGCCAGCAGATGGGCGGTGGCGTCGTCGTCCAGCCGCAGCACCCGGGCGATCGAGGCGAGCACCTGCGCCGAGGGATTGCGGTCGCGGCCCTGCTCCAGCCGCAGGTAGTAGTCCGAGCTGATGCCGGCAAGCAGCGCGACCTCCTCCCGGCGCAGGCCCTTCACCCGCCGCAGTCCCACCGGCGTGATGCCGGCCTCCTCGGGCCGGACCAGGCCCCGGCGCGCCCGCAGGAAGTCGCCGAGTGCGTTCGTACCGTCCATGCGGTCGACGGTAACCGCGGCGGGCCGCCGTGTGCCTGGCCCTCTCACTCCCATGAACACGAGGGCACTGCCGTCCGGTACGGCGTCCGCGCAGGGTGGTTGTCGGCCGGACCCCGGCGGGCACCCCCGCCGGCGCGACCGCCCGGCCCGGCGGGGCCGCACCCGCCCTCCACCCCCGACAGCACACCGACATCCATCGAGGAGTCCACCATGACCACCACACTCGTCACCGGCGGCAACAAGGGCCTGGGCCGCGAGACCGCCCGGCGGCTGATCGCGCTCGGGCACACCGTCTGGATCGGCTCCCGCGACACCGCACGGGGCCGGGCCGCCGCCGAGGACCTCGGTGCCCGCTTCGTCCGGCTCGACGTCACCGACGACGCCTCCGTCGGCGCGGCGGCCGAGGAACTGCGCCGCCAGGAGGGCCGCCTCGACGTCCTGGTCAACAACGCGGGCGTCTTCGAGGGCATGGTCGACGCCGAGCAGGCCACGGCCGCCCACATGACCCACGTCTTCGACGTGAACGTCATCGGCCTGGTGCGCGTGACGCATGCCTTCCTGCCGCTGCTCCGGGCGTCGGACAGCCCCGTCGTGGTGAACGTCAGCAGCGGACTCGGCTCCCTCACCGTGGTCCAGGACCCCGCGCGGCACGAGTCCCACTTCGTGACGCCCGTCTACGCCTCCGCCAAGGCCGCGGTGAACATGCTGACCGTCCAGTACGCCAAGGGCCTGCCCACCATGCGGGTCAACGCCGTCGAGCCCGGCTTCAGCGCCACCGACCTGCACGGCCTGAGCGGCGAGGGCATCCAGAGCCCCGAGCAGGGCGCCGAGGCGATCGTGATGCTCGCCACGATCGGCGGGGACGGCCCCACCGGCACCTTCACGGACCGCAACGGCCCGCTGCCCTGGTGACCTGCCGCCCCGCGGGCCCGGCCGGCCTACCGCCGCGGGCCCGCCGGGACGGCCCGCCCGCACGGTTCCGCAGGTGATCCCAGTAACATGCCAGGAGTGGGTCGAAGCGGCGCATAACCGTTCCGGTCCCGTACGCGCCGCCGACCGACGGTCGCGGCCAGCCCCGAGCCGGAGATACCGACACGCACATGGTGACCATCGCCTACCAGGGAGAGCCGGGGTCGAACTCGGCCGCCGCGGCCCGTGACCTGTACCCCGGAAGCCGCGACCTGCCCTGCACGACCTTCGAGCAGGCCCTGGAGGCGGTGACGCTGGGTACCGCGGACCTCGCGGTCATCCCCATGGACAACTCCGCCGCCGGCCGCGTCGCCGACGTCCACCACCTGCTCCCGGACTCCGGTCTGTCGATCATCGCCGAGTACTTCCTGCCCATCCGCTTCGACCTGATGGGCGTCGCGGGCGCGTCGCTGGACGACGTGCGGTGCGTCCGCAGCCACGTGCACGCCCTGGGTCAGTGCCGGAAGATCATCCGCGAGGGCGGCTGGCAGACCCTCGTCAGCGACGACACCGCCGGTGCCGCGCGCGAGGTCGCCGAGCTGGGCGACCCGCGGCATGCCGCGCTCGCTCCGCCCGGCGCCGCCGCCCTCTACGGGCTGAAGGTGCTGCGGAGCGGTGTGGAGGACACCCACGACAACACCACCCGCTTCGTCGTCCTGTCACGGGACGCGCAGCTGCCCGAGGTCACCGGTGAGCCGATGATGACCAGCCTCTTCTTCTCGGTGCGCAACATCCCGAGCGCGCTGTACAAGGCGCTGGGCGGCTTCTCCAGCAACGCCGTCAACATCACCAAGATCGAGAGCTACCAGGTCGGCGCCGGGCTCAAGGCCAGCCGCTTCTACATCGAGATCGAGGGCCACCCCGACGAGAGCAGGGTCGCCCTGGCCCTGGAGGAGCTGCGCTTCTTCTCCTCGGAGGTGCGCTTCATGGGCGTGTACCCGGGGCACGCCCACCGCGCCGCCGAAGGCGCCTGACCGACCGGCTCCGCACGCGGGCCCGGTGCCCCCCGCCGGGGGGGCACCGGGCCCGCTGTGCCGCTACGCCTGCGCGGCGTAGCGCTCCGCCGGCTGCGACCGCGAGAGCACCGGGGCGAGCGCGATGCGGGCCTCGTCGTACGCCTTCCAGGTGCCGTACTCCGGCAGCGAGGGGATCGTCACCAGCTCGCCCGCGTCGAGACCGGCGAGTCCCGCCCGGGCGGCGTCGCGCGGGGACATCACGACCTCCTTGGGCAGCTGGTCCAGCTCGATGCCCGAGCCGTCCCAGATCGTCGTCTCCAGCGCGCCCGGGACCACGACCTGCACCCGCACCGCGGAGTCGGCGAACTCCTGGGCCAGCGCCTGGGTGAAGGTGATCGCGTACGCCTTGGCCGCGCCGTACACCGCGGCGACCGGCGGGGTGTTCAGCGCGAACGCGGACGAGATGTTGACGATCGAGCCCGCGCCGCGCCCGGCGAAGGCCTTGGCCGCGGCCGCCGCGATCCGGGTGACGGACGTCAGGTTGAGCGTGATCAGCGACTCCAGCTGGTCCGGATCCGCCGCGGACAGCGGGCCGAACAGCGCGTTGCCCGCGTTGTTGACCAGGATGTCGATCGCCGTGTCGGAGGCCAGCCGGGCCTCGACGGCCCTGATGCCCTCAGTGGTGGAGAGATCCGCGCTCACGACCGAGACCTCGCGCCCCGAGCGCTCCGCCAGGCTCGCGGCGGCCTTCTCCAGCCGCGCCTGGTCCCGGGCGACCATGACGATGTCGTACCCCCGTGCGGCCAGCTCCTCCGCGTAGGCCGCGCCCAGGCCCGCGGTCGCGCCCGTGATGAGTGCCGTTCCGGCCGATGCTGTGGACATGCTGATCCCTCTCGTTCGTCGACGCGCCAGCGCGTCCTTAGATACTCACCATAATCTAAGACGGATGTGCGACGTCCTATTCCGGGTTCGGCGCACGGAGTGCGGGCGAGGGCGCGACCGCGTCGACGCGGATGCCGCGCAGGGGTCAGCGCGGCTGGGCGGCGGCGGCCCGGACGGCCTCCAGCGTCACGTCGAGCAGGACCCCGACGCGCTCGGTGCCGCCGCTCTCCGTCCATGCGGTGACGGCCGTGTTGAGGCAGGCCAGTACGGCCGTGGTGACGGCACGGGCCCGCAACTCCCGCCGCTCGCCGTCGAGTCGGGCCGCGACGAGGGGGACCAGCAGCTCCTGCCACTCCAGTTGCTTCTTCGCCAGCGCGCCGCGCAGCCCGGGCGTCCCGGCGAGCATCACCGACGTGGCCAGGAGCCTGCCGTCGGGGTCGCGGTCCAGGGCGTCCACGTGGCCGTCCACTGCGTGCCGCAGCGCCTGCCACAGGGGCTCGTCCACGGGCCGTGCCGCCAGCCGGTCGGCGATCCCCTGACCGATGGCGGTCAGATTCCCGACGACCATGTCCTCCTTGCTGGCGAAGTAGCGCGAGACGCTCCGCCCGGACATGCCGATCTCGGCCGCGATCTGCTCGATGGTGGTCTTCTCGAAGCCGTGCTCGATGAACAGCGCCATCGCGCGGTCGGCGATCTGCGACCGCACCGTCTGCCGCGTCATCTCCCGAAGGCCCGATCGTGCTGCGTCCGCGCTGCCCATGGGCCCAGCCTATCGGTCACTGACAATGCGGCCGCCCGTCGACATTCCTGTCAGGCGATGCCGGGTCAGAGCTGCGTCTGCCCGCCGTTGACCTCGTAGACGGAGCCCGTGACGAACGACGCCTCGTCGGAGAGGAGGAACGCCACGACCGCGGCCACCTCCTCCACACCACCGGTGCGGTTCATCGCCGTCTTCGCCGCGATCGCGGCACGCACCTCGGGCGGCAGCGCGCGGGCGGAAGGGGCGTCGATCGGGCCCGGCGCGACCGCGTTGACGCGGATGCCGCGCCCGGCGTACTCCACGGCCGAGGAACGCGTCAGGCCGATGATGCCGTGCTTGGAGGCCGCGTACGCCGCCCGTCCGGCGTGCGCCATGACGCCGGCGGTGGACGCCATGTTCACGATCGCCCCACCGTCGCCCTGCGCGAGGAAGCGGGACAACTGCGCCCGCATGCTGTGGAAGACGCCGGTCAGGTTGACCTCGATGACGCGAGCCCAGTCGGGTGGGGCTATCTCGTGGGTGTCGACGAGCCGGGGCGTGACCCCCGCGTTGTTGAAGGCGATGTCGAGCCGGCCGTACGCGGCGACGGTGAACTCGACCATTCGCTCGGTGTCCTCGACGACCCGGACGTCGGCTTCAAAGGGCACGGCCTCGCCGCCCGCGGCAGTGATCTCACGGGCCACACGCGCGGCGCCGGCGCTGTCCGCGTCGGCCACGACGATCCGTGCGCCCTCGCGGGCGAGGCGCTTGGCCGCCGCCTCGCCGAGCCCCGATCCGGCACCCGTGACGATGCCGGCCCTTCCCGTGACGGACGACATGGCGGTCCTCCTCAACTCCGGTGCGCGATGACGGTGAAGACGGCGCCCTGCGGGTCGAGCAGCACCGCGATGCGGCCCGCGCCGGTGTCCGTCGGCCCCATGAGCACGGTGCCGCCCGCGTCCGAGGCGCGCGCCGCGCTCTCCGCCGCGTCCGCGACCGTGAAATACGCGTCCCAGTACGGCGGGAGCTCCGCGGGCATCCCCGGTGGCCGGGGAAGGAGCAGGGCGACCTGCGTGTCCGCGAGGTGCCAGGCCCGGCGGCCCAGCGGTGCCTCGGCGGGGCCGGCCTCCCATGCGAAGAGGGAGCCGTAGAAGGCGGCCGACGCGTCGGCGTCGTCGGTGACGAGCTCGCTCCACGCGAAGGTGCCGGGTTCGCTGGCCGGCGTGACGGTCTGCCGCGCGCCGGACTCGCGGAGGGCGAACCGCGCCCCGGCGGGATCGGTGACGTGCACGTCGTCCCCGCCGGGCGACGGGAGCACGCTGCCACCGGCGGCGGCGACCGCGCCGGCCGTCCTGGCGGCATCGGGCACGGCGACGAACGTCGTCCAGCCCGGCCGTGCCGGCTCGCCCACGGGCCGTAGCCCGGCGACCGGCCGCCCCTGGAGCAGGGCCGTGCGGTGTCCCTCCTGCGGGGTGTCCCGCGCGAACTCCCAGCCGAAGAGCGCGCCGTAGAAGGCGGCGGCGGCCTCGGGGTCGGGCGACCCGAGTTCGACCCAGCAGGGCCTGCCGGGGGTGGGGGTGGTGCTCATGTCTGCGCTCCTTGCGGTCCGGATGCGCCCCGGACTCATGCGGCGACTATAGACACAGTTGTCATTGACTGACAAGCAAGACGTTGACTGTCGAACTATATGACGTGTGCATGACAACTGGCTCCATACGAGCACTGCGCCGTCGTGGAGGGAAATGCTCAGGAAGCCGCTCGGTAGAGACCGCGCCCGGTGCGCCGTACCCGGGAGGCGCCGACGAGGCGGTCCAGCGTGCTGCGTACCGCGTTGATGCTGCCCGCGTTCGCGTCGCGGCCCAGGGCGGCGGCGACGTCGCGGGCCCGCACCTGGGCGCCGCCGGTGGTGGCCAGGTACTCCAGGATCTGCTCGGTCAGCCTGCCGTAGTTGCCCGGTACGGCGGCCGCGCCGGACCGGTCGCCGCGGGTGCCGACGGGTGACGGCGCCGCTCCGGCGGCCTCGTCCGCAACCGCCGCTGCCGCGTCCTCGTCCGGCGCCTGGAAGTCCTCGGCCGCGAGGGGGAAACGCTGCCCCTCGTCCGCGGCGACGTCACCGGTGATCCCGTCGAAGGGAACGGCGGGCATCAGCTTGTGGAGGGCGCCGAGGGCCCTGCGTACGGAACCGAGGTGCGCGACGACGGCGGCCAACTCCCGCTCCAGGCCGTGCCGCTGGGCTTCCAGGCGCTCGAGTTCGTCCTGGAGCGCCCGAGCGGTGGCCTCGATGTCACGAGCAGTGTGCGTGATGAAGACCATGCGCCCTCTCATCCTCGGCCCTGTGCCTTCGTCCCCGTGTCGTGCGCGCCCGGCGTCCTTGCCGCCGTACCCGTGAGGAGTGCGCGCAGCATACGGGACACGGCGATCCGCCTGGTACCCAGATTAGTACGCGACGTGGTGACACGGTGACAGTCCACACCGCTGTGCCCCCGGAGGGGAGCCGGCGCGGCGGGGCTGCGCAGGGGCGTCCCGAAGGGCCGGGCGTGGTTCACACGATCCATTGTGACACGGTGTATTTCTGAGCCGAGACGCCCGGCAGGGCTGGGCTGATCATCAGGGAATGCGTGGTTCGTCCGGGCACCGGAGCGATGACAGTGTTTGCAAGACGTTTTGGTTTGCTACGGTGTCACTCGCGTCGGTCGGGCGGACCGAGGGAATCACGCCACGGTTGTGGCGGTGACCTCGTGATGTGCCCCCCTGGGGACGGGCCGCGTGGAAGACTCCCGGTGTGGATCTGTGGGGAGACCCATGCCGGGAATACGGGAGCGTCCTGTGCTGAGCCTGTCGGGGGTCTTGGCGCGGGGCGTTCCCCCCGTTCCGGCGGGCCGGGTCGGGGCACTGCCCGCGGATCGCAATGTTTGATAAATGATTCAACATCTGACACTGTTTGCCACGGCCGCGGCCGAATCGCGACGGTGCGGTTTGAGGCCCGGAGCCGGTGACGGGCCCGGGGTTCAGCCCCTGCGGCGGCACCGGTGGCTCCGCATGGTGTGACAGTGCAGTCCCCGCTATCGAGTCAGGGAAGCCGAGGAAGCAGTGAATCCGACCAGCAGGACCAGCAGCGAGCCCATGGCCGATGTCCGAGACATGTACATGGCGCACACCATGATCCGTCGTGAATTCGGCCTGCTCCCGCAGCTCGTGCGGGACGTGCTGCCGAACGACACCAAGCGCTCGGAAGTCGTCGGCGCCCACGCCGAGTTCGTCTGCCGGCTCCTGCACTTCCACCACGACGGCGAGGACCTGATCCTGTGGCCGCTGCTCCAGGAGCGGGGCCAGGAGGAGGCCGAGGCCATCGTCCCGGTGATGGAGGAGCAGCACCACGCCATCGAGGCCGCGAACGCCGAGGCGATCCGCCTGCTCCCGGAGTGGCGGTCCACCGCGCGCGGCGGCCACGAACTGGCCGAGGTGTTCGACCGGCTGCTGGACGCGCTGCTGGAGCACATGTCCATGGAGGAGCAGCGGATCCTTCCCCTGGCCGAGAAGTACGTCACCGCGGCCGAGTGGCGGCAGCTCGGTGAGCACGGCATGAGCGAGATGCCGAAGAAGGCGCTGCCGCTCGCCTTCGGCATGGCGATGTACGAGGGGGACCCCGAGGTGATCAAGGCGGTCCTCGCCGAGGCTCCGGGACCCGCCCGGCTGATCCTGCCGTTCCTCGCGCCGCGGCTGTACGCGAAGCACGCCAAGCGGGTGCACGGCACCGCCACCCCGCCGCGCCTCTTCCGCTGACCCGCGCCCCGACGGGGCCCGGGACGACGGGCCGGCGGGAAGTCGTCAGGCCGGACGTCCGAACAGGGCGCGGGCGTTGCCCGAGGTCATCATGTGCTTCCCGGCGGCGTCGAGTGCGTCCGTGGCGGCCAGTGCGGCGGCCAGGGACGTGACGACGGGCGCCGCGGTGAACGGGTGGTCGCTGCCGTACAGCAGCCTGTCGGGGGCGACGAGGGCGAGCAGCGCGGGCAGCGCGCGGGGCAGGGCGGCGCCCGCCACGTCGTAGTGCAGCCCGCGCAGCGCCGCCAGGACGTCGACGTCCGTGCCGGACATCCGCGCGAACGCGGCGATCCGGTCGGCCGTGACCGGAAGCGCCGCACCCGCGTGCGGCACGACGAACCGGATGCGCGGGTACCGCTCCGTCACGCGCCGCAGGACGAGTTCGGCGACCGCGCGGGTCGAGTCGAAGAGGAACTCGACCATCGGGCGCGGGAATCCGAGGGCGGTCCGCTCCCCGCAGGCGGGGGACGTCGGATGCAGGAGCACCACGGTCCCGCGCCGGTCCAGCTCCGCCATCAGGGGCTCGAAGCCGCGGTCCCCGAGATACACCCCGTCGTGGTTGGTCAGCAGGATCACGCCGTCCGCGCCGAGGACGTCCAGCGCGTACCCCAGTTCCGCCAGGGCGGCCCGGACGTCGGGCAGCGGGAGCGACGCCAGCAGTCCGAACCTCCCGGGATGCTCCGCGGCGACGGCGGCGCCCTCCGTGTTGACCGTACGGGCCAGCGCCGCGCGTGCGGCCGCGTCCCCGAACGACACACCGGGGGAGGAGACGGACAGCATGGCCGTCGCGACACCGGTCGCGTCCATCAGCGCCAGGGCGCTCCCCGGGCTCCACTCGGGGATCGCGGGCATGCCGTCGGGGCGTGTGTGCCCGGCGGCGACCAGCGCCCTGCGGTAGGACGGGGTGATGTAGTGGGCGTGGACGTCGATCGCCCCGCCGAGCCCGGCGAAGTCCTGTGCGGCGGCGGCCATGGCGCTCCTCGGTGCGGCGGGGCCGATCGCTGGGATCGGACGGGGCGGACCGATCACAGCACCGCCTTCGCCTCCGGGGCGGGAGGTCGTCCGTGTCGCCCCCGCCGCCGCCCGGAAGGCCCACAGGATGTGGGCGGCATGCGGGGGGCTATCGGGGGCACATGACGGGCGACGAGCTTGTTCACAGGGAGGCGGCCATGGAGATCTCGGGCATCATCAGTGCCATCATCATCGGCGTGATCATCGGAATTCTGGGACGTCTGGTGGTCCCGGGACGTCAGCACATCGGCGTGATCTGGACGATTCTGATCGGCATCGTCGCGGCGCTGATCGGCTCGGCCATCGCGGCGGGCGTGGGCGTCGCGGACACCAAGGGCGTGGACTGGATCGAGTGGCTCATCCAGATCGCGCTGGCCGCGGTGGGCGTCGCCGCCCTGGACCGTGCCAAGGCGCATCGCTGACCTTCGTTCCCCGACACGGCGCACAGGGGGCGGGGGCCCGGGCCGCGCGGCCCGGGCCCCCCCCCCCCCCCCCCCGCCCCCCTAAGGCCCCAAGGGGGCCCCCCCCCCCGCCACCACCGCCGCCGCCGATTTGGAGGGCCCGGAGA